>JAYSWX010000055.1:0-58681 GCA_043717855.1 Phyllobacterium sp.
GATCCAAGTGTCTGTGGCAACGGCCGGTGCTTTGCTGGCGGATTGGAAATCCGCTGGGTGTTGAACCCCCAAGCAAAGGCGCATCCGGCCCGGCTCGCGAAATGCATGGCTGCCTGTCAAACGGCGGAAGGTGTTTCGGGAGTGACTGGGCCAGCGCAAGAACACCGGGACGGGTGTGTGGCACTTGCCATACATTTAAAATTTGAGAAGGCAGGACCACACACCCGGCTTCCCCAAAGATTTTCAATGATCGGACACGAAAGTGGGCGCGATAACGGGAGAGGTTTGGCCATTCATTCAATCTGCCACACTCGACATTACCCCGTCTGACCGCTATTTCACGGTCACTTGGAATTCAACATTCAATACGGATAAGAAGTTATGATTAACCCGGAGCGGCCCCAACCAAGATCATGCATACTCGACATAGACGCGTATGTCGGTGGCAAGCATGGCGCGCCGGGCGTGGCCAAGGTTTATAAACTGTCGTCCAACGAAACGCCGCTGGGTGCCAGCCCCGCTGCCATTACCGCATTTGAATCCGTGTCAAACAAGCTCGAACTCTATCCCGATGGACACTCAAAATTATTGCGCGAGGCCATTGCGGAGGTTCACGGGCTAAACCCCGCCAATATTATGTGCGGCAATGGCTCGGATGAATTGCTGGCACTTTTGGCTCAGGTGTTCATGGGGCCGGGCGACGAAGGTATTTTCACCGATCATGGATTTCTGGTCTATAAAATTCAGATCATGGCGCAGGGCGGCGTTCCTGTTTCAGTAAAGGAAACCAATGAGACTGCCAACGTCGATGCAATTTTGGCAGCTGTTACGCCTCGCACAAAAATCGTGTTTTTGGCTAATCCAAACAATCCAACGGGCACATATGTCAGCATCGACGAGGTGCGCCGCCTGCACGCCGGTTTACGAAAGGATATTCTGTTTGTGCTCGATGCTGCCTACAGCGAATATGTCCGGCGCAATGATTATGAGGCGGGCATTGAGCTGGTTTCCGGCAATGAGAATGTTGTGATGACCCGCACATTTTCCAAGATTTACGGTTTGGCGGCAGTTCGCATCGGCTGGATGTATGCGCCCCTGCACATCATGGACGCCATCGGCCGCATCCGCAGTCCGTTCAATTTGAGCGCCGCCGCGATTGTTGCGGGTGCTGCGGCGATGCGTGATAGAGCGCATGTTGCCAAGTCAATCGAGCACAATGAAATGTGGGCGTCGTGGCTAACAGGTGAGCTTGTGGCGTTGGGCCTGCGCGTCACGCCAAGTGCCGCGAATTTTGTGTTGATTCATTTTCCCGAGACGTCGCAAAAATCAGCAGCCGCTGCCGACGACTTCTTGACTGCGCGCGGCCTGATTTTACGCCGCGTGACCGCCTATGGTTTTCCCAACGCGCTGCGCCTGACGGTGGGCAGCGAAGAGGCTAACAGGCTGGTGATAGCTGCACTTACAGATTTTTTGAAAGCGTGAGTCATGCAAGTTTATGAAAAAATTACGCTCATCGGCATAGGCCTTATCGGCTCCTCGCTGGCACATATTATCCGGCGCGAGGGCTTGGCGAAGACCATTACCATCTCCACCCGCAGCGAGGCGACTCTGAACCGTGCCCGCGAATTGAACCTTGGCGATGAATACGTGCTTGACGCTGGTGAGGCGGTAAAAGATGCTGATTTGATCATCGTTTCGGTTCCGGTAGGATCATCGGAAGAGGTGGCGAAGTCTATTGGTCCGCTCTTAAAAATCGGAGCCGTTGTCACAGATGTCGGATCGACCAAGGCTTCCGTGGTTGCGCAAATGACACCGCATATTCCCGCCACGGCACATTTTATTCCCGGTCACCCGATTGCCGGTACTGAAAAATCCGGGCCGGATGCAGGCTTTGCTGATCTATTCCAAAACCGCTGGTGCATTCTCACCCCGCCACCCGGCACTGATGAAGTGCAGATCGAAAAGCTAACGCACTTTTGGCAGGCTTGCGGCTCCAAAGTGGACCGCATGGATCCCGAGCATCATGATCTGGTGCTGGCCATAGTGTCGCATTTACCGCATCTGATTGCCTACAATATCGTTGGCACGGCGGATGATTTAGAGACGGTGACAGAATCCGAAGTCATTAAATATTCGGCGTCAGGTTTCCGCGATTTCACCCGTCTTGCAGCCTCAGATCCCACCATGTGGCGCGACGTGTGCCTGCATAACCGCGATGCAATTTTGGAAATGCTGTCGCGCTTTTCCGAGGATTTAGCCTCGATGCAACGCGCCATTCGCTGGGGCGATGGTGATGCGCTATTTGATCTTTTCACCCGCACCCGCAATATCCGCCGCTCAATTATTGAAGCCGGACAGGAAACCGATGCCGCTGACTTTGGCCGGCCGGCTGTCAAGCCGCACTAAGGTTATAAGGGTGGTATGGTCGCGATGGGGAAAAATCCAGCTGAGACTTTACCGCTGCGAATGGTCAGCGTCAGCGAAGCTTCCTTGTCCGCACCTGATGCCAGCGAAGCCGCCGTCAAAGTGTTGGTGATTATCTTCGCAGCCTCAGGGATAGCCTGCCCCAACGCCACGCCAAGTTTTGCGGCATCGGTGAGCGTGAGTTTGATATCGCCATCCAGCAAACCTTGCGCCGATAATTTCAACGGACCCGTTACGCTGACCGCGCCACCATCTTTGAAAATCAATGACACGCTGCGCAATTCGCCGGACTGGCCGCGCAAGGCCGCCTTGATGTCGCGGGGCTTTGCCGCAGCAATGGCAAGACCATCTTTCAAAAGCACATTATAGGAGGCTGCAAACTCCGGAATTGTGCGGTTCGGCGTAATGGCCGGATCAATCACCATACCAGCAACTTCGCCAGCAAATGAGACATCCTTGTCTTCCGTGCGCATGTGGCCAGCGGCATACGTGGCGGTTAGGGCTTTTAGTGATTGTGTATCAGTCTTGTTGATAGCGACATCAAGACCAGTTGCCTCAATTGAAACCCGCTCAGGCACGGGTTGGTTCACGCGTATGCTGGAATGCAGCAATGACCAATTGGCGGTGATGGCCGGTGCGCCGGGAATCACCACCTTTGCAGGTCCATCGAGCTCGGCAATCGCGTGCCAAGGATTATACACTTGAGCCGCCGTGCGCAGCGCGCCGGTGCTGATCGATATGCCTTTGGCATCGTCTCTAAAAGTCTCACCATCACAAAACAGTCCAAAGCGGAACGGATAGCCCTTTACTTGGCGATTCTCGCAGGTGATCTTTGTGTCGCCTGCATTGACGTTGGCAAGTTCGATATCCAACCGCTTTTCGGCCTCACGGGCAGCAAGGAACCACACCGCCGTGTAGGCAATCACAAAGAAACCAATTGCAAAGCCTAGCCATTTAATCCGGCGGGCGTAGTTTGGAGTGGATACTATTGTTGACGCCATCATGGTTCCTTGAATACTTGGCTCTGGTGCGACGTGCGACGCAGGATATTTGTAATGGCGGATATGGGCGATTTTTGGGTGTTTGGCTACGGCTCACTAATGTGGAGGCCGGGGTTTGACCATGTGGAAACACGGCGCGCGCGATTATTTGGCTACAAGCGCTCACTGTGCATCATTTCGCGCGTCTATCGCGGCACGCCGGAACGGCCCGGGCTGGTGTTAGGATTAGATCGCGGCGGCTCCTGCATAGGCGTAGCTTTTCGCGTCGCTGGGGAAAAGCGTGATGAGACTGTCACATATTTGCGGGAGCGGGAGCTGATAAGCAATGCCTATAATGAGCGGATGGTTGACATAGTGCTGCATGACGGCACGAAGGTTTCGGCACTCACCTATCTTGTTAATCGCGCCCATGAGCAATATTCCGGCGTTCTCACCGTTGAAGAGGCCGCGTCCCGTGTCAGCGGCGCAGTCGGTCAAGCCGGTCCGAACGAGGAATATGTGCACAATACGGTCCAGCACATCCGCGCCCTTGGCATTCGCGACCGCTGGCTGGAAGACGTGGCTGACGCAGTCATGAAAGTATGACGCCGAGTTCCGCCAAGCGCTTGCGAGCGCTTTCTGGCATCGGCGGCGGGTTCGCGCCTGTCGCGGCCTCAATGAGAAATTCGTCGCAAGCTAACTCGGTGACAGTTTTCAATTTTTCTAAAAATTCCTCCTTACTCAAACCCGGTTCAATCGCAGGCAGGACGCGACATTTGATTGTGCCCGGATAGCGCATGAATTTCCGGCGCGGCCAATAGAGACCGGCAACATGAGCAATCGGAATCACCGGAATTCCCAACTCATAATACATATGCGCAATGCCATATTTATACGCCGGTTCGTCACCTGGCGAGCGTCGCGTTCCCTCGGGGTAAATCATAATCTGGCGACCCTCAGCGATTGCCGGTTGCGCGCCCCGAACGATGGATTTCAAGGCCACATTGCGCGAACCACGATGCACAGGAATCATTTTCATCTTCGCCAAGTACCAGCCAAACAAGGGTATCCACATCAACTCGCGCTTTAAGATATAAATGGCATCAGGAATAAACGGCACAAATGCATAGGCATCCCAGAAGGACTGGTGCTTGGGAGCAATGATACATGCCCTGTCTTGAATATGCTCCAGCCCCTCAATCGTATAGTCGCAGCCCACGACATGCTTCATCAACCAATGGTTCGAAAGCGCCCAATTTTTTGGGATAAACCATGCGTTTTCGCGGCTGACGATAAAATAGATAGGCGTGAAAACTATCATCCGGACGATCAGATTGATGTAGAAAAGGATATTGAAAATGAGCGAACGGACAAAAATCATCAAATCACGCGAGGGTTAGGGGTCAATAGTGCAGCACCAATAGACAGATTAAGCACCGTTGTGAACAGCACGAATTTTCATCTCATGCGCATGATAGATCCCAGTGAGGCGGGCACAGGCAAAACCCGCCGCGACAAAGCTCCCAGGTACTTAATATATTCTGCAAGCAACACGCGCATCGCCTCTGAACTGAGCATCCATTTGCCATTTGTCAAATCGGAATTTACGACAGGGTATGGTCGAATATCCAATGCGGGATTTAAGCGCCGCATTTCCAAAAGACTGCGCTTTATATGATAGTTATTGGTCACCAAAATTACCGAATGAAAGCTGTGTTTAGTAAGCCAAGCATCGGTCTCGCTAGCGTTTCCGACCGTGTCTTGCGCCTGATAGCCGATGTCCACGCAGCAAGTAAAAAGCACTTGATCGGCCCCAGTCGCATTACGGATTGCAAGCCTACTGGTTCCAGCGTTCACGCCGCTTATCAGTAAACGCTTTCCTTTGCCCGCTGCCAAAAGGCTAAGTGCGGTCCCCACGCGGGCTTGCCCGCCCGTAAGTACCACAATTGCATCGGCAGGTTCAATTTCTAACGGTGCGGCCATCCGTGAAACATGCTCCGCGAAAGTTGCAAAACCGATGAGAAATGCAACCAGAGCTACCAAAATAAAGGGGCCGGCCCATCTGGCCAAACGACGCCATAAGGCACGCCGTTGCTTTTGCTGCGGCGCAGTTAGTGAGATTGGACTTCGTGACACCGTATTTTGTACCAATTACGCTCCCGTTGGCTGCGCAAGTCTATCAATCCGAACCTGAATCTAACCACAAAATGCGGCAAGTAACAGGCGGAACTGGTGGAAATAGTGAAAAATCCATTACAAAATCCTCAAATCTTCAGCCCTCAGTGTTGATCCGGCCTATCGAGCTTAAATAGTTCAACACTGTCAACCGTGTGGTTTCAGCCGTGATTATTGCAACGATGGCAACGATACCAAATACGCCAAGATAGCCGTTTCGCCCGATTGAAAAAGTTCCGAACAACGCGTTTGCTTGATCTGTCTCAGGTGTTGCCAGATTGGAAGATGACCACCAACCGATAGCTAAGAAAACAAAAATTGCGGCCACTCCGCCTGCCAGCGCGCCTTTAATGCCGATAAGGAAAAACCGCCGCCGAAATTCACCGGCGATAAACTTCCCTTCAGCGCCAACAAAATGCAGCACTTCAATAATGTGCCCATTGCCCGCCATCGCGCCGCGAGTGGCAAATATCACCGCCAAAGCGGTGGCGGTCAGAACCAGTGCTAAAACGCCCAATCCGATAAGCACCGTTGTCCGCGCCATCGCGATCAACCGGTCCACCCAATTGCGGTGATCTTCAACAGTGGCATTCGAATTAGCTTTGGCCATCGCCGCCTTTATAGCCGGAAAATCCGGCGGCGAGGACGGATCAATAGTGACAATGACAAGGCGCGGAACCGGCAGCGAGTCTAAATCAAGGCCGGTGCCAAGCCACGGCTCCAGCAGGCGGGCCGTCGCATCCTTGTCAACGATGCTGGCGCTGCGAATGCCGGCAAACTCAGAAACAATAGCTTTTGCGCTTTCCAGCGCCGCTTCCATGTCTTGGCCTTCGACTGGCTTGATTTGGATTGTCGCTTCGCGGGCGATTTGCAATTGCCATGTGCTGGCGGTTTCGCTCACCACAGTGACTGCGCCTAACGTCAGGCAAGCGAGAAATGTCATAATGGCAATGACAAAGACCAGCGCAGTCGATGAAACATTGCCATCCGGCACAATTGAGGCTTGCCCGCCCCCACCCAAACCGAACGGAAACTTGATCGCACGCGCCAGTCTGCGGTCTGTTTCCTCCGTTTCTTCCGATGGGACGGGCATAGGCGGCATTTTTGCTGACGATGGCTTTGAAGACTTAGTCATGAATTTCCAGCCTCCCGCCGGACAAAATCATGCGCCGCGCTTCAACTTGATCCATCAATGCCAGATCATGGGTGGCAATGACGACGGACGTACCCGACCTGTTGAGCTCCATAAACAAGCGCAACAAGCGCCGCGCCAATGGCGGGTCAACATTGCCGGTCGGCTCATCTGCCAGTAGTATTTCGGGCTGGTCAATAAGCGCACGGGCAATTGCTGCGCGCTGTTTCTCACCGCCGGATAATATTGGCGGTAGCACATGGATGCGATCACCAAGACCCACCCATTTCAAAAGCTCAACCACATCCTTGCGGTAGCTCGATTCGTCTTTTCCACGAACCCGCAACGGCAGCGCCACGTTTTCATATGTCGTCAAATGATCGAGCAGACGAAAGTCTTGAAACACCACACCGACGCGGCGGCGTAAGAATGGCAGTTCCTCATTAGTGATTGTGGAAATATCCCTGTCAAAAACAGTGATGAGTCCACGCGTTGGTTTCAGTGCCAAGAAAAGCAGGCGCAACAGTGTTGTTTTTCCAGCACCTGATGGTCCGGTTAAAAATTGAAAAGATTTGGGCCGGATATGAAACGAGACATCGCGGAGAATTTCCGGTCCCATTCCATAACGCAAGCCAACATTTTCAAAGCGGATCAAACTTTTTTCTCCCAAAACCGAATCACTGGTGCGTTCGGCAAAATTTAACCATTCCCGTTTACCCATCACTAACGATAGAGAAAAGGGCCGGAATGATGGCTGCGCCGAATTGGGCTGCAAGCGCGGGCGAACCGCTGTTGGCCGCTGGCATTTTTGCCGGTAGCAATATCATTGACGCCGAGTTTGAGACCATTTCGCGCGACACGATAGCCAAGTTTACATCATCGGCAATGACTCCATCGGAAACGCCAGCATCTACCGGACCGAATGCAAGCCGACTGGATCAATTATCTCTCCTTCGCGGCGATGGCGATAAGGCGACCAGCCACCCCGATCGGCTGACACCTGCCTTCATGTTTTTCACGCTGCTTGCTGCTTTTGTTGTTTTTTGGGTTTCCGGCGGACACGTGCTCCTGTATTGACATGTCCTCAGAGTAGGGGGATGGGACATGGCAGTTGTGCGCGGCAAGACTATTGATGTGCTTTTTAGTGCGAGCCAGATTGCGACCCGTAATCTTGAACTGGCAAAAGACATTGCCCGTCACGACTACAAAGACCTGCTCGTTATTGCCATTCTCAAAGGTTCATTCGTTTTCGCCGCAGACCTCATCCGCGCCATGCATGATGCAGGCCTGTCACCGGAAGTCGAGTTCATCACTGTTTCAAGTTATGGCGCAGGTACTGTATCTGGCGATGTTAAGGTGCTGCGCGATATTGACAGCCAAGTCGATGGCCGCGATGTTCTATTAATCGACGACATTTTGGAATCTGGCAAAACGCTGAAGTTCACCCGCGACCTGATGATGTCTCGCGGCGCTAAATCTGTGTCTGTCGCCGTCCTGTTAGATAAAAGTGTGCGTCGCCAGATTATGGATTTAAACGCCGAATATGTCGGGTTCGATTGCCCTGATTATTTCGTGGTAGGCTACGGCATGGATGTCGCCCACGCCTTCCGCGAGCTGCCGTATGTCGGCGTTGTCACCGGTGATGCGTAACGCGTGACAACGGGAACTTTTGAGGAAGCCAAGCACTTGCGCTATTAAACGATACATTGACTTTGCCGCGCGACATGCAAAAAGCGTCTTCGAAATACTTCTTGAGGGAGAGCCCGCAAATGGCGTTAAAGCCACCCGTAAAAACGGCCGTGAAAACGGCGCGTTTCAGGGAAACTGATGATCCAACCGGTCAAGTCCTGAAATTCGGGACTGACAAGCCCCTGCATCTTGATGCAGGCATAAATTTGGCGCCGTTTCAAATCGCTTACCAAACTTATGGCACGCTGAATGCTGACAAGAGTAATGCGATTTTGGTTTGCCATGCGCTGACAGGCGACCAGCATGTCGCCAATGTGAACCCCGTGACGGGCAAGCCCGGCTGGTGGGAATCGATGATAGGGTCCGGCAAGATTGTTGATGTTGATCGCTATTTTATCATTTGCGCCAATGTGATCGGCGGCTGCATGGGGTCAACCGGGCCTGCATCTGCCAACGCCGCTACGGGCCACGCATGGGCGCTGGACCTGCCGATCATTACCATCGCCGACATGGTGCGCGCGCAGGCCATGCTGGTTGATACTTTTGGCATAGACCAACTCTTCCTCGTGATGGGCGGCTCGATGGGCGGGATGCAGGTGCTGCAATGGGCGGCGGCCTATCCAACCCGCGTGTTTGCGGCGTTGCCAATTGCCACGGGAGCGCGGCACTCTTCGCAAAATATCGCGTTTCACGAAGTGGGCCGCCAAGCTGTTATGGCGGATCCTGATTGGCGCGGCGGAAATTATTTGGCTGAAAGCTTAGCTCCCGCCAAAGGTTTGGCAGTTGCCCGTATGGCAGCGCACATCACCTATTTGTCGGAAGTGGCGCTGCATCGCAAGTTTGGACGCAACTTGCAGGACCGCGAGAATGTTGGCTTTGGCTTTGATGCGGATTTCCAGATCGAGAGCTATTTACGCCATCAAGGGTCAAGTTTTGTTGATCGGTTTGATGCCAATTCCTATCTCTACATGACCCGCGCGATGGATTATTTCGATCTTGCAGCAGAGCATGGCGGCGTTTTGGCCAATGCATTTAAAGGCACGAAAACGCGCTTTTGCTTGGTGTCATTCACCAGCGATTGGCTGTTTCCCACAGCCGAAAGCCGCTCGATTGTTCATGCACTGAATGCAGCAGGGGCATCGGTTTCCTTCGTCGAAGTTGAGACCGACAAAGGCCACGATGCGTTCTTGTTGGATGAGCCCGTGATGTTTTCTGCTGTTGGCGGCTTCATCGCCTCTGCAGCGCGGGCCAGAGGATTAGTCTCATGAGCACGATTGCTGCCAGCCGGATAGATTTTGCTGTGATTGCCGGGCTTGTTGAAAAGGGCGCGAAAGTGCTGGATGTCGGCTGCGGCGACGGTGAATTGATGGCCCTACTGCAAAATACGCGCGCTGTTGATGGACGCGGGGTTGAGCTTTCGCAAGCAGGTGTGAATGAATGTGTGTCACGCGGCTTATCGGTTATTCAGGGCGATGCGGATAGTGATCTTGTTTACTATCCCGATAAGGGTTTTGACTATGTGATCTTGAGCCAAACGCTGCAAGCCACGCGCAACCCGCGCGAAGTGCTGGAGCATTTACTGCGTATTGGCAGATACGCGATCATCTCAATCCCTAATTTTGGCCATTGGCGCGTGCGCCTATCGCTGCTTATTCGCGGGCGGATGCCTGTAACCAAGGACTTGCCATATACGTGGTATGACACGCCGAACATTCACTTCTGCACGATAGATGACTTCATGACACTTTGTGATGACGTTGGCGCAAAGATTGATAATGCTGCGGTACTCAACCGCAAGGGCGAGAGATTGGGTGTTAATCTGCCGCGCTCTTTTTGGAATTTCTTTGGTCAGCAAGCCGTGTTTTTGCTGCGCAAATAATCAATCAAGTTTTTCCCGCCCGAAGCCTTGCGGGGCAAGCACAGGCATAAACACACGGCGCGATGCGCGGGATGTGACAGGTACACCTTGATAGAGCCGCTTCTGCGCCTCAACGATGTGAACGCCTGCGAAGGGTATGGCGAACTTCCGTCCGACATATTCCAGCCAATGCGTGGCTTTCATCACGCTGCGACGGTGCGAGGGCGGGAATAGCAGTGCGTCGTTCCAGACGGCAGGTGTGAAACTTGCTTCCTTTAACAGGCGGCCGAGCTGGCCCTTACTATAGGGGCGGCCGCTGCCAAACGGCGTGGATTCAAACCGCGCCCAGACGCCGCGCCGGTTTGGCACAACGATAACAAGTCTGCCGCCCGGCGCCAGCACGCGCCACATTTCTTTCAAAGTTTCGCGAGGGTCTTCAGCATGTTCCAGCGCATGGACCAGCAGAATGCGGTCAACTGAACTGTCGGGCAGCGGCAATTCCTCATCGAACACCAGCGCCGTACGAGAAGGCAGGCCGTGCGGCCAAGACGTGGCTCCCATGCCTGCGGGCATGAACGCAAATGTGCGTTCTGTGCCTTGGCAGAGCAGATCAAGCCATGGCAGGGCATAGCCAAGGCCAACCAGCCGCTCGCTTGGAATTTGCGGCCAAACCGGTTTTAACGCCGCGCCAATCGACTGCTCGGCAAGGTGGCCGAGCGTGGAGCTGTAAAATTCGCGTAGTTCGACGATGTCTGCGTGCATAGCACGAAGCTAGTGAGGGATTGGCAGGAATGCAATGCGTGTCGCGTTTCACTGTTTATATTTCACTTCATTGACCCTATATGAAGGGCAACAAAGGTCTTTGATTATGCTTCACATTGAACAATTCCCGTGCCGCTCTGATAATTTTGGCGTTCTTATTCATGATGATAAGACTGGCCAGACGGCAACGATTGATGCGCCGGAGTTGGGGCCGATTTTGGCAGTTCTGGAAACGCGCGGCTGGAACCTTACACACATATTGACCACGCATTGGCATGTTGACCATGTGGAAGCTAACTTAGATTTGAAGGCGCGTTACCAGTTGGAGATCATCGGGCCGGAAGCTGAAGCGAATAAAATTCCGGGGATAGACCTTATGGTGAAAGGCGGCGACCATTTTGAATTTGGGGGCTACCGCGTGGATGTGATTGATTGCCCCGGCCATACGCTCGGCGGCGTTTCGCTGCATATTGCCTCCGAGAAATTGCTGTTTGCGGCTGATACTTTATTTGCGCTCGGTTGCGGGCGCTTGCTCGAAGGCACACCGGCGCAAATGTGGGGTTCTTTGTCCAAGTTAATGGCGCTGCCGGATGATACGATTGTCTATTGCGGCCATGAATATACGCTTTCCAACGCCAAATTTGCGCTGACGATAGACCCGACCAACGAAGCCTTAGTGGTGCGCGCCATGGAAATAGAAGGCTTGCGCGCCCGCAACTTGCCGACATTGCCGACGACTATCGGGCTTGAAAAAGCGACCAATCCATTTCTTCGCGCAAGCGATGCCGCTATCCGTGCCAACCTCAAAATGGAAGATGCCAGCGATGGGCAAGTGTTCGCTGAGATTCGCGCCCGCAAGGATGTGTTTTAGTATTTAAGTCGAAACAGATCACTCAAGATCGCGTCAATCGAAGTTCAACAAGCGCTCCAAATAGCTGCGCTCAATTTCAGGGCTGAGCGAATCACTCAACCGTTTGCGGATAGCTTCCAAAATTTCGCGGGCGCGCTGCACGTCGATTTCGTCCGGTACTTTTGTCGCTTGGCCCATGTCCGGTCCGTTTGATTGACGCGGCCGTCCGAGGGGGTCTGTGTCGCCACCGGACTTTTTGCCGCCGGGTTGTTGGCCGCCACCTTTGTCGCCCATCGCCTGCTTCATTTGGTTCATCAGGCCCGCCGCGCCTTTGCGCAGTGCGTCGAGCGCGTCAGCTTGATCGCCAACAGCATCGCCGGACTTGCCTTCGCCTAAGTTTTTACCTGCGCGCCCCATAGCTTTGCCGGCGTCAGAAAATTCCTTGCCGGGGTCCAAGCCGAGCCCTTTAAGGCCATCCATCATGCCTTGAAGGCGCTCGCCCAGCCCGTTTTGGCGCTGTTGCAGCCCGCCAGAGCCACCATTATCGCTTTGGCCGGGTTTGCTGCCTTGGCCCTGCGACCCATTCTTTTCAGAACCTTGGCCACCATCGCCTTTTTGCCCCGGTTGCTGACCATCTTGACCTTGGTCACCTTGATCTTCTTTGGGACCGCCATTTTGGCTTTCACGGTCTTGCTTGAAAGTGTCCTGCTGTAACTTTTGCTGGTCTTGTAGCAATTTGCCAAGCTCGTTCAGCTTTTGGTCCATTTCGGACCCGCCCTGTCCGTCCTTGCCTTGGCCATTCTGCGCCTGCAAATTATTCATCATGTCATTAAGTTGCGATAGCAATTCTTTAGCTTGATCCTTGGCGCCCTGCTTGGCGAGGTCTTCGAGCTTGTTAAGCATTTTTTCAAGATCGGATGAGCGTAACTCTTTAGCGTTCGGGTCATTTTTGGCGGTGGAGGGATTTTTCTTGGCGTCCTCTGCAAGTTGCTTCATGTAGTCATTCATGGCTGAACGCAGGTCTTGCATCAGCTTGGTGATTTCCTCGTCGCTGGCGCCTTTTTCCAGCGCTTCTGCGAGTTTGTCCTGCGCTTGCTTCAGGCGGCGCTCGGCATCGGACAGCGAGCTTTTATCGATGGCTTTGGCTATGTCCCACAAATAGGCCACGACTTCGCGCAATTCATCATCGGTTTTTGCCAGATTGAGCCGCTCGCGGGCACTATTAATACCGAGAAAGTGGCTCGCGTTGTTGATGGTTTCTTCCGGGCGAATCATTAAGGCATCAAGAAAATCCAGCACGTTTGTTTGAGCTGTGGCATCGGCGGCCAATGTCTGGCGGTCTTCCTGCAATGCTTTGGCCAGCGGCGAGGCGAGATAATATTCCGGCAGGGTGATCGTTTTGATGGTACTCTTTGCTTCGTGGCCAGCTGCATCTTTTGTCGTGAGCATAATTTGGAACTGGTTGCCTGCCAGCGGGCTGGCGGTCAAATCTTTCGCGGTTTTAGCCTTGCCGTCTGTGCTACCACGGCGCGGCATAGAAAGCGCCACGTCATCGAGTGCAAACAGTGGCTTGGCATTAGGCGCGGCTTGCAAGACAAATTGTGCCTTCGCCAAGGTGACCCCATAATCGTCCTTAACGGCATAGGGCAGTGTCAGCGTGCCATTACTGGCGACTGTTGGATCGCCGGTAAATTCAATGGTTGGCGCTAAGTCTTTGATAATTGTGAACGCCCAAGACGCTATTTTTGTATCACCGCTGTTCAGCGTGATCGCGCCATCAATTGCCAATTTGGCACTAAGCACCTGGTTGGGCGATATAGCTGCTTGCGCCGCCTCGTTGCCTTCCATAGTTTTAATTACGGGCGTGACAATGCCGCCTGTCAGGCTGTAGGGAGCTTGCGTATTGCCAGCCACGCGGACTGTGAATTCTGAATTTTCCGGCACGTTTAATGGCGTTGCGGGCGCGGTCATGCTCAAGAAAATTGGTGCGCGGCCCGTGTAGCGCGGCGGCGTTATCCAGGCATCAATGCGTGGTGGCAGCGGCGGGATCGCAGCGGGCCCATGCAAAATATCGGTGAGTGCGCCACCATGTCCGCCGAGCGAAAATGCAAACGCGACGAACAGGCCAAGTGCTGGCAGCGCCCGCAAACCATAGGTATCGCGTTCGTGCACTTGCGGTCGCGGGTGATCGGGGTGCACATCGTTGAGTTTGGCGGCCATACGGCGCTGATGCTCTTGCCACAGGGCAACTGAGACATCCGTTTCTGCACCCACGGGACGATCCGTCTGCACCGATAGCGCTTGGTGGGAAAGATGGTTGGCGGCCTCTATTCGCTGTTCAACATCGAGATTGGTTGGATTGCGAAATAGCCGTAGCGGCGACAGGCACGCGATAAATGCCAGCGCCAAAACGGCCCCGATGGCGATGCGCGGGTAGAGTTCAAGGCTTCGGAAAACGCCAAACCAAGAGACGATTGAGAACGCAGCGACGACAAATAACGCTGGCAGGATAAGCGGCCATAACCGTTCCACGGCGATTGAAATCGCTGTGGTTAGCCTAGTTCCTGTCAGGCTTGGTACGCTAGTGGCTTTATCTTCGTCTATCTCCATGAATCATAACATAGCATGGTTCATGGCGAAGGCGAGGCGGCACAAGCAATTGTGATAAATGAATTTAAGCGAGCCATTGCGGCACAGAATCCAAACCTATCAGCTCGTCATAGCTCGTGCGTGGACGAATAACGTGAAACTCTGTGCCATTTACCAGCACTTCGGGCACTAAAAGCCGCGTGTTGTAGGTTCCGGCCTGCACTGCACCATAGGCTCCTGCCGAACCAACAGATAGCAAATCGCCCGCTTGTGGCAGCGGCATTTCGCGGTCTAGCGCGAGATAATCGCCTGTTTCGCAGACGGGACCGACAACATCCGCTGTGATGCGCGGGGTGTTAACGTCAGCTTCTTGGACGGGGCGAATATCGTGATAGGCCTCATATAGCGTGGGGCGGATGAGGTCGTTCATCGCGGCATCGACAATAACGAAATTCTTATGGTCGCCGCCTTTGACATAAATCACGCTGGTGACGAGGATTCCGGCATTGCCAACAATCAGGCGACCGGGTTCTACCAGCACTTTGAGGCCAAGGTTGGCGGTATATTTGCGCACGATATTGCCATAGGCTTCCGGTAGCGGCGGCGGGGTATTGTCGGCGCGGTAGGGAATGCCCAAACCGCCACCAAGATCAATATGGCTAATGGGGTGGCCAGCGGCTTTCAGCGACATCGCCAGTTCGGCAAGGCGTTTGATGGCTTCGTCGAATGGCTCCAAATCAATGATCTGGCTGCCAATGTGCATGTCGATACCGACGGTCTTGAGGTTTGGCAATTCTGCAGCGCGGGCGTAAGCCTGATCGGCCTCTTCGTATGGTATGCCGAACTTGTTTTCCTTGGTGCCTGTCGAGATTTTCTTGTGGCTGCGGGCATCGACTTCCGGATTGATGCGGATGGAAACGGGCGCGATTTTACCAGCGATTATCGCACGGGCTGAGAGTTGCTCCAATTCAGGGCGCGATTCGACATTGAAGCAATGGATGCCAGCGGCGAGCGCAAAGTCCATCTCGCGTGCGGTTTTGCCAACGCCGGAAAAGACGATTTTGGAAGCGGGAATGCCAGCGGCCAGTGCGCGGCGCAGTTCGCCTTCGGACACGACATCAGCCCCAGCGCCAAGTGCGGCGAGGGTTTTCAGCACCGCTTGGTTGGAGTTTGCCTTCATGGCGTAGCAGACCAAATGGTCCACTCCCTTGAGGCCTTCGGAGAAGACGCGAAAATGGCGGGTTAGCGTGGCGGTTGAGTAGCAGTAAAACGGCGTACCAACTTTGGCCGCGATTTCAGCAACGGCCACATCTTCGGCAAACAGAGCGCCGTCTTTATAGTCAAAATGGTTCACGGGAATGCCTGTGCTTTAAGTCAAAATTATTTGATGAGGCCGTCGAGGATGAAAGGTTTATCGTCTTTGGGCGCATCTGGCTGGGCCGCCTCTTTGGGCGCGTTGCCAATGGCAGACGGGGCCTCCAATGCACCGCGTCGCCCACATGCGCTTAATGTCATTAACGAAGTGGCAATCAAAGTCAGGGCAACTAATCTGGTCATATGAATTCCAAGTTTAATTAAGGGGGCGGCGCTTTTGGCGATTATGCCTTCACCAGCCGTTTTTTCCAATAGGTGATCTGCTTCTTCACTTGCGCGGGCGCTGTGCCGCCAAAGGATGTGCGGCTGCGCACCGATTTATCGACGCTGAGCACAGAAAAAACTTCTGTGGTGATGCCGGGATTGACGGTTTGCAAATCGACCAGTGACAGCTTTTCCAAGCCGCACTTTTTGGACTCAGCCAAAGCCACCGCACGGCCCGTGACATGGTGCGCTTCACGAAATGGCATATTGAGTTCCCGCACCAGCCAGTCGGCTAAATCTGTGGCGATGGAGAAGCCGGAACCTGCGGCGCTTTTCATTTGGGCGGTGTTGATGGTCATGTCGCCGACCATACCTGTCATGGCCGCCAAGCACAATTCCAGCGTTTCGGCGGCGTCGAACACGGCTTCCTTGTCTTCCTGCATGTCTTTGGAATAGGCCAATGGCAGGCCTTTCATGACAGTTAGAAGCGCAACGAGATGGCCATTGATGCGGCCTGTCTTGGCTCGCACGAGCTCGGCGGCATCCGGATTTTTCTTTTGCGGCATGATGGAGGAGCCGGTAGAAAAACTATCAGACAGGCGCACGAAGTTAAACTGAGGCGTGGACCAGATGACGATCTCTTCGGCAAAGCGCGAAAGGTGGATGGCGCAGATTGACGAGGCGGCGAGAAACTCCAGCGCATAGTCGCGGTCCGCAACCGTATCAATGGAGTTGCGCGTGGGCTCGCGAAAGCCGAGCGCTGTGGCTGTCATGTGGCGATTAATCGGAAAGCCGGTTCCCGCCAGCGCCGCCGCGCCGATGGGGGATTCGTCCATGCGCTCGATGGCATCGCGGAAACGTGATAGATCGCGGCCAAACATTTCCACATAAGCCATGAGATGGTGGCCGAACGTGACGGGCTGGGCGCTTTGCAAATGGGTGAAGCCGGGCATGACGGAAGCTGCATGGATTTCCGCCTTGGCGAGCAAGGTTGAAATGAGCGCTTTCAGTGATGATGCACATTTGCCTGCTTCCTGTTTGACCCAGAGCCTGAAATCCAACGCCACTTGGTCGTTGCGCGAGCGGGCGGTGTGGAGGCGGCCTGCGGCAGTGCCGATGATTTCAGCAAGGCGCGCCTCAACATTCATGTGAATGTCTTCGCGGGCACGGGAAAATTCAAACTTGCCGCTCTCAATCTCGTTCAACACTTGTTGAAGACCGGCCTCTATCTTTTTCTGGTCATCTTTATCGATAATGCCTTGATGGGCGAGCATTTGGGAGTGGGCGATGGAGCCGGAAATATCTTGGGCATAGAGCTTTTTATCAAAGCCGATGGAGGCGTTGATTTCTTCCATAATGGCTGATGGCCCGGCGGCGAAACGTCCGCCCCACATTTCATTGCTGCTTTTTGTATCCGACATGATAACAGTCCACTTATGGAGTTAGAAATTTGACCGAACGCGCATCTGTTAGTCCGTATAAAATAGTTGGCATCGCAGCATTGGCGGGCGTTTTGGTTGGAGCCATCGCGATATACGTGAAGGAAGCGCCTTCTGGCAAGGAAACATCGCTGGCTTCTGCCGATGTAGCTGAATGTGCGCTGAGTGATGCGAAAAAGGCAAAGCTTGACGCCGCCGCGCAAGGTGATGTGGCGGCCATGCGGCCCGCCTCTGTGCCAAAGCAATTTTCCGCGCTCGCCTTTAACGATGGTGATGCCAAGCCGATGTCGCTGGCAGCCTTAAAAGGCAAAACAGTTTTGCTGAACCTCTGGGCCACTTGGTGTGTGCCCTGCCGCGCCGAGATGCCGGCCTTGGATGCGCTGCAAGCGCAATCGGGCAGTGATAAGTTTGAGGTTGTGGCGGTAAACGTCGATAATGATGGCGCGGAAAAGGCCAAGATTTTTTTGGAGCAAATCGGTATTAAGAGCCTAAAATCATACGGCGACCCGACAATGGGGCTGTTTAACAGCTTAAAGCGCGAGGGTTTGGCGCTTGGCCTGCCGGTTTCCTTGCTAATTGGTCCTGATGGGTGTTTGCTGTCGGCTATGAATGGTCCAGCGGCATGGGGCGGCGCGGACGCTAAAAAACTTATCGACACAGCAGTATCGGCATCAGGCACATGAACGAAGAAGATTTCCGGCGCATCGCACTTTCGCTGCCGGAAGCGGAAGAAAAATCACATTTTGACAAGCCGGACTTCCGGCTGCGCGGCAAGATTTTTGCCTCAATCAAAAACCCGCGCATGGGCATCATTAACCTGAACCAAGAGCAGCAAGCTGCGGCAATAGCCGCCGAGCCGGATATGTTCAGCATTGTCGCCGGAAGTTGGGGCAAGCTCGGCTGGACAGAAGTTTTTCTGGCGGATGCCACCGATGAGCCGGTTTATGCAGCGATGCTGAATGCCTGGCGAAATTTGGCACCAAAGGTACTGATTAAGGCGTGCGGGCTGGAGGGGTAGTTTTTTTGCTGGCATTAGGTTGATTATGAAAAGTCCAGCGACGCGTTTGGAAGCTATGACTGAGTATCTGCTCTCGGACAAAATGCGCTGGTCAGTTGCAGATAAAATGAGTGGCGACATAGCGGATTTATCGATTGAGGTGGATGATACGGCCTATATTGAGCGGCTCCTTCACTCAAACAAATCAGAATTGGTAAGTGTAGCTGTTTCTGCGCTTTACTTGGCGGGACCGCTTTCTCGTAGGGTCGCGCAAAAGCTGAAAAACTTTGATAATCATCCTTCGCCAGCAACTCGTACATTGATTGCGTATGTTATTTCTGAATATGGGACGCCATGACAATCTTGGTAATTTCAGCTGACAGTCCAACAAACGACTGAGCACCTCACATTGCCCTCGTTGGGCGGTGACCATACCACGCCGCCTCCAACTCAACATGCACCTTCTGCCCCAAAGCCGAAGCAATATTGATGAGGGCACCCAGCGAGAATTTGGAAATGCGCCCGCGCAGCAGGTCGTTCATGCGGGGCTGGGTGACGTGGCAGCGCTTGGCGGCTTCGGCTTGGGTCCATCCGCCTGCCTTGATGATTTCAACGAGTTTGTCCATAATATCAGAGCGGGCGGTCAGGTTTGCTGCCTCTTCTGGCGTGTCGGCGATGGCATCAAAGACATTGTCGCAGCTTTCGTATTCCATCATTTTAAGCTCCGAATCTACCGCGTCGGAACCGGATGCTCGCCGCGATAATCGTAGAACCCTCTACCAACTTTGCGGCCCAGCCAGCCGGCTTCGACGTATTTTACCAACAGCGGGCAGGGGCGATATTTGGAATCGGCGAGGCCATCGTGCAGCACTTGCATGATGGAAAGACATGTATCCAGTCCAATAAAATCTGCCAGTTGTAATGGGCCCATCGGGTGGTTCGCACCGAGCTTCATCGCGGTATCGATGGCTTCCACTGAGCCCACACCTTCGTACAACGTGTAAATCGCCTCGTTAATCATCGGCAGCAGTATGCGGTTGACGATGAAGGCGGGGAAATCTTCGGCGACTGTGATGGTTTTATCCAGCGCGGTGATGAATGTCTTGGCGGACTTAAATGTCGGCTCGTCAGTGGCGATGCCGCGCACAAGTTCCACAAGTTTCATCACGGGCACGGGGTTCATAAAATGAATGCCGATGAATTTTTCGGGGCGGTCTGTTGCTGCAGCAAGGCGCGTGATGGAAATGGATGAGGTGTTCGTTGCCAAAATCGCATCGGGGCGAAGCACGGCACTGACTTGGTTGAAGATTTTCTTCTTGATGCTTTCGTCTTCGGTGGCAGCTTCTATCACCATATCGCACTGTGACAGGTCTTGCACGGAAGCCGCCGCCTTGATGTGACCGAGCGCCTTTTCTCTGGCTTCCTCGGTGATTTTGCCGGATGAGACGCCGCGCGTCAGGTTCGCGCCGATGGTGGCGATGCCTTTTTCAATGCGGTCTTGGGCAGTGTCATAAATGAAAACATCAAAGCCCGCCAGTGCGCTGACGTGAGCGATGCCGCTGCCCATTTGACCTGCGCCAATAACGCCGACTGTTTTAATGTCTGACACGAGCCTACTCCTGCAAATAATTTGTTGGAGCTGAGTGATAAAGGTCAATTCGGCGCTCGTCCAGCCCGTGTTGAGTGCAATGGCGTTGGCATAGACTAACGCAGTGAGGCATTAGGGCGCATCTGGTGCTGCGGACGGACGTTCAGCGGGAAGCGTGTCCCGCTGAACAATTGCCTATTATCAAAGCGCTTTTTCGAGCTGTGGCAGGATTTCAAACAGATCACCTACGATGCCGTAGTCCGCGACTTGGAAAATCGGGGCCTCTTCATCCTTGTTGATGGCGACGATGATTTTGGAATCTTTCATGCCCGCCAAATGCTGGATGGCGCCGGAAATGCCGACCGCGATATAAAGATCAGGCGCAACAACTTTGCCAGTTTGGCCCACTTGCCAATCGTTCGGGGCGTAGCCTGCATCGACAGCTGCGCGGGAGGCACCGACTGCGGCATTGAGCTTATCGGCTACGGGCAGGATAACTTCCATGAACTTGTCGTTGGAGCCCAATGCCCGCCCGCCGGAGATGATGATCTTGGCAGATGTCAGTTCCGGACGGTCGCCGCCAGACAGCGCTGCGCTGGTGAACGTGGAGAGCGCGGGATCGGCTGCCGCGCTGATGGATTCAACGGATGCTGAACCGCCAGTGCCAGCGGAAGCAAACGTCGCGGTGCGCACGGTGACGATTTTGATCTTGTCGCTCGATTGCACGGTTTGAATGGCATTTCCAGCATAGATCGGGCGCTTGAATGTATCGCCGTTTATGATTTCAATCACGTCAGAGAGCTGCATAACGTCAAGCAGCGCGGCCACGCGGGGCAGCACATTTTTGCCCATGGTGGTGGCGGCGGCAACTATGGCATCGTAATTTGCTGCCAGCGAAACCAATAATGCGGCCATTGGCTCGGCAAGGCGATGCTCAAGGCTGGCATCATCTGCCAGCAGCACTTTCTTCACGCCTGTGAGCTTGGCAGCGGCATCAGCAACGGCCTTACAGCCTTTGCCCGCGACCAGCACATGAACGTCGCCGCCCATATTAGCAGCGGCGGTCAGCGCCTTGTTTGTCTGGTCTGAGAGGTGAGCGTTATCATGCTCGGCAACGAGAAGAATGGCCATAGAATATATCCTTCCAAAATTTAATTCAGCACACCGGCTTCGTTTTTCAATTTGTCGATCAGTTCGGCTACGGTTTTGACCTTCACGCCCGCTTTGCGGCCGCCCGGTTCTACCGTTGTGATGACCTTGAGGCGCGGCGCAGTCGACACGCCATAATCTGCAGGGGTCTTTTCATCGAGTGGCTTTTTCTTGGCCTTCATGATATTTGGCAAGGACGCATAGCGTGGCTGGTTGAGGCGAAGATCGGTGGTGATTACCGCCGGCATTTTCAATTCAACGGTTTGCAAGCCGCCATCCACTTCGCGGGTGACCGCAATCTTGTCTCCCTCAGGCGTAACCTTGGAAGCAAACGTGCCTTGGCTCCAACCCAGCAGCGCCGCCAGCATCTGGCCGGTCTGGTTGTTGTCATCGTCGATAGCCTGCTTGCCGCAGATAACCAGCGTTGCGCCTTCGGCTTCGACGATGCCTTTCAAAATCTTGGCGACGGCAAGCGGCTCAACTAAATCATCGGTTTTAACGAGGATGCCCCTGTCCGCGCCCATGGCAAGGGCGGTACGGATGGTTTCTTGCGCCTGCTGCGGGCCAACGGAAACGGCGATGATCTCATCGGCCTTGCCAGCCTCTTTCAGACGTATGGCTTCTTCGATAGAAATTTCGTCAAACGGGTTCATCGACATTTTGACATTAGCCAAATCAACGCCCGACCCATCGGCCTTGACGCGGATTTTGACATTGTAATCTACAACCCGTTTGACGGGCACGATGATTTTCATTGCAGAGAACCTTTCCTGATGGGTATAAACGCCGGAATACGACTTGGTGTGTTAGTTCGATAGCCAAAAGCCGACATAATCGGCCAAATTTTTTGTCGAGAAATCAAATTTCCATACACAAACTTTGCGCAAGACCAGCAAACCAATTTGTCCAGCACAAAGTTGTTGTTTGGATTATATTGACGTTTACGTCAATATTTATTCCGACTCTAATCTGAACGCCCCCACTTTGAGATGGCCACTGGCTCCACGATGACGGGAGTAGAAATAATGACAGTTGGATTGGCGTCTACAATGTCCTCGAAGTGATCCTTATCGAACAGTGGCACACCTTTGCGCCGCATCAGCACCACGAGGATAGCACCAGCCACGATGCCGCCAACATGGCACGGCCATGATATCTCATCTTGTGTTTGGGTGCGAAGCATCACGAACTGAAAACCAATCCATAAAACAAGCGGAATGTAGGCCGGAATTCGTAACGGAAACCACATAAATGCGAGTACCCATAATTTAACGCGCGGGGTCAATAAGAGGTAGGCGGCGATGACGCCCGCAATGGCACCCGATGCGCCAATCAGCGGCACTTCACTATCTGGCACGATTATACCATGAAAAAATGCACCAGCGACGGCACAGGCCAGATAGAATATCAAAAAGCGAAAATGGCCAAGCGCATCTTCGACATTATCGCCGAACACCCAGAGGAACAACATATTGCCGCCAATGTGAAAAACATCGGCATGGAGAAACGCGTAGGTAATATACGTCCAGTTTTGCGGGATCATATAGTCTTCGGGTGCTAGATAGGCATAGTCATGCGCCACGGCCGCAATATAGCCCAGTCCTAAGACATCGGCGTCTGCGACGGTTTCAGTCACGCCAACGGATGTGAAAAAGAACACCAGGATGTTTAAGAGGATTAAGCCGTAAGTGACATATTGGTGCTTAATGTAGCGCAACCGATTTGAATCATACAGCGGAATGAACATTTATATGGCCCTGATTACCTGTTGGCGCCGGGAACCCATAGCACGTCTTTTGCACCATTGTCATTGACAGCGCGGGAGGCGACGAAGAGAAAATCTGACAGGCGGTTAAGATATTTCAGCGCTTCCGGATTTACGGTTTCACCGGAGAATTCGGCAAGCTCCACCACCAATCGCTCGGCACGGCGGGCAATTGTGCGGGCCAGATGGAGCGCCGCAGACGCAGGCGAGCCGCCGGGCAGCACGAATGATTTTAGCGGTGCAAGACTTGCGTTCACCTCGTCAATTGCATTTTCAACGTGTTTAACTTGGCTTGCAACTATGCGCAGCGGCTCGTATTTTTGTGGCTCTTTTGTATGGGGTGTTGCCAGATCCGCACCAAGGTCAAACAGATCATTTTGGAAACGAAACAGCATTGTGTCGATCTGTGGATGAGCGCTCAGAGTGTGGATACGCGCCAGGCCAATTGCGGCATTGGTCTCATCCACCGTGCCATAGGCATCAATGCGCAGGTCGCATTTGAGGCGGCGTTCTTGGCCCACTAATCCTGTGGTTCCATTGTCGCCGGTTCGGGTATAAATTTTGTTAAGGGTGACCACTATTTATCTCCGGCTAAAGTAAACGGCAGCAACCAACAGAACAATGGCTATTGCTTGTAAAAGCACGCGCATTTGCATCATCTGATTGGAATAGTTGGCCGAACCGTTTTTCATCATATTGCGTAGTCCGGCAAAAAGCGCTGCCGCAACGCCAAGCATAACGATAAAGGCCAAGACCTTGAATAAAAGTGCCATAGTCATTTCCTAATTCACTCTTCAGTTTACGAATATTTCGACATGATGGCGTAAAGCCATTTTGCAGGCAAAATGCGTTTTAAGAATACGCCGATTTTTGCCGGCTTTGTCACGATATAGTGCGGCTGCGGCGAGGGGGAAAGGAGTGCCTGTTTCAATACTTTGTAAACAGCATCGGGACCGAGTTTGGTTGCGGCTTTCGACCCTCCGGCCCGCAAGAAGCCGATCCGCGTCTCGTATGAAGCGCGGTGCGGCGAGTTTGCAATATCCAAATATTTATCGGCCATCGCGGCTGCATTCACAGCAATCTTGGATTCAATGGCGCCCGGCTCAATCAGCGAAACCTCTATACCTGTTCCAGTCAGCTCCATGCGCATGGTGGTCATCAATCCTTCAACAGCATGTTTTGACGCATTGTAAGCGCCGCGCCATTTTTGCGGAACCAATCCAAGGATTGAGGAGTTAAACACGATGCGGCCATGGCCTTGTCTGCGCATGACGGGTACGAGCCGCCTCGTTAAATCATGCCAACCGAAGAAGTTGGTCTCAAATTGTTCACGAAGCGCATCCATCGGCAAATCTTCGACCGCGCCGGGCTGGGCATAACCGCCATTGTTAAAAAGTGCATCAAGCGTGCCGCCAGTCAGCGCCAAAACGTCGTCAACCAGTTTCTTGATCGATACAGGATCACGATAATCGAGAAAGAATGTCTCAAAACCATCGGCTTTCAACCGTTCAATGTCTTCCGCTTTACGAGCGGTCGCCAGTACGCGCCAGCCGTCGTCAGCCAGAGCGCGGGCACAAAACGCCCCGATACCTGAGGAGCATCCGGTTATCAGGATGGTTTTTTTGTTAGTCATCGCTAAATATTACCCAAATCGCTTGCCAAACCATACTTAGACTTCCCATATCCAGAACTCATGCGCAACGCAGGCTTACATATGCTTCGATCATTCGTCGTCTTCAAACGCATCCTTTTTGACGCACTGACCCATTACAATGATGATGACGGGTGGGCGATGGCGAGCCATGTCGCGCTTTCGTCGCTGATGGCGCTATTCCCGTTTTTGATTTTCGCAGGAACTATGGCGAGTTTTCTGGGTGCCAGCGCCTTTTCAGACACCGCTGTGCATTTGATATTTGATACATGGCCTCAGCGCATTGCAGCCCCGATAGCGGCCGAAGTGCAAAGCGTTCTTACCGTGCAACGCGGCGGGCTGCTGACGATTTCAATTGTTGCTGCCGCCTATTTTGCGGCCAGTGGTATTGAGGCACTGCGGGTAGCTCTCAACAGAGCGTACCGAGAACGGGAATCGCGCTCGCTGATTTACCGGCGCACACAGAGTCTTGCCTTTGTGTTCGTCGCCGCTGTCGGTATGGCGGCGATAAGTCTACTGTTGGTGCTTGCACCATTGGCGCTCAAAATCGCCGAGCGGTGGGTTCCATGGGTAGCGGATTATTCAGGGTCAATCGGTGTGTGGCGTTATCTCATTGCCATCGTCGTGCTTGTAGGCGGTCTTATTGCTGTTCATACATGGCTACCCGACGGCAAACGTCCCTTTGTGTTGATATTGCCGGGTATATTCCTAACGCTGGTGGCGTGGGTGGTAAGTGCGGCAATCTTTGCCACCTACCTTGAACGATTTGCCAACTATCTTTCGACCTATGCGGGTCTGGCATCGATCGTGATTGCGCTGGTTTTCCTCTATATTTTGGCGGCCATTTTTATCGTTGGTGCGGAAATAAATGCGGCGATCAATATTTATGCCGAAGCGCGGCGCAAGGTTACGAACTGACGGTTTGAAACCCAGACCGCCGCTGCCACCAGCACCATGCCTACATATTGAATGCCGTGAAGCTCTTCAGCAAACAGCACGTTGGCCATAATAGCAGTGACTGCCGGTATCAGGTAAAACAGTGAGGCGATTGAGTTGACTGCCCCGTCCCGAATGAGCCGCATTAGCAAGAATATTGCGCCAATTGACAGGACTATAACCAGCCAGCCAAGTGCAAAATACAACTCAACATTTTGCTCAAACCGCTGGTGTTCAAATGCCATGGTCAAAATGCCGGTGACAATGCAAGCGCCGGCATATTGAAATGCGGTTCCCGTGACAATGTCCGTGGCTGTACCTGTTCTCTTTTGCCAAATAGTGCCGGCACTTACGCAAAAAACCGCGACAAATGAGACTGCAATGGTTGCGGTACTGATGCCAACCGCGCCAAGATGAAGCTTGGGTAATAATACCAGCGCCACTCCCGCGAGGCCCAAAACGAGGCCGAACCAATGGCGTGGAAATATCTTCTCTTTTAGCACCGCGCCCGCTAACAGCGTGGTCAGGATTGGCTGAATGCCGACAATCAAAGCCGACATGCCTGCCGGTAGCCCGTTGTGGATTGCCCAGAATACTGCGGACAAATAAGCGCCATGAATAAGCGCGCCTGTTATCATTGCATGGAATGCCGTTTTGCCGCCCGGGAACTGCCGTTTTGTCAGCAGCGCGAATGTCGCAAGCATAAATCCTGCTATGGCAAAGCGTATGAGCAAAAAATAGAATGGTTCCGCGTAGGGCATCGCATAGCGTGCGCCGATAAAACCTGTGGCCCAAAGTAGAACAAAAAGTACGGGAATTAACTTAATCGCCATAAGTTTGTATACTTTCTTGCAGCTATTGCTATCTTCAATAGTAGGCAATGACCGTTGATACTAATTGATAGCTAACTGGATAGACGTTTCACTTATGGCGTACATACGACATTATATGGTCGCCTGACTAAGGAGTGTTTGGATGTTTCTGCAACTTGACATATCAACGCAGTTATTTCTTTTCACAACTATCGCGTTGGCGGGGTTCTTCTTGGCATATGCCATGAATAGCGTCTTGGGTGTGGACGGGTTTGGCCTCATTGGGAATCAAATCATTCTCATATTAGGGTTTTACCTCGGCGTTTCGTTGGGCCATCACTATGGTTACAACATCAAGGACTTCAAAATTGGGGTTATAGCGGGTCTTATTGGCTCATTTGTTGTGATGTTATTATTGAGTATTATAAAAGCTTTTCTCAACCGGTTTTTCTGATTGGAACTGGCATAACATATGTCCACTTTGGAGACACTCGAAGATATTCATGAGGCATTGAGTGCGCTGGTCGCCAGCGATGGCCGCCTAAGAGAAATTGCCACTGTTGCAGGCGCACTGCCACTTCGGCGCACGGTTCCCGGTTTTGAGAGCTTGGCCAGTATCATTGTTTCCCAGCAGGTTTCCAAGGCCAGTGCCGATGCTATTTTCGCGCGACTTGAGACACTGGGTGCTGTGACTGATGCAGCGCAATTTGCAAGGTTTGGCGATGAGAACTTGCTTGGAGCGGGCCTCTCGCGCCCGAAACTGAAAACACTGCGCATAGTGAGCGGCGCTTGTTTGGATGGTACGCTTGATCTTGAGGGTCTATGCACGCTCGCAGCTGATGACGCGATTAAGGCCATGACAGCGCTGCCCGGTATTGGTCCGTGGACAGCAGAAGTGTATCTGCTTTTTGCAGCCGGACATCCGGACATATTCCCGTCCAGTGATATCGCTCTGCAAAATGCGATACAGATGGCTTATGGTTTGGACGCAAGGCCAAGCGCTAAAAAAACTCACGAAGTAGCCATTCAATGGACGCCGCATCGCGGCACTGCGGCGCGGCTGTTTTGGGCCTATTATGGCGTGATTAAAGGCATGGGTTCAAAGAGCCCGCTTTGAGGTGATTTTCAATAAGCCCCGCACCTTGACTTTTTGGGCTTCACATTCATGTCATGTCAGCACTACACTATAATAGCGTGAAAGATTCTTATCAGTTTTAGGTGAGCCTTGACGATAGCATTTGCACCACAGTCCATGCCTGCGTTGGTCCTGAATGCCGACTACCGTCCCTTGAGCTATTATCCGCTTTCGCTTTGGTCTTGGCAGGACGCGATCAAGGCGGTTTTCCTGGATCGTGTCAATATTGTTGCCGAATATGATGCGGAAGTGTCTTCGCCATCGTTTTCGATGCGGCTGCCATCTGTTATTTGCCTGAAAAGCTATGTCAAACCGACGCGCAATCCGGCGTTCACACGTTTTAATGTCTTCTTGCGCGATAAGTTTCAGTGCCAATACTGTGGCTCACCAGATGATTTGACTTTTGACCATGTTATCCCGCGCTGCTGCGGCGGGCATACGACATGGGAAAATGTTGTGGCTGCGTGCTCGCCGTGCAACTTGAAAAAAGGCGGGTTAATGCCAGCCAAGGCCAAAATGTGGCCGCGCCAAGCCGCTTATCAGCCCGATGTACATGATCTGCACAATAATGGGCGGATGTTTCCGCCGAACCATTTGCATCAAAGTTGGATGGATTATTTGTACTGGGATGTCGAACTGGAACCTTGAGAGGCCGCCCTATCAGCGCATTTGCTGCAATTCTTTTGCGCTTCCGGTGCTCGTGTATTTTAAGTAGATTTTGCCAAATATGCCCCGCCCTTAAGTCCCAAGGGACTGGCGGGGGCCCATGCTTCTCAGAAAATCACACCAACTGCACCAACATGACGATTTCTCTAATCGCTCAACTATTTAATAGAAGCCCTAAACGCGCCGATCATCAAAACCAAGCTCGCCGGAACATTCCATCCTGCAAACGAAATGCCAAGAAACCGCAACGCGGCTTTATCGCAGCTTGGTGGATGGATGGCGTTAATATCATCAAGCAAATTGCCTGCATCGGTGGTGATGCTGGTGGCAGCCGCAGAGCAATCTGTAGGGCCCGCCCAGAAGCTCCATTCAACACCGGCATGGAATATGGCCAGCGTCATGCCGTAGAGCATTAGTAATCCGCCAATTGCCAGCAATCCACGTGTTACGCAAGGCTGCCAGTTCTTGAAACTCGAAAGTGCCGCAAGCGCCATCAAGAGCGCACCTAGATAGTATGGCGTGCGCTGCTCAAGACACAGTTTGCAGGGCAAATATCCGCCAAGATGTTCAAACGCCAGTGCCGTGCCGACGATACCGATCATCGCCACGCATAAAAACAGTGCGTAGTTTGTTTGCGGCGTGGAGGTTTTGGCGAACATTATTTTGATCCAAACTTGCTATGCCTGCCAACGATACAAAAGATATGCCAAAATTATGACGCCGACGACGACTGCGGCAATAAGGTTCAAGCGCTTTTCGATAAAGTCGCGGATTGGTTCGCCATAGCGGCGTAGCACCCACGCCAGCGCAAAGAAACGCGCGCCCCTCGCGAGTATTGCGCTGATGATGAAGAACCAAATATTGATACCCGCAACGCCGGACAGAATTGTGACAATCTTGATTGGCGGCACGTGGGAAAGACCTGATGTAATGAGCAGCAGGACAATCATAGTGGGGCTGACGCTTGCACGCAGCGATTCAAATGCTGCCAGCTTGCCGTAAAACGTGAGTATAGGAACGGCCACGCTTTCATAGGCGAAGTGGCCAAGCATCCAGCCTGCTACGCCGCCCAGCACTGAGGCGATGGTGGCAATGGCGGCGTAGCGGTAGGCCCGCTCCGGTTTGGAAACGGCCATCGGGATATAAAGCACGTCCGCCGGTACCAGAAAAATGGAACTTTCAATGAAGGCGATGAATGCCAGCCAATATTCTGCGGATTTCCGCGCAGCAAGTGAGAGCGTCCAGTCGTAGAGCTTATGCAGCATAGCGTTATTTCCAATTATGTGTGTCTGCTCTAGCGCGGCGCACGCAATGCAGCAACGGTGCGAATTGGCTCGCATCGGTGTTTTGAAAATAAACATCATTTCGCTAGTTGACCAAGCGCCGCCAAACGATGTAATTCCCCCTCATAGGCGGCTTAGGTTGCCTGTGCCTCTATGGTGGAATTGGTAGACACGCCTGACTCAAAATCAGGTTCTGCAAGGAGTGCTGGTTCGATTCCGGCTAGAGGTACCACTCACTTTCTCGAGCGAATTACCCGAGAAAGTTTGAGCGAACATTCAAAACTCATGTTGTTGGTAGCGGTTGCGGGATAGCAGCTTTACTTTGCAGCTTGCTTCTAATCAGCTTGAACCCACCGAAGAAGAACAACCCTGCGAACACCAGAAGCGCTATCCCGATCACCGGCCTGAACACAATCCACGCAATCGCGACGGTAATAAGGGTGAGCACCAGCGCAACCACGCCAGTCACCAAGCCAATGCCTGCACCCAGTATGTTACCGACGAACGGGATGACATCTCCAAACACGCTGACAGGCCCTAATATAAGTGACAAACCAATCCACATGCAGAGGAATGCGCCAAGGCGGATGAGCCAAGTTATCAGTTTATTTTCGCTTTCGGCGGAGGCAAACATGCCATCGGCGCTAACATTGCCCGTTTCCAACAGGTTTATGTTACCGTTCTTGGTGAAGTAGGTCTGAACAGCACCTGCATCCTGCTTGCCGATAACGCTTATATCAATGGGCTTTATAATGCCGTAGCTGATGCGTATCGCGCCTACCTGCGGGTTGGCGGCATCGCCACGAAAATAGGTGTTTCCGCTCAGTGTGTACTCGGACTTAACCGATGGATCGAGTGTGTCAAAATTTTTCTGAGAGAGTGCGTAGTCTTCGTATGAATTGATCTGAACAACAAAAGAATCACTGAGCGTGAATGCGCCAAGAGTTATGTTTGATGCCGCAAATGTTTCTGTTTTATATGGCATTGAAGACGGGTTTTGATGTCCGTTCTGTTCCTTAAAGCTGGTTGAGTCTAGCGCGTCATCAGACCATGTTTTCTCGTATGTATAGGTTGTTTCGGTAGTCTCGCTGCCACCTAAATTTTTCTCTGTTTTAGACTGAGAGCTTTCCTTCCACTGATACATTTCAACAGTGCGTTTGAGCTTTAGTGCCGTTTCCTGCACGCCAAACAAAGGATCAGCCACTGTATCCGTCGTTGTCGCCTTTCCTGATAAATGTATCAAAGCGCCGTTATGCGCTGGATCAATGGCATCAGATGATAGCGCAATAACGGAACTGCGCCCTTCGTTGAGTGTCTTTATTCGAGCAACTGAGTGCCCTTCGTTCCAAAAAATCAGTGGAAATGCGCCGAGGAATAGTATGATTCCGACGATGATTCCCATAAATGAACCAACAATGCGGCTGCCCCATGATTTAGTGGTGGTCTCTACGAATTTATCAACCATGATGTTCCCCCTGCCTGCTGCGAAATAGTACAACATATTTGGCTGGATTATCAGGGGGTAGTGTAAATCTTTTCTCATGTAGCGCTACTGCGAATTATTGAATTTAGATGCTATCGCTAGCTTAACTTCTGCCCGTGAGCGCGCGTAACCTATCACGCATGGAGCGCGCAACGTTTTGCGTTTTCTTGTGTAGTTGAATTTGGCTGGCGGCCTGCCGCACTGCCTTGTCGGAACCCTGCGCAAGGCCGACAACCAGTGTCACCAATGACTGGCGCTCTTTCCAAAGGTGAGACATCACTGGATGATCCGGCACGGCAAGCGAGTCTGTGCGCATGATATTGGGATCATCGAGCAGCATTTTTGTTGTATCCAGCATCAACAAAGTGCCGGGGGAATATTTGGCATAGTCTTCATTGTATGCCGTTTTCCAAGTGTAAGCCACGCCGGACTCGCGCAAAACAATCAGTGAGGCAATCGCCTTGCCATTCAAGTCAAGCGTATGGACGCGGCACATGTCACGCTCTGCCAGCTTATACAGCGCTTCGCGCGCGAAAGCGGCCCGGTAGCGGTCAATGCTCATGGCGGTGCGGTCTCGGCCTTTCCAGCCCCGTGCTTCGAGCGCCAAAAACTCCTCCGTGCGACGGCGTACGTCCACTGGATCGCGTGCTTCATTGAAAGTGATTGCGCCCTCGGTATGTAGTTTCTTCAGCCTACTTTTGAACCCGCGCAAATGGCTCGATGACATTGCTGTCTTGAAATATTCATCCGGGTCCTCGCCATAAGCCAGCATCGGGCGCAGGCGCTGGTTGATTGCGGTGATCGAGAGATTTCTACCGATAGCGGCGGTGTGCAGCGCGTTCGCCACCGGACCGCCTTCGGCGATATCGGGTATAACAAGCACGTCCGGCAGCTTCAAATGCTTGCGGCCGAGAATATCAAGCACGTCTTCAAAAACACCGACTGGATCATCGCGGTCAACCAATGGTGTTCCTAAGGGGGCAAATGGGGATGACCACGCGCGCAGCACTTGCGGGCCGAGGCCCAAGCCCGAACGTTCAACGGAAAACGGCATCAAGAAGCGCAGGCGGCTCATATCATCACCTTCATCACGGACCGTGATAAAGCGGATTTCACGATCTTCAAGGCGCGGCATCGCTGGCGCTAGGAAGCGCGGATTGAAGAAAATATTGGGCTCAATGGAGCGCCAGCTTAGATATTCCAGCTCCTCTGACATCTCGAAACCGGCACTGGCAGGATAAACTGAGAGGCGGCGCGAGCGGCTTGTCTGCACGAGATCTTTGAGATTAGCCAAGCCTTCAAACTGGGCAAGTGCCGGCTCATTGAGTTCCAGACCTGCAAGACCAGCCATCATGGCCGCCGCCGCGCCACCTGTTTGCTCCTCAAACACTGGTATGGCGGCCATTATGACTTCCTCGAATGCAAATTTGGAATGAAGTCAGCAAAGACTGAGGGTTGGATGCCGAGTTTTTGGTAAACAATAACACCCAGCGCCAATGCTTCAAACACCATGCCGGCTGAGAAGGAAAACGCAGCACCCCACAGGCCATATTCTGGAATAAGCACAGCGCATGACGCAATGCTGCCAAACAATGTGATGCCATATATCCATGCACAAGCCCTCTGATAGCCGGACATGTTAAGCAGGCTTTCGGATGGGCCTACAGACGCCCGCATGACGACGCCGATAACCATTACAAACAGCATTGGGTAGCCTTGCGTAAACGACTGGCCGAACAGGGACAGGAGTGGTTTGCCAACGATGAGCACCACAAGGCCCATAAACAGCGATGGCCAAAAGGTCCAGCGCGCGGTACTTAGGACAAATTCAGCGAGTTCGGCTTTGGTGCCAGTGTGGATCAGCTGGGCATAGCGCTGACTGACGCCCGCCTTGACCGCAAAATACACGAAATGCACCAATGCTAGGGTTTTTGCGGTTGCAAAATAGATCGCGACGCGGTCCGGGGCAAGATAATGGCCCACTACCAAAACATCGGCATTGGTCAGCAAAAACAAAAAACCCTCGACCAGAAATATTGGGAAAGACACGCCCATCCATTCGCCAAAGTTAACTTGCTTGGGGCCATTGGGAACGAGTTTTTCGACGCTGGCGGTAATTGCGAGAAGCTGCACGATGGTGGTGGCGTAAGTGGCAATCACGGCAGCGATTATCGCTGTTTTTGCATCTGCCGGAAAGCCTGCCATCAGTGCGATAACCATCGTAACCAGGATAAGAATTGGGCGAACAATGTAAGTTGGTGAAAGTGCCTTAATCGGCCAAGCGTTGGCGCGGGCCGTGCCCTCTAGCGTATCGCCGAGCGCGATCATGGGCAGCATCAAGGCCCCGAGCACGAAGGGCGCAACGTAGTAACTCTCGATTTTATCGGCAAAGTACAGCGTGACTATAATGCTGCAAAGCGCAACGAGCGTGGCTGCGAACATGGTAAAAAGGCGACCAGTGAGCAAAATACCGCGCAATTCATTATCACTGCCGGATGCCAGATATTGCGGTACAAAACGAATGATTGACGTAGCAAAGCCAAAGCAGGAAAGGTTTCCGGCTATAATCGCAGCTGTCCAGACAACAACGAAAATTCCATATTCGAAATCGCCCATCCAGCGCGCCAGCAAAATCTGCGACAGAAATGCAATAGCGGCGCTTACCAAGCGAATGATGAAGGCTATAAGCGACATGCGCCGGGCGATGGAATTGTCGTCTTTAGCGCCGAGTATTTCATCGAATTTTTGGGTAAACGGCAGCGCTCTTGCGGCATATTTGCCCGGCAAGAGTTTAGACACTGCAATGCTTGCGGAAATCCGCATGTCGTTCCCCGATTAAATTTGAGGGCATAACTAGCGGGAAAGCGTTTAGAAACAGTGTGTATCGCTAAAATTGCTAATATTGTGTGGCGGGTTGGTTAACGAAAATCATTGTTAAAAGCAAGACGCTAGACGTGTCGGCGATTTGTCTCGTCAAAATACCGGACTGGCACGGCCAGTCCAATTTTACGCATTATCTGCCAATAATACTACGCAAACGCACCATGGCAATGTTTGAACTTCTTGCCTGAGCCGCAAGGGCAGGCTTCGTTGCGCGCCACACGGCCCCACGTTGTCACATCATCAGGATTGCGGTTCGCCGGATCGACAAATTCATCACCGAAGACAGATGGTGAGTTGAAATCATCCTGTCCGGTTGTGCCGTCAATGTGTTCGCCGCGCATTTCGGGCAGTTGCTGCTTCGGTGCTTCGGCTGCTTGTTGCACTATTTCGACGCGGCCAAGCTGGGTTGTAACCTCCTCACGCAGATTGGTGAGCATTGTTTGGAACAGCTCAAACGCTTCGCCCTTATATTCGTTGAGCGGGTCGCGCTGGGCATAGCCACGGAAGCCAACGACAGACCGCAAATGGTCAAGGTTGACCAACTGCTCGCGCCAGAGCCGGTCAAGTGTTTGAAGCACAACAGATTTTTGCACATAGGCCAAGACATCAGGGCCGAAACGCGCAGCCTTCTCAGCGGCTGCGGCGTCTGCCGCTTGTGTCAAACGTTCACGGATTTCATCCTCCGCGATGCCTTCTTCTTTTGCCCACTCTTCTACTGGTAAGTTAAGATTCAACTTTTCGCGCACGCCTTCGGCAAGCGCTGCCGAGTTCCACTGTTCGGCATAGGCCGTTTCAGGAATGTTGGTGTTGACCAAATTATCAACCGTATCATGGCGCATTTCCATGATGGTCTCGTCCAGATTTTTGCCGTCCATCATTTCTTTGCGCTGTTCAAATATCACCTTGCGCTGATCGTTTTGAACATCATCATATTTAAGCAAGTTCTTACGGGTGTCGAAGTTGCGTGCCTCGACCTTCATCTGCGCTTTCTCTAGCGCCTTGTTGATCCATGGATGCACAATGGCTTCATCTTCTTTGAGGCCGAGCTTTTGCAACATTGAATCCATCCGGTCTGAACCGAAAATTCGCATCAAATCATCTTGCAGCGATAGATAGAATTTTGAACGACCCGGATCGCCCTGTCGACCGGAGCGCCCGCGCAACTGGTTGTCGATACGGCGGCTTTCGTGGCGTTCGCTGGCCAGAACAAACAGACCGCCTGCGGCGAGCGCTTGCTCTTTCAGGCGCTGCACATCCGCGCGGATAGCGATTTCTTTTGCAGCACGATCTGTGCCCTCAGGCATGTCACCAACTTCATGGGCCACGCGCATATCGGCATTGCCGCCGAGCTGAATATCAGTGCCGCGTCCAGCCATATTGGTGGCAATCGTAATCGCACCGGGCACACCAGCCTGAGAAACGATAAACGCCTCCTGCTCATGATAACGGGCGTTCAGCACTTGGAAATCTTTAATGCCTTCTTGGCGCAAGCGCTCTGCCAGCATTTCAGATTTTTCAATGGAGGTGGTGCCAACTAAAATTGGCTGCTTCTTGGCCGCAGCATCGCGGATTTCGCGAATGATGGCGCGGAACTTTTCCTCAGCTGTGCGATAGACTTCATCATGGTCGTCAATACGTTTCACGTCCACATTGGTTGGAATTTCTATGACTTCCAGACCGTAGATGTTGCCGAATTCCTCAGCCTCAGTTGAGGCCGTGCCGGTCATGCCCGCCAGCTTTTCATACATGCGGAAGTAATTTTGGAACGTGATGGACGCCAGCGTCTGGTTTTCCGGTTGGATCGTCACTTTTTCCTTGGCTTCAAGCGCTTGGTGCAGCCCTTCGGAATAGCGGCGACCCGGCATCATGCGGCCTGTGAATTCATCAATAATGACGATTTCATCGTTACGAACGATGTAATCTTTATCAAGTTGGAACAGCTTGTATGCCTTTAGCGCGTTATTAATGTGATGGACGATTGCTACGTTCTCAACGTCATAAAGGCCCTCACCTTTGAGCATACCGGCGGCTCTGAGCAGGTTTTCAATCTTCTCCGTGCCATCTTCGGTGAACGTTACCGTACGCTGCTTCTCGTCAATATCGAAGTCTGTGTCATTAAGCTCCGGCACAAAACGGTCAATTGACTTGTAGAGATCTGAACGATCGTCCAGCGGACCGGAAATTATCAGCGGGGTGCGCGCTTCGTCAACAAGAATGGAATCCACCTCGTCGACAATAGCGTAGTGGTGGCCGCGCTGAACCATCTGGCCGCGTTCAAATTTCATATTATCGCGCAGATAGTCGAAGCCCAACTCATTGTTGGTGGCGTATGTGACATCGCAGGCGTAAGCCGCGCGCCGTTGGTCATCGTCCAGACCATGCACGACCACGCCGACCGTGAGGCCTAAAAACTTGTAGATTTTACCCATCCAATCGCTATCGCGCGTCGCCAGATAGTCATTGACCGTGACAACATGTACGCCAAGGCCTGAGAGCGCATTAAGATAAACCGGCAAAGTGCCAACGAGGGTTTTGCCCTCGCCAGTGCGCATTTCGGCGATATCGCCTTGATGCAAAACCATCGCGCCAATCATCTGTACATCGAATGGACGCAAGCCCAAGGCGCGCTTGGCGGCCTCTCTCACGACTGCGAAGGCTGGTGCCAACAAATCATCAATTTCTTTGCCGCCAGCAAGTTCTGCGCGAAACTCATCGGTCTTGCCACGCAGTTGCGCGTCAGTAAGCGCGGCCATTTCCGGCTCAAGACTGTTGATGTCCTTGACCTTCAAAGCTAATTTCTTCACTCGACGATCATTGGATGACCCGAAGAGTTTGCGTGCAATACCGCCTAGGCTGACCATTTATGGCCCTTTCAGTTTTGCCGGTCTTTCCGGCTTGCCGCATCATTTGGTGCGGCCAATAAACACTCACTCGCGCAATCACTGCTTCTGGACGCCGAGCCGGAGGACAGATAAGAGGGGCACCCTATGATGTCAACGCTATTGGCCTTACCTGATTCCCTGGTTTGGCTGAAATCTTGGTAATTGACCTTGTATATCAAATTATTTTGCCGGAAAGCGAAGCGGCGCAGCGAGGAGCTATCTTATGAAACTAACGTCCCTGAAGGTCGCATTGGCGGCTGCGGCCTTGCTTTGCACGGTTTCGACACTTCCGCTTATGGCTCAGGAAGCTGGTGTGGTCGCTACCGTTGGTGGCCTGCCGATCACAGAAGATGAAGTGAAGATGGGTATGGCGGGTCTTGACCAGCAATATGCCAAACTACCGGATGAACAGCGCCGTTTGGCAGCAATTGCCGCGCTGGTTGATGTAAAAGCCATGGTCGCGAAGGCAAAGGAAGCTAAGGTTGATGAAACCGGGGATTTCAAAAAGCGCATGGCATTTCTGGCAGACCGGACATTGCATGACGCCTATTTCAATTCCGAAGTTGTAGCTAAAATTACTGATGCCGATCTTCGTGCGCGTTATGATAAGGAAGTAGCTGCGACGCCGCCTCAAAATGAAATTCGTGCCCGTCACATTTTGGTGAAGACCAAGGAAGAGGCCGCTGCTATCATTAAAGAGTTGGATGGCGGCGCGAAGTTTGAAGATTTGGCTGTTAAGCATTCGTCGGACGGTTCGGCGGCGCAAGGCGGGGATTTGGGCTATTTTGCTAAAGGTCAAATGGTTCCTGAGTTTGAGACGGCGGCTGAGGCAATGCCAGTTGGCGGATACTCCGAGGAACCTGTGCAGACTCAATTTGGCTTTCATGTATTGAGGGTCGAAGACAAGCGCGTGAAACAGCCACCGGCATTTGATGATGTTAAGCCACAAGTGCGCGAAATTTTGGTGCGCGAACGCTATGTGGAAATGGTCAAAAAATTTCGCGACGAACTGAAGGTCGATTATGTTGATCCGGCTGTGAAGAAGTCGATGGCAGATGCTGAGGCAGCATCCGCAGCCACTGCTGGCGAAGCACCAAAACAATAAACGGAGCGATAGCTATGTCGGGCAGCGTGTCACCACTTGCACCCAAGTCTTATCCGAAAATGCCTGCGATTGAGGGCGTACGGATGGAAACATCAATGGCGGGGATTAAATATAAGAACCGAACCGATGTCTTGATGATGGTGTTTGACGAGCCGGCGTCAGTCGCCGGGGTGTTCACGCGCTCGCTGTGCCCGTCAGCCCCGGTGGACCTATGCCGGGGCAATCTCAAGAGCGGTAAGGCGCGTGCTGTGGTTGTGAACTCCGGTAATGCCAATGCTTTTACAGGCAAAAAAGGCGTTGAATCGACTGACTTGACTGCGCAATCGGCAGCGAAGGCTGTCGGTTGTAAGGCCTCGGAAGTGTTTCTGGCGTCCACAGGCGTGATTGGCGAGCCGTTGGATGCGACGAAATTTTCCGGCCTTTTGGATGGTATGGTTGCGACTGCCCGTCAGGATTTTTGGCTGGAGGCGGCCAAAGCCATTATGACGACCGACACCTATCCAAAGGTCGCCACCGTTAAGGCCAAGATTGATGGCGTTGTCGTTACAATCAACGGAATTGCCAAGGGTGCGGGTATGATTGCGCCGGACATGGCCACCATGCTTTCGTTTATCGTAACTGATGCGGCCATTGCTCCAGCGGCGCTGCAAACCATGCTATCAGCCGCTGTTGGCCCGTCGTTTAATTCCGTTACGGTGGATAGCGATACCTCGACCAGCGATACGCTTTTGATGTTCGCCACGGGCACTGCCAAAAAGCGTGGTGCGGCGGAAATTACCGAGCCAAAAGACAAGCGCCTCAGCGCGTTCAAAAAGGCGCTTGGCAAATTGATGCATAATCTTGCGCTTCAGGTGGTGCGGGATGGCGAAGGCGCGCGTAAGATGATTGAGATTGCGGTTTCAGGTGCCAAATCTGCGAAATCTGCCAAGAAAATAGCCCTTTCAATTGCTAATTCGCCGTTGGTGAAAACTGCAGTTGGTGGCGAGGATGCCAACTGGGGTCGCGTGGTTATGGCCATTGGCAAGGCAGGAGAACCTGCGGATCGCGATCTTCTGTCGATTTGGTTCGGAAACAATCGCTTGGCACACCTTGGATTGCGCGATCCTGATTATTCGGAAAGCGCAACCTCGGCCTATATGCGCCAAGACAATATCCGCATCGGTGTCGATATTGGGCTTGGGAAGGGTAAAGCAACGGTCTATAGTTGCGACCTAACGAAGGAATATGTTGCCATTAACGGCGACTATCGCAGCTAGGACCAGAGTGTAGATGCCAGGCCTCTCTCAAATACGCCGCTTGGAAGCAGCGGCTTTTCGCGCTTGGCCAGCGGCTAGTACCTATTATGATGGGACATGGTCAATTCGGCTGACACCTGACCATCCATCGCGCCGTCTGAACTCGATCAATCCGCTGGATCCAAACGATCACTCTGAGTTGGACGACCGCATTGAGCGGGCGTCAGCACGATTTGCGGCTGTGGGTCGGGAGTTGACCTTCCGCCAGACGCCGCTGGCCTCGCGCGAGTTAGACCGCTATTTTCAAGACAAGTCTTATCCTGCAACACATGAAAGTGTGGTGCTTGGCGTTGACCTTGGTCAAATCAAGTTTGGCCGTGCCGTTGACCACATACCGTTGCGCGATGTTTCTCGGTATGTCGATGCAAGTCTGGCAGTTCATGGTCATGACCGTTCCCAGAAGGCAGGTTTACTGTCCGTGATTAGTGATATCAAAGCCGTCACAGGATTGTTTGTCAGTGAGGATGCGCAAGGTCCGCTTGCCAGTGTTATGTGCGTGCAAGATGGCGACTTGGCAGGCATATTGGATCTTGGCACCCGCGCTGATGCCCGCAGGCAAGGACATGGCAAGGCGTTGCTGGTGGCAGCGTTGAAATGGGCACGCGCACGCGGCGCGGCCAACGCGTGGCTGCAAATGGAAGTAAAAAACGACGAGGCAATTAAACTCTATCGAGATTTGGGTTTCGAAGAGGCTTATCGCTATGTCTATCGGACCATGCCAAATATGGGTGGCGAAATCAAATATGACTGATACGCCGTTTAAGATGTTGTTTGTGGTTGCTTGCGCTTTGGTTGATGCAGATGGCCGTGTGCTGATATCGCAGCGTCCGGAAGGCAAGGCTTTGGCCGGACTTTGGGAGTTTCCAGGTGGTAAACTGGAAGCTGGCGAAACACCGGAAGAGTGCATTGTGCGCGAACTGCGCGAAGAGTTAGGCATTGAGACGAAAGTTGCCTGTCTTGCGCCTTTGACATTTGCCAGCCACCGCTATGATGATTTCCATCTGTTCATGCCATTGTATGTTTGCCGTCGTTTTGAGGGCACACCTTGCGGCATTGAAGGACAGCAGATCAAATGGGTAAAACCGCGCCAAATGCGCGACTATCCGATGCCGCCGGCGGATGAGCCGCTTATTCCGGTTTTGATCGATCTTTTGTAGATTTCCACGGCTAATATTTGCCAGCGTTAATCAATCATTTATTGCAGGGTGCTAATTTTATGTTGTTGTAGTGCCGAAATTAGCTTCATTAGCTTTGAAGACGTCGTGTGAGTGAGCCATGAATACTGATGATGAGTGGGACTTCGTCCAAGAAGATCGCAACGCGGGTCTTGCTGATGCTGGAACCGGGATATTGCGAATTACGCTGCTTTTTGGCTCTGCAGCACTGGCAATTGCCATGTTTTTGGTGCCTTTGATGAACAGAACGGGCAGCGTTGATTATGCCGCCGCGCGAAATGGTGCAGGTCTCGATCAAATGGCAACCGGATCTATCGCAAATTCCGGTGAATATGTGGAGCGCCAAAGCGTACTTCAGCGTTCGCCAGCCTCAGTTTGTATCATCAAACGTGATGGCTCGCGTATTGGCGATTGCTAATATACCAGTTAGGTACAATCCTGACCCTCGAATTCTAACTCCGTTAACATTTGCGCGTTAATCTTATCTTGTAACCATTTTGGTTAGGGGGTTCCTGTGTTCAATCGCTTTATTAATGATGAGAACGGTGCGACTGCGATAGAGTACGGTTTGATCGCCGCTCTCATTGCAATGTCAATCATTGTTGGCATGGGGAAGTTTTCAAGCGCACTGAACAATTTGTTTATGAACAATGGCTCGAAAATCAACACAGGGCTAAACGGTTAATCTAGAGCGGCGGATTTTCACACAAAACCGAAACGCCACTCTATCTTATTGTTTTCGCGTCGGTTTTTTCGAAGAACCGCACACACTTTTTTGACCGATGCTCTATCGGGTCTCACCAAGCACCTTTGCCAATGACACTTTCGCCGAACCTGGCTTCAGGGGTTTTTGTTGGCTGGCATCCGGTGCCCAGCCGGACAGCCAAAGAAACGAGAATGTCGCTGGAATTTTTCCGTCAGGCTGTCCGAAACGCTCGGCATAAATCTGCGCCGCCCGCACAATGACCGCCCTCTTCAAAGGTTTGCGTGAGCGCACAACCAGGGCGTTACTTGCGCCCATGCCGCGCAGATCTTTCATCAAATCAAACATGGTGGCATAGCGCACAGTGATGGTTTCCTGATCTACCACAGGAAGCGCGTAGCCGGCGCGCTGCAACAACGAGCCTGCACTGCGCACATCGACAAATGGATGAACGCGCGGGCTGGCCCCGCCGCTGATTTCAGTTTCGGCAGCCAAAAGACATTCGCGCAATTCACTGAGCGTGTCGCTGGCTGGCAGCACCGCCATCATCAAACCGTCGGGTTTCAGCATATTGCGCATTTGTATGAGTGCGCCGGGCGTATCGTTGGTATCGTGCAGACTTAAGAATGACAGCGCTAAGTCGAGATTCTTATGGGCAACGGACGGGTGTTCATCGCTATGCTCACTCCAATTTGTGCCGTTTGCTTTGGCAAACACTGCGCCTGCGTGGCGCGTGCCGAATAAGAATTCATATGGCAAAAATTCTGCATTGCCGGATGTTATTGCGGCGTTTTCAAATTTTCGGTCCACAAATGACAAACGGTCTGCCATCTCCTGCGCCACATGTTTGAGTAAAAATTCCTCGCCGCCCTTGCGATTTTTCATCGCGCGGGCACGGAAATTAGCGATTGCCGCATGGTCGAAAACAATTTGGCTCATTTAAAGGTTGTATTTCTTGCAGATATGCAATCTAGTAAAATTCAGTGGATTTGTCCTGTGTATTTAGAGTTTGAAATGCTGTCTGCCAAGGATACATCGGTTTCGATTAGTGCTTTTGTCCGGGATTTTTTGTTTCCGGCTGTTTGTCTGGGGTGCCGTGCCATAACGGGGCGGCAAGGCACGCTCTGTGCCACGTGCTGGCGCAAGGTAAAGTTTCTCGAAAGGCCCTATTGCGAAGTGTTCGGTACGCCGTTTTTATCCGATCAGGGCACAGGCGCTGTGTCGGGTGATGCGATTGCCAACCCGCCACCATTTCGCCGCTCCCGCGCTGTTGCCTGCTATCGCGACATTGCCCGCCAGCTCGTGCAGGGTTTGAAGTATAATGACCGCACCGATTTGGCCCCTTGGATGGCACAATGGATGCAGCGGGCGGGGAGTGAGCTTTTGACGGACGCTGATATGATCGTGCCCATCCCGCTGCACCCGCGCCGGTTCCTGTCGCGGCGATTTAATCAGGCGGCGGAACTGGCAAGGCCGCTAGCCGGCCTTTCCGGCGTCGACTTTGAGCCGACTGCCTTGGTGCGCACCCGCAAGACCGCCCAACAAGTGGGCCTTAAAGCCACGCAGCGCGAGGATAATGTGCGTGGTGCGTTTGCCGTGCCGGACAAGATGAAAGCGCTGGTAAAGGGCAGGACCATTTTGCTTATCGATGATGTTTATACCACCGGCGCCACGGTTTCGTCTGCCACCAAAGCGCTCATCAAAGCAGGTGCGTCGAATGTCGATGTACTCACTTTTGCAAGAGTTATACCGGGGGACTTTTCGATGGATGAATGGGAGGCTATATAGGTTATTAGAAAAGGAAATTTTCATGGTCCCAGTAATAATTTATACCCGCGACGGCTGCCCCTATTGTGTAAAGGCGGTCACACTTTTGAAGATAAAGGGTGCAAGATTTACCGAGTATAACAATAGCAAAGACGGATCATACCGCTCTGAGATGATCGAAAAGTCAGGCCGCACTACGTTTCCGCAGATTTTCATCGGCGCTACCCATGTTGGTGGCTGCGATGATGTTCATGCGCTGGATGCCAGCGGCAAGCTGGATGCGCTGCTTTCCGGCAAGGCGGCGTGAGGATGGCAACCCTCAACGTTGCCGCCATTCAAATGCGTTCGGGGCGTGATCCGGCGGATAATATTGCTTTCTTGCGCGACCATGTGTCGAAGGCGGCAGATACAGCCACCTATATCCAAACACCTGAAATGACCGGACTTTTGGTGCGAGACAAGGCCGAGATGATGGCCAAGGTGCGCAAACAAAAGGATGATCCGCTGTTGATCGAAGCTGCGCTTTTGGCAAGAGATTTCAAAGTGTTTCTGCACATCGGTTCCACGGCGGTGCTGTTGGATGGCGATAAAATCGCCAATCGCGCGTTTTTGTTTAGCCCCAAGGGCGATCTGATTACGACTTACGACAAAATCCATATGTTTGACGTGGATTTGGATAATGGCGAAAGCTGGCGCGAATCGGCGACCTATACGCCGGGGGAACGTGCTGTTGTGGCCAATACCAGCATTGGTAAAATCGGCTTTGGCATTTGCTATGATGTGCGCTTCCCGCATCTCTTCCGCGAGGAGGCGATGGCCGGCGCTGAAATCCTGACAGCGCCTGCTGCTTTCACCAAGCAGACGGGCGAGGCGCATTGGCACTCGCTGCAATGTGCGCGGGCAATCGAGAATGGCGCGTTTGTAATCTCAGCCGCGCAGGCCGGTACGCATGAAGATGGGCGCCAGACTTATGGTCACTCCATGGTGGTGAACCCGTGGGGCGAGGTGGTGGCTGAGGCCAATGGCAAGGATACAGATATTATCTATGCCGAGATTGATTTGGCGGAAGTGGCGGAAGCGCGCAAAAAGATACCAAATCTTAAAAATGGACGTGCATTCTCACTTGATGTTGTTTCGTGAAGGCCAACTGACATGATCCGGTTTGCGCTATCCTGCGGTGATGAGCATTCATTTGAAGGCTGGTTTCGCAGCAATGATGATTTTGACAGGCAGCTTGGCCGAAAGCTGATCGGCTGTCCCGTGTGTGGGTCAAATTTGGTGCACAAGGCACTGATGGCTCCCAATGTTTCTACGTCAAAAACCAAAGACAAAATCACGCTTGCTCAGGGCGAAGTGCAGCGCCAAGCCATGGCGGAACTGCGCGCGCTGACCAAAAAGATGAAAGACGGCGCGGAAAATGTCGGCGACAGCTTTGCCGTTGAAGCCCGTAAAATTCATGAGGGCGAGAGCGAAGCCCGTGGTATTTATGGCGAGGCAACACCGCAAGAAGCGCAGGCGCTTGTTGAGGATGGTATCGAGTTTCATGCCATACCTACGTTGCCAGACGATTTGAATTAGCCTGCAATTTTAGCGGGCAAGACAGCTGTATTTTAATGTTTGTTTGGTAGGCATCATCACGTTCAACTACTTGGTGACGCTATGAATCTCGACCACTATGTTTGGAAATGTTCGTGCTGTGGCGAAGAGCGGCATGGGCTGCCGCCAGCAATGGCTTTCAGAGTTCCAGATCATTGGCTGAATATAGATGATGTACGAAGAATAAATCAAAAATCGACACTGATTTTTGTTTGATCAAAGACCCGGACGGCATCACCTATCGTTATATCCGTTGTGTTATCAAAATGCCCTTAATAACTGACACAGATGACGTAGCACAATTTGACTTTGGCGTATGGATGTCGGTTTCAGAGCGAAGCTGGAAAATATACGAGAAAGGTTTCAAAACCGGGAAATACTCCGAAGAAGGATGTTTTGCTAATCTATCTAATGATATAGCCGCATATCCCGGTAGCTTCAATTTACCATCTGGCATCAATTTTGGAACAGGCAATCAGCGCCCCAAGGTGGTGCTTCACGAGCGTAATCATCCGTTAGTCAATGACCAGAGGAAGGGGATGCGGGTTGAAATTCTTGAAGCTATTGCCTCCAAGTGGAAGCATTAGCCTAGCCATATTGCAGGGCGGCTTGCCTTGCGCTAGCCTTACCCATCATGCGGCAACCCAAACTTCTCACCACGCTCAAAACCTATTCAAAACAGCTATTTATCGCTGATATTCTTGCGGGCATCACAGTTGCAATGGTGGCGCTGCCGCTAAGTCTGGCGATTGCTATTGCCTCCGGTGCGGACCCCGCAAAGGGACTGGTGACAGCGATTATTGGCGGATTTTTTATCTCACTTCTTGGCGGTAGCCGTGTGCAAATTGGCGGGCCGACGGGTGCGTTTATCGTCGTGGTATTCGGTGTGATTGCCAACCACGGCTATGACGGGTTGGTGCTGGCGACGCTGATGGCTGGGATCATCCTCATTGTTGCCGGATATTTTAGAGCAGGAAATTTGATTGAATATGTGCCTGAAGCGGTGGTGAACGGGTTTACTATTGGCATTGGTATCATCATCGCCACCAGTCAGCTTAAAGACTTTATGGGTCTATCGATTGCCAAGGTTCCAGCGGATTTCATCGAAAAAATGCAGGCACTCTGGACTGCGCGGGCAATGTTTAACGGTTTGGCATTTGTCATCGCGCTGGTCACGCTGGTCCTCATCATTGCGCTGCGGCGCATGGCCCCGCGCCTGCCGGGGCTGATTGTTGCCGTGGCGGCTACATCAGCAGTTGTCGCTTTAATGCCCCTGCCAGTGGATACGATTTTCTCGCGCTTCGGTGAATTGCCCAGCCAACTACCCGCGCCAGCATTTCCGGCGGTGACTTTGGCACGCCTGATTGAACTTGCGCCCCCTGCGATGGTCATCGCGTTTCTTGCGGGGGTCGAATCGCTGCTGTCAGCGATGGTGGCTGACAGGATGATTGAGGGCCATCACCGCCCGAATGCCGAACTCACTGCACAGGGCGTTGCCAATGTGGCGTCCTCGCTGTTTGGCGGGCTACCGGTGACTGGCGCGATTGCCCGCACCGCGACCAACATTCGCGCAGGCGGTAAGACGCCCGTCGCGGGGTTGGTCCATGCCTTCACAATTCTCATCGTGATGATGGTCGCCGCGCCGCTGGCTGGCAGGCTTGCGATGCCAGCACTTGCCGCGCTTTTAATGCTCACGGCGTGGAATATGAGCGAGCCGCACAAATGGCGCACTTACATGGCAAAGCCGTGGGCGGACAGGCTGTTGCTGTTGCTGACCTTGGTGCTGACCGTTGTGGTTGATCTGACAGTGGCCATAGGTGTTGGTGTCGCACTTGGTCTGCTGTTGCGTTACCTCAGGCCAAAGACGGCAAATGAAACATGGAGCGAGCCGGAGCGGTGACTACCCGCGCACCCGCGTTGCCAGCATCATATAGTTCACGTCCGTATCGCGGGATTTGTCCCACTTGTCCAAGATCGGGTTGTAAAACACGCCGGTGGTTTCCAACACTGTAAGACCAGAGGTATGGAGCGCGGCTTCCAACTCTGATGGTTTGACCAGCTTTTCATACTGGTGCGTGCCGCGCGGTAGCCATTTCAGCACCTCTTCGGCGGCGAAGATTGCCAGTGCGCGGGCTTTGAAGGTGCGGTTGATGGTGGCGATAAACATCAGGCCGCCGGGTTTGAGCATCTTAGCGCAAGCGTCAATGAATAGCGGCACATCAGCGACGTGCTCGACGACTTCCATGTTCAAAATCACGTCGAACTTTTCGCCAGCCGCTTCTAATTCTTCCGCCGTCTGCGCGCGGTAATCAATCGTCAGCCCGCTTTGCGCGGCGTGGATCTTGGCGACTTCGATGTTTACCGGCGATGGGTCCGCACCCACAACAGTTGCGCCGAGGCGCGCCATTGGCTCAGACAATAGCCCGCCACCGCAGCCAATATCCAAGAAACGCAAGCCCTTGAACGGCTGCATGTCCTTGGCATCAAGATTAAATGTCTCGCCCACTTGCTCGCGGATATATTTTAGGCGCACGGGATTAAACTTGTGCAGCGGCTTGAATTTGCCGGTCGTGCTCCACCATTCGGCGGCGATGGCGGAAAAGCGGTCCACTTCAGCTTGGTCAATCGTGGTGCGGGCGGTTTCTGACATTTTTGGCTCCTGAAGGCCCACAGGTCGGGCGATATGGTTCCCAAGTCAAGATGCGAATGGTCGCGGATTTGATGTGCGCGGCAATATTGCGATTTCACTCAATCTTCTCTAAGGGTCCGCCGCACTTGAACAGTTTATTTAGACGAAAGCATTTCCCATGGCACGCATCGTAATGAAGTTTGGTGGCACGTCGGTTGCCAACATCGAACGCATTCGGAATGTCGCGCGCCATGTGAAACGCGAGGTGGATGCGGGGCATGAGGTTGCGGTCGTGGTTTCTGCCATGTCGGGCAAGACCAATGAGCTCGTTGGCTGGGCGCGTGAGTCGTCTGTGCTGCATGATGCGCGCGAGTATGATGCGATTGTGGCTTCCGGCGAGCAGGTCACATCCGGGCTTTTGGCCATCGCGCTGCAAGACATAGGCATCAATGCCCGCTCATGGCAGGGCTGGCAAATTCCTATCAAGACCGACAATGCTCATGGCGCGGCGCGTATTTTGGATATTGATGGCTCCGAGCTTATCCGCCGTTTTGGCGAGGGGCAGGTGGCTGTCGTCGCGGGTTTCCAAGGCATCGGGCCGGATAATCGCATCGCCACGCTTGGCCGTGGTGGCTCAGATACGTCAGCAGTGGCCATTGCTGCGGCTGTTAAAGCTGACCGCTGCGATATTTATACGGACGTGGACGGCGTTTATACTACGGACCCGCGCATCGAGCCAAAGGCGCGGCGCTTGGCCAAAGTTTCGTTTGAAGAAATGCTCGAAATGGCATCTTTGGGCGCTAAAGTTTTGCAAGTACGGTCGGTCGAACTTGCGATGGTTCATAAGGTGCGCACCTTTGTGCGCTCGTCATTTGTAGATCCTGATGCACCGGGCATGAGTGATCTTCTCAATCCGCCCGGCACACTCATTTGCGACGAGGATGAAATTTTGGAACAGGAAGTTGTTACCGGCATTGCCTATGCCAAGGATGAAGCACAAGTATCGCTGCGCCGCGTGGCGGACCGCCCCGGCGTTGCTGCCGGCATCTTTGGGCCGCTCGCCGAAGCGCATATCAATGTGGATATGATTGTGCAGAACATCTCCGAAGATGGTTCGCGCACCGATATGACGTTCACCGTGCCAAACTCAGATATCGACAAGGCGCTTGCCGTCTTGGACAAAGTGCGCGAGACCATTGGCTTTGATGCCATCCAGTCGGAACCTGGCATGGTGAAAGTTTCGGTTATCGGTATCGGTATGCGCAGTCATGCGGGCGTTGCGGCCACCGCCTTCAAAGCGCTTGCCGACAAAGGCATCAACATCCGCGCCATCACGACCTCAGAAATCAAGATTTCGATTTTGATTGACGGGCCTTATGCAGAACTTGCCGTGCGCACGCTGCATTCGGTTTATGGGCTGGATAAGGGGTAAGCCTAGTTTTTTGCTCCTCTAACGAAGTGTTTAGCCTTGGGAAATAGCCAAGACTTGCGGCATTAAACCAAATCCATGGATAGATTAAATATCACCTCGCACTTGCACATTTCATTCAGTAATAGGCATATCACTATTTAGGTGATTTGGTTCTAACTGACGGGTTTATGAAAGGGGCAAAATGATGCGTGATGTAGCAACCGGCCCCCGCGTTTTATTAAAGCGCATTCGCGAGTTGATGGCGGAAGCTTTGGCTCCGCAGGATCGTCTTGACAAAATCGTTAGTGAAATTGCCAAGAACATGGTCGCCGAAGTGTGCTCGTTTTATGTGCTTCGCTCGGATGGCATTCTGGAACTTTATGCCACGGTCGGCCTTAATCAACAGTCAGTGCATTTGGCGCAGTTGAAACTTGGCGAGGGCTTGGTGGGCACGATTGCCGCCAGCGCGCAGGGGCTGAACCTTTCGGATGCGCAAAGTCACCCCTCATTTGCCTACCTGCCTGAAACCGGCGAAGAAATTTACCACTCGTTTCTTGGCGTGCCAATCTTGCGGGCAGGGCGCACGCTCGGCGTCATGGTCGTGCAAAACCGCACCCAGCGAACCTACCGCGAAGATGAGGTGGAGGCGCTGGAAACCACAGGCATGGTGCTGGCGGAAATGATCGCCTCCGGCGATCTTACAGGCCTTTCCAAGCCCGGTGTGCAGCTTGATCTGAAGAAGCCGATTTCGCTTTCCGGCCTGTCGTTCAACGATGGCGTTGGCCTTGGCCATGTCGTGCTGCATGAGCACCGCGTCATTGTCAAAAACCTGTTTGCCGAAGACACTGATAAAGAGTTGGAGCGCCTCGGAAATTCCATCGGCTCGCTGCGTCTGTCTATCGACGATATGCTGGAGCGTCGCGAAGTGGCGATGGAGGGCGAGCACCGCGCCGTCTTGGAAGCCTATCGCATGTTTGCCCATGATCGCGGTTGGGTGCGGCGCTTGGAAGAGGCAATTCGCAATGGTCTGACTGCCGAAGCCGCCGTCGAAAAAGTGCAAAGCGACACCCGCGCGCGGATGCAGCATATGACTGATCCTTATCTGAAGGATCGCTTGAGCGATTTTGATGATCTAGCCAATCGCTTATTGCGCCAAATCATGGGGCAGGATGTCGGTACGCTCGGCGAAAGTATGCCAAAGGATGCGATTATCCTTGCCCGCAACATGGGCGCCGCCGAGCTTCTGGACTACCCGCGCGAAAAGTTGCGCGGGTTGGTCATCGAGGAAGGCGCGATAACCAGCCATGTGGTGATTGTTGCCAAAGCCATGCGCATTCCTGTTGTCGGCCAGGTTAAAGGCGCGGTTGCGCTGGCGGAAAATGGCGATTCGATCATTATCGACGGCGAAGACGGCAAGGTGCATTTGCGCCCGCAGGCTGATGTGGAACTGGCCTATGCCGAAAAAGTACGCTTCCGCGCCAAACGGCAGGAAATGTACCGCGAGCTCATCGGTATTCCCTCGATTTCCAAGGATGGCGTAAAGGTCGATCTTTTGATGAACGCCGGACTGATGGTGGACCTGCCGCAATTGGAGGAATCCGGCGCGGCGGGCATCGGGCTATTCCGTACAGAATTGCAGTTCATGGTCGCGGCTAATTTTCCAAAAGTGGAAGCGCAGGAAGAGTTGTATCGTAGTGTGTTAGATGCGGCTGGCAAATTGCCGGTGACATTTCGCACGCTGGATATTGGCGGCGATAAAGCACTGCCATACTTCAAAGATGTGCCGTTTGAAGAAAATCCGGCAATGGGTTGGCGTGCCATCCGCATGTCACTGGACCGCCCGGGATTGCTGCGCACGCAAATCCGCGCATTGTTAAAAGCAGCAGGCGGGCGCGAATTGCGCATCATGTTGCCGATGGTGACTGAAGTTTCCGAGCTTATCCAAGCGCGGGATTTGATCGACCGCGAGGTTAAGCATCTCTCCAAATTTGCACATCAATTGCCGCGCAGCTTTAAGTTGGGCGCGATGCTGGAAGTGCCGTCGCTGCTGTTTCAGCTGGATGCGCTTTTTAAATATGTTGATTTCGTCTCAGTAGGCTCCAACGATTTGTTCCAGTTTTTTATGGCGGTGGATCGCGGTGCCGCTCATCTGTCGGATCGCTTTGACCCGTTAACACCGTCGTTCCTGCGCGCCTTGCGCTCGATTACGCAAGCTGCCGATAAGTCCGGCAAGCTGGTCACCTTATGCGGGGAACTTGCTGGAAAGCCGCTCACCGCAATGGCGCTCACCGCGCTGGGTTTCCGCTCGCTCTCTATGTCTGCCGCTGCAGTCGGCCCGGTCAAAGCCATGTTGCTCGGGTTGGACGTTGAGCAACTTCGCTCCGAGCTTGACCCGCTGCTTGAGCCCGGACAGCCAAAACTTGACTCGCTTCGTGGATTTTTGAAAGCCCATGCCGAGCGCATGAGCATTCCGCTTTAAAGCAAAATAAGTTTTGATAGAATCCAAATTCACTTTGCTTTAAAGCCCCTGTTTTGTCGCAATATCCTTAATCGCTTGATGTTCCATCAAACTCGGAATTGCTCTAGATTTTAGAAAAGAAACATGAATGAACCTTCCGGCTGCCCGGCTCGACCAACTTGTGAAACGCTATGCCGTGATTGAAGCCGAACTATCGGCCGGTCCGGCGGCGGAAACCTTTGTCAAATTAAGCTCTGAATACTCCGAACTGCAAAATATTGTCACCGCCACTGTCGGCTGGCAGCAAGTTTGCAAAGAGGAAGAAGAGTTGAGCCGGATGCTGGCCCAGCCTGATACAGACAGCGAAATGCGCGCACTGGCGGAGGAAGAATTGCCGGTGCTTTCGGAACGGCGCGAGCATCTTGAGCGCGATATTCTCATTCTGCTTTTGCCGAAAGATGCTGCTGATGAGCGATCAGTCATCTTGGAAATTCGCGCAGGCACGGGTGGCTCGGAAGCGGCGTTGTTCGGCGGCGATTTGTTTCGCATGTATGAGCGCTATGCCGCCGCGCAGGGCTGGAAGGTTTCGATTGATTCCACCAGCGACGGCGAAATGGGTGGCTACAAGGAAGTCATCGCGTCCGTCACTGGCAAGGGCGTCTATGCCAAATTGAAGTTTGAGTCTGGCGTGCACCGTGTGCAACGCGTACCAGCCACGGAAGGCTCAGGCCGCATCCACACCTCAGCGGCGACAGTCGCCGTTTTGCCTGAGGCCGAAGAAGTGGACATTGAAATCCGCTCTGAAGATATTCGCATCGACACGATGCGGGCATCCGGCGCTGGCGGCCAGCATGTGAACACGACAGACTCGGCAGTGCGCATCACACATATTCCAACCGGCGTGATGGTGGTGCAGGCGGAGAAGTCTCAGCACCAAAACCGTGCGCGAGCCATGCAAATATTGCGTACCAAATTGTATGACATGAAGCGGCAGAGTTTGGATGATGCGCGGGCGGAGGATCGCAAGTCTCAAGTGGGTTCAGGTGATCGCTCGGAGCGGATACGGACATATAATTTTCCGCAGGGGCGGGTGACCGATCATCGCATCAATTTGACGCTTTATAAATTGGAGCGGGTGATGATGGGCGAGCTGGATGAGTTGGTCGATGCGTTGGTGGCGGATCATCAATCTCATTTGCTGGCGGAAGCGGCGGAAAATGCATAAATCTGACCTCCGTGCGCTTCCCGTATCCTTCCCGTACGCATTGCGCATCATCTTCGGGCGGTTGGCGTTATGACTTCGGGCGGTTCGCGTACGCTTGCCGATGTGTTGCGCTTTGCTAACGAAGCGCTCGAAAAGACCGATATTGATGGTTATGATGTTGAGGCGCGACTGCTGACCGAATGGGCTTGCGGGGTGGAACGCATTGATTTTGTTGCACGACCTAACATACTGATTTCAAATGATAAATTTGACATTTTGGAAAAGGTTTTAGCCCGGCGCATCAAAGGCGAGCCTGTGCATCGTATCATGGGATATCGCGATTTTTATGGGTTGCGGCTCAATTTAGGTCCAGAAACGCTGGAACCAAGGCCAGATAGCGAGGTTTTAGTCGATTTGGCGCTGGAATTGATGGAAAAGTCTCCGCCAAAAACAATATTGGATTTAGGGACCGGAACTGGAGCACTGGCGCTGGCCTTGCTCTCTGTTTTCCCTCAAGCTGCTGTAATTGCTACAGATATTTCTGCAGGCGCGCTGGATATAGCGGCCAAAAATTCAACGTCAAACGGCTTTGCATCGCGGTTTAGCGGGTTAGAAAGTGATTGGTTTGACAATGTTGACGGGAAATTTGATCTCATTGTTTCCAATCCGCCGTATGTTCGCTCCGGTGTGATTCCAGCTTTGGACATTGAAGTTCAAAACCACGACCCGCTTTTAGCTCTGGACGGTGGCCCGGACGGGCTGGTGCCGTACAGAATTATTGCTGCTGAGGCAAAAAATCATCTCAGTAAAAATGGGTTAGTGCTGGTGGAAATCGGTTTTGATCAAGCGGATGAAGTCACTAACATATTCAAATTAAACAGTTTTATTAAGTTATCCCTGCAACGGGACCTTGGCGGGCGGGATAGGGTGTTGGCATTTTTCATCGGTTAACCTGCTGTTTTTCTTGTTTGAAAAAACGCTTGGTATTTATGTTTTTTACAGGTAAAAGACTTGTAACGGAGACAAAGGGGTTGTCTTCCGGATCCCGAAAAGGTTCGGATTGATGGTGCTTAGGCGGGTTTTAGAACGCCAAGTTTGCCCTTGTTTAGTTAGCGTCTTTTGGCTTTCGGGTCGATGAAGATGCGACGCGCTGTGTGGATTGCGCGTCTGGCTCGTGTTTTTCATGTCCAGTATTAAATCTACATAACCCTCGAACCTGATTGTATATCAAAAATTAGTATCGGATGAGGCAAGTGCAGCAAAACAGGCGTATGCGCGGTCGTACAAATAATGGCGGCAGCAGCAATAATAGTAACAACAGCAATAGTAATAACAATAATAACCGCAATCGTGGTGGACCAAATCCACTTACACGTAGCTACGAGAGCAATGGTCCGGACGTGAAAATCCGTGGAACTGCTCAAAATATAGCTGAGAAATACTTGACGTTAGCACGCGATGCGCAGTCATCTGGCGACCGTGTGATGGCTGAAAACTATCTGCAACATGCCGAGCATTATAACCGGATTATTGCTGGTGCCTTGGCACAACAGCAGCAAAATCAAAGGGATAACCGCGAGGAAGAGGAAGATTTGGGTGTTGGAAACGGTGATAACCGTTTCGATGATGTGTTGCACGCTCATCCGCAACCGCGACAAGAGCAGGCTCCGCGCCAAGAAAATCAGCCACGTCACGATCAACAGCCGCAGCCGGAAGTCGCCGCACCGTTTGATAGTGCATCGGAGCAACCGGTCATAGTGGCGGTGCCACGCGAGGGAGGTGCAGTTGACGAGCAGCCACGGCAGAACCCGCGCCAGCGCCAACCCCGTGAAAACAACAGAGAATCTGCTGCGCCTGTCGCCGAGCGGCCCCGTACGCCACGTCCACGCCTGCCGCGCGCACCGCGTGAGCCACGGGTGGAGGCAGCTGCCGAGATAGCCGATGCACCGGCGGAAGGCGGGCTGTTGGCGACGCTATCTCGCGGTGCGGACCGGCCAATTCCGGCTACCACCGACGAATAGGTTTTCAAATGTTTAGTTCAAACGGCGCCAAAGTGGCGCCGTTTTTGTTGGTCGAAAGGCAATCGGAAACCACACGCCGAGCGCTCGAAGATAATGCGGCGCGCGTACGGAAACCGTGCGGAGATCGTACGGAACGAATGCGGAGTTGGTACGTTTGCGATATGAGCATCATCCAGTCCCCCTCACCTCGATAAGCGGTCGAGTTCTCCCCGAAGTTTGTTTGACTTCAATCAATACGCTCTTGAGCAATGAAGGTAGTCTTCCCATATCAAAGGTGGAAATCGGCTCGCCACTCTTGGGAGCCTGTCACATTAGCGCCGAGGACGCCATTTCGGGTCAGAGGCTCATGGAGATGTAAATGAACGTTGAAACATATTCAGAGCGCGTGCGGGGCTTTATTCAATCTGCACAAACCTATGCGTTGGGTCAGGACCATCAGCAGTTTTTGCCGGAGCACCTGCTTAAAGTTTTGATTGATGACCCGGAGGGTTTGGCCGGATCACTAATTGACCGGGCGGGCGGAAATTCCGCTGCGCTGCGTTTGGCGCTTGGCACGGCACTCAGCGCTTTGCCTAAAGTGACAGGCGGCAATGGCCAGCTCTATATGTCGCCGATGCTGGCTAAGGTTATGGCTACTGCCGAAGAGTTATCCAAAAAAGCGGGTGACAGTTTTGTCACGGTTGAGCGGTTGCTCACAGCTATGGCGATGGAGAAGTCTGCCAAGACACATGATTTGCTTTTAAAGGCGGGCGTGAAAGCGGCGGCGCTGAATGCCGTAATCAATGAGCTGCGCAAAGGCCGCACGGCGGATGGTGCCAATGCCGAGCAGGGCTATGACGCGCTCAAAAAATATGCCCGCGATCTGACCAAGGATGCGCGCGAGGGGAAGCTTGATCCGGTAATCGGCCGCGATGAGGAAATCCGCCGCACAATCCAAGTTTTGTCGCGGCGCACAAAAAACAATCCGGTATTGATTGGTGAGCCGGGCGTTGGCAAGACTGCGATTGCCGAAGGTCTGGCGCTGCGGATCGTCAATGGCGATGTGCCTGAGTCTCTCAAGGATAAAACCCTGATGGCGCTGGACATGGGCGCGTTGATTGCGGGTGCGAAATATCGTGGTGAATTTGAAGAGCGTCTCAAAGCCGTGATGAGTGAAATCACATCGGCTAACGGTGAAATAATATTGTTCATTGATGAAATGCATACACTTGTGGGCGCGGGCAAAGCCGATGGCGCGATGGACGCTTCGAATCTTTTGAAGCCAGCTTTGGCGCGCGGTGAGTTGCATTGTGTTGGCGCGACCACGCTGGATGAATATCGCAAGCATGTGGAAAAAGATGCAGCGCTGGCGCGGCGGTTCCAGCCGGTGTTTGTCTCCGAGCCAACTGTTGAGGACACGATCTCCATTTTGCGCGGTCTGAAGGAAAAATATGAGCAGCACCACAAAGTGCGCATTTCAGATAGTGCGCTTGTGGCGGCGGCAACTTTGTCCAACCGCTATATTACAGATCGGTTTTTGCCGGATAAAGCCATCGACCTGATGGACGAGTCTGCCTCGCGGCTTCGTATGCAGGTGGATTCCAAGCCGGAAGTTTTGGATGAGATTGATCGGCGTATCATGCAGCTCAAAATCGAGCGTGAGGCGCTGCGCGTTGAAAAGGACGATGCTTCCAAAGATAGGTTGCTCAAACTTGAAAAAGAGTTGGCGGGTTTAGAGGAGGAATCAGCCGGGATCACTAACATTTGGGTTGCTGAAAAGCAGAAGCTCGGCCTTGCCGCCGATCTTAAGAAGCAATTGGAAGATGCCCGCAATGAGCTGGCGATTGCGCAGCGTTCCGGTGAATTCCAGAAAGCCGGCGAGTTGGCGTATGGCAAAATTCCTGAATTGGAGCGCAAGCTGACCGCATCTGAGACCCATGACAATGCAAAGGCGGCTTTGGTGGAGGAGGTGGTGACACCAGATCATATTGCCCAAGTTGTCTCGCGCTGGACCGGCATTCCAGTTGACCGGATGCTGGAAGGCGAGCGCGAAAAGCTGCTACGCATGGAAGATGAGCTGGCAAAACGTGTGGTTGGACAGGGCGAAGCCGTGCAGGCGGTATCTCGCGCGGTGCGCCGTGCGCGGGCGGGCTTGCAAGACCCGAACAGGCCGATAGGTTCCTTCATGTTTTTAGGGCCAACAGGCGTTGGTAAGACAGAGCTGACCAAGGCGCTGGCTTCATTCCTGTTTGATGATGACACCTCCATGACCCGCATTGATATGTCTGAATATATGGAGAAGCACTCGGTAGCCCGCCTTATTGGCGCGCCTCCCGGCTATGTTGGCTATGAAGAAGGTGGGGCGCTGACGGAAGCTGTGCGTCGCCGTCCGTACCAAGTGATTCTTTTCGACGAAATCGAAAAGGCGCATCCGGATGTTTTCAATGTACTGTTGCAGGTGCTGGATGATGGCCGTTTGACCGATGGGCAGGGCCGCACGGTGGATTTCCGCAACACGCTTATTGTCATGACGTCTAATCTTGGCTCGGATTATTTGGTGTCGCTTGCCGATGATGAAGACGTGGACGTCGTACGCGAGCAGGTGATGGCGGCGGTGAAAACCGCGTTCCGGCCGGAATTCGTCAACCGTGTGGATGATATCATCCTGTTCCATCGTCTGCGCCGCGCAGAAATGGGTGCGATTGTGCATATCCAAATGGAGCGGCTGTCGAAATTACTGGAAGATCGCAAGATTTTCCTTCACCTCGATGACAGCGCGGTTAAATGGCTGGGCGATAAGGGCTATGATCCGGCCTACGGCGCACGCCCTTTGAAGCGCGTTATCCAAAAAAGCGTGCAAGATCCGCTAGCTGAGAAAGTTCTCGGCGGCGAGATTAAGGATGGTTCGACGGTTTATGTGTCTGCGGGTTCGGACAGGCTGAATTTCCGGATAGCGCAGGACGTGGCGAAGGCGGCTTAGGGCAAACACTTAGGCAGTGATTATTCTCTATTAAAGTGACCTCCTCCCCGGGAGGGGAGGAATTCTTAAGCGCGTATTCTAGAAAAAAGTTCTATTAACGACTAGGGAACAACGGTTTAAAATCTCCCCCGCTTTTCTGTGGCCGAATGAATTTGTCTGTGCGAGTTGTGCTTACGGGCGTTGATTGCTCCCCTTCCACAATCATATATGCGCGTGAAAGAATTACCGCCGTCATTACAAGCTGAAATGTTCCGTATAACTTAGTTGCCGACCAATATAAAATCTTGCTGAAATTAGGGACGCCGTGGTTTGATATGAGCGCCCCAGATAAGCTAAATAGTCTAGGGCCGTAGTGTGTAGCTGCGTAGTAGTTCAGCCCCCCAAATACTCCACCCAGCAAGATGATTGATATAAATAGCCGTGGTAGCGCATAGAAAAACGTCGTGCTTCCCCTTGCTCCCGCACGGGAAAGGCCAGCGTCTCCGCCTAACGCGACTGCGGGAAGCATCGTACCCATTTTGCGAAAATGAAGGGAATACTGATTGCCAAAACAAATCCGGCTGCGAGAACTGATAGATAAAGATATGCGACATTATTTGGATGTGAAAACACGATTGCCAGCAGCACCATGACCACTAACGCTGGTATAAGCGTAAGAAATGTCAGTCCTATGCTTCAAATGACGAAGGGGCTAACGCGTTTGGCTATTTCCGGCTGGCTCATTTGCTTCCAGCCTGCGTTCTTTAACAGAACCGTGCGATGGATTGGAATGGCGAGATAGGCGGCTGCTAACGCTTCAGCGATAAACAATCCGGTTGTTTGCCTCAAGTGCTCGCTGATTGCTTTGATGACAAACATGATGATAAGATAATACGCTACGGCATCAATATTTTTCCGGAAGGCATTGAAGCTCTCTGACCAGATTCCGCGTTGAAATTGGATCATTTTTACTCCTGTTGACGAACTCGAGAGGGTGACGCATTGGTTTAGTTGATGCACGCCACTACAACACAGAGCAGTAAACAAACCATGACATTGCCCGAATATAACGCCTTCTGTGCTTCGCTGCCTCACACGACGACAGTGGTGCAATGGGGCGGGGCGCATGTTTGGAAGGTTGGCGGTAAGGTTTTTGCTATTGGCGGGTGGAGCGAAGGCGAGGGGTTGTTTGTTACGTTCAAATGTTCGCCGATGAGTTTTGATATGCTCAAAAATGAGCGCGGGGTTCGCCCTGCGCCCTATTTGGCCTCACGCGGGATGATCTGGTTGCAGCGCACAAGCGACGAGGTGCTGGATGATGCGGCATTGCTGGATTATTTGCGTGAAAGCTATCGGCTGGCGTCATTGAATTTGCCCAAGGTGATGCAGAAGAGGCTTGGGTTAAATCATACCTCTGTCTAGTGGAATGAATTTGACGCGGTGGCCCTTTGGGGTGATACTGAGTCATACACTTTGCTTGCAGCGCGCTTTTTCTAAATTGAAAATGAATTGGCCATTCCGATTGAGTTCACTTTTAATCCTTCTTAGTCTTAATGCCTTGAACGTTTTAGAGAAATGGAGAATAACATGACCCGCGCACTTATGATGGCCTCTACCATTATCGCTTCATTTGCAGGCATTTCCTTGGCCAGTGCTGAGACCGTGCGCGACCA
>JAYSWX010000056.1:0-4717 GCA_043717855.1 Phyllobacterium sp.
AATCAAATACTGTCACCGTCCGGCGCTAATTTATGTATGTATTATGAGCCGGCGCAGGGCGCACCACGTGGAATCATCCAGATAAACCATGGTCTTGCCGAACATGCGGCGCGCTACGCCCGCTTCGCCAAATTCCTCAGCGCCAAGGGTTTTCATGTTTATGCGCACGATCATCGCGGCCATGGCAAGACGACAGTGCCAGAAGTTTCGCTTGGCAGTTTTGCCAAGGGTGAAGGCTGGCAGTTGATTTTGGATGATACATTATTCATGCGCGAAACCGCCCGCGCCAACCACCCGATTTTCCCCCTCATCGTTTTTGGCCACTCGCTGGGCGGGTCCATTGCGCTGAACTCGCTGCTGCGCGACCCGCAAAACGTCACCGCTGGGGCTGTTTGGAATGTCAACTTCTCTGCCGGACTTTTGGGCCGTGTCGGCCAAGGCATATTGGCGGTGGAGCGCATGTTGCTTGGCTCCGATGTGCCTTCCATTATGTTGCCCAAACTCACTTTCCAAGATTGGGCTAAGAAAGAAACTGATGGCCGCACGCCATTCGACTGGCTCTCCCGCGATCCTGCCGAAGTGGACCTTTATGTTCACGACCCGCTCTGCGGCTGGGATGCCTCCGTCGGCATGTGGCAAGATATATTCCGCATGATTTTCCAAGGCGCAGATAATCGCAACTTTGCCAAGCTGCATAAGTCCATCCACCTGCACTTGCGCGGCGGCGGCCACGACCCCGCAACAGATTTCTCCAAAGCCACCAAAGCGCTATCAAACCGTATCGTCAAAATGGGCTTCACCAATGTTGCGACGGTGATTGACCCCGATAACCGGCATGAATGCTTGAATGATACAAACCGCGACGAGGTGATGGCTGAGTTTGGTGAGTGGTTGGATCAGGTTGCGCCGTGACACATAGCTTCGGCTTTGCTAACGTTTATCAGAACACGCCAGCCACCCAATTCAATGGATTCCAGCCCATGTCCAATGCCCCCCTTCACGGCGTCCGCGTCCTCGAACTGGCCCGCATCCTTGCAGGCCCATGGGCTGGCCAAACGCTGGCAGACCTTGGCGCGGATGTGATTAAGGTGGAAAACCCCGGCAGCGGCGATGATACGCGCTCTTGGGGGCCGCCCTTTATCACGGGCAAGGATGGCGAAAATTTAGGCGCTGCCTATTATCACGGCGTCAACCGCAATAAGCGGTCAGTCACCGCCGATTTGAAATCACCAGAGGGCCAAGACTTCGTGCGCCGCCTCGCCGCGCAGTCGGATATTTTTATCGAGAATTTCAAGTTCGGCGGCCTCAATAAATATGGGCTGGATTATGCCAGCCTTGCCAAAATCAACCCGCGCCTTGTCTATTGCTCTATCACCGGCTTTGGTCACACTGGACCATACGCCTCGTTTGCGGGCTATGATTTTATCATCCAAGGCATGTCCGGCCTCATGTCCATCACCGGCGAAAGTGACGGACAGCCGATGAAAGTCGGCGTTGCGGTTGCCGATCTTTTTACCGGCGTCTATTCAGTGGTCGGCATATTGGCCGCGCTGCGCCATGCCGAAAAGACTGGCCAAGGCCAGCATGTTGATATATCGCTGCTAGACACGCAGGCAGGGGTGCTTGCCAACCAGAATATGAACTATCTAGCTACGGGCGTTTCTCCAACACGCATCGGCAATGAAAACCCGAACATCGTGCCTTATGAAGTAGTGCCCACTTCCGATGGCCATTTGATTTTGGCGGTTGGCAATGATGGCCAGTTCGCCCGCGCCTGCAAAATATTAGGCCTTGATGATTTACCACAGGACAAGCGCTTCATCACCAACGAGACCCGCGTGATGAACCGCGTGGCGCTACGCCCTTACATCACAGGCCAGACCACGAAGTTCACCCGCGCTGCGCTGCTCACCGCCTGCGAGGTCAACGCCGTTCCGGCTGGAACGATCAACACGATTGGCGAGATGTTCGACGACCCGCAGGTCAAAGCCCGCGCCTTGCGCGTCGATCTTGCGGACGGTGAAGGCAACGTAATCCCCGGTGTGCGCACCCCGATCATGATGTCGCAAACGCCGCTGCGCTATGACACGCCCTCGCCCAAATTGGGCGAGCATCAGGCGCAAGTTTTGGCAGATTTGGAAATGTGGGAGCGCGGCTAAGATCCGCACGCCCTCCGTATTGCTGGCGCATTCATTCCGCACGGTTGGCGTACGCATTCCGTATCATCTTCGGGTGTTCGGCGACCGCTTTGCGACCATGTGAAATCACGTCTCCGCCCCTTTCACCCGACTACCGAATCCCGCTATAAACCGCTATGGCTATTTCCCAACTTTCCGAAACCATCATCAACCAGATCGCCGCTGGCGAGGTCATAGAGCGGCCTGCCAGCGTTGTGAAAGAGCTGGTTGAGAACGCGCTGGATGCGGGCGCGGGCAAGGTTACGATTGTCACTGCTGGGGGCGGACTATCGCTTATCCGGGTCAGCGATGACGGTTCGGGCATAGCACCGGACGAGTTATTGCTAGCGGTTTCGCGGCACTGCACGTCCAAGCTTACCGATGATATTTTAGACATTCGCTCGCTCGGGTTTCGCGGCGAGGCGCTGCCTTCGATTGGGTCTGTGTCCAGTCTCACCATCACCTCACGCACGGCAAACGCTGATAGCGGCATGGAAATATCCGTGCATGGCGGCAAAATTTCCGGCCCCAAACCCGCCGCCAGCCAGCGCGGGTGCCAAGTGGAAGTGCGGGATTTGTTTTTCAATATTCCTGCGCGTTTGAAATTTATGAAGGGTGAAAGGGCGGAGAGTTCGGCCATTACCGACGTCGTCAAACGCATCGCCATCGCCTTTCCCCATGTGCGTTTTGAGTTATCGGGACCGGATCGGCAGAGCCTTATTCTCACCGGAAATGACGAGCAAACATTGCCCTCGCCGCGCCGGATTGGTGACGTTGTCGGCACGGAATTCATTGATAATGCACTAGAAATTAACGCCTTGCGTGAAGGTGTTGCGCTCAAAGGCTTGGTCAGTCTGCCGTCTTATAACCGTGCATCAGCAACCCAACAGTTCGCTTATGTCAACGGCCGTCCGGTCAAAGACAAGCAGATCACTGGGGCCATTCGCGCCGCCTATATGGACGCCATGGCGCGCGACCGCCACGCGGTTGTTGCCCTGTTTATTGAGTTGGAGCCCGGGCTGGTGGATGTGAATGTGCATCCGGCCAAGGCAGATGTGAGGTTTCGCGATCCGGGTTTGGTGCGAGGGTTAATCATCGGCGCCATCCGCGAGGCGCTGCATAAGTCCGGCATTCGTGGCGCAACCACGGGCGCAATTGGAATGATGGATGCGTTTCGGGGTGGCGGATCGTGGAGCCAGCCGCAGGCCCGCCCAAACTGGTTACCAATGCAATCGCCCTACGCCCCGCAAGGCTTTGAAGAATCAGAACAATCTGCATTTGACCATGTCGCAAGGCCGGGCGCGGACCACCGCGTTGCGGCGGCTCCGGAACAATATTCGAGTTTTCCTCTTGGAGCGGCGCGGGCGCAAATTGCCAAGAATTACATCGTGGCCGAAAGCGGTGACAGCCTCATCGTTGTGGATCAACACGCCGCGCACGAGCGTCTTGTCTATGAGGCGCTGAAGGGCGCTATGGCAGAGCGTGCCCTGCCTTCTCAGCTTTTATTGATCCCCGAAATCGTCGATCTCCCCGCCGACGATGCCGAGCGTTTGGCTGTTCAAGCACCACAGTTTGAGCGGTTTGGCTTGATGCTGGAGCGCTTTGGGCCGGGCGGTATTGCCGTGCGTGCAACGCCCTCAATGCTGGGCGCAATTGATGTACCGGCGCTTATTCGCGACTTGGCGGATGAACTTGCCGACCAAGATGCCAGCGATAGTTTGGCGCTGCGGCTGGATGCGATTGCCTCGCGCATGGCTTGCCATGGTTCAGTGCGTTCAGGCCGCGTGCTAAAGCCTGAAGAAATGAACGCGCTGCTCCGTCAAATGGAGGCCACGCCCGGCTCCGGCACATGCAATCACGGCCGCCCTACTTTTATCGAATTGAAGCTATCAGATATTGAAAGACTGTTCGGAAGAAAGTAAATAATGTGTTAACATGAGTTTCGTAACTAGAATTGGAGTTGGCGATGAACAGATTGTTTGGCTTGGTTTCCCTTAGCGCTATGGCACTGGTTTCATTTAGTGCATCGGCGGAAATCATAAATTTGCATCAAAAACAGAAGGTGGTTTCACCGACGATTATCCATGGTGCGCCAGTTCGCTGCGATGGATCTGGCCCGCTGATTATCCATGTTAATGATGCGTCGAAGAACAGTGAAACCTGTGTTCCGCAGGTGTCTGTTTCGCGTTATGAGAAGCAAGTGATTACGCAAAATGTTGTTGTGGTTTACTTCAACAACTTTCGACATCATGGACGTAAGTCAGGCGGAATGGATGAATAAATTTGAGCGTGGCGGATCAGGTGAAGCACGGGTTCGTTATCTTGATGCAGACTTTCAAGTCGCGTCTCCTGGCAGCTACGTGGTCTGCGCTGTTACCGGAAAGCACATTGCGCTTGATGAATTAAAGTATTGGTCAGTTGCTTGGCAGGAACCCTATGTGGATGCGGCAGCATCGCTGGAGCGTGAGCTGGAGCGCAATCCAAACTTGCGTAAACGCGGCTAAAAACACTTTCTAATCAATACTATTTCAACATCCGTC
>JAYSWX010000057.1:0-12097 GCA_043717855.1 Phyllobacterium sp.
GCTCGCCCACAAACTCCTCGTCAGACTCAACGCAAAGGCCAGAGAAACAAGGCAGCTACATGCAAACCAGTCTTGACAAGTCAGATAGTCGCTCCCCGCTGGAGAAGCGGGGAGAGGAAGAGCCATTCGCATTAAAATTCGGCTGTTTATCCACGGTGCTTCGCAACAGTTGCAAAGTTTTACCGCTCCTAACCCATTGAAATCATTACACGCACAAAAATATCCAAAACAATTCTCCGCGATTTTATCCACACCCCTTCAACTCGCCGCATAATCCTCCCACGTTCTTCCTTCGGGAAGCCATGTTTGGTCCGCCCATTCATGAGCGAAGGATTGATACCTCTGGCAGCGGGATTAACGGACCCGTTGTCAGTGGCGCGTTATGGGCTCCGCTGACTTTTGGCGGGTAGTTTTGGCTGTGCGAACGGTCAGGGCGAGAAGGTCTGGAGAAACCGAAATCGATTGCCGCGTGAAACCGGCATTCGCCTGCAGTACTGCGCATTGCCCGGTTCGACGAACCATCACCGGCGCGCAATGCGGGTCACAGTACGGGAGTGATCCCGGGCGGGGTACTTCAGATCAGTGCGCGGGCTAACCCCGTTCACACCAAGAGAAGGCGTAAAACGCCTGCCCTCGCTGGGTAAAATATCTACGTGCAGGGTGTGTGGCACTGTCACATACTAAAAACTCTAGACGGCAGGACCATGCACCCTGTTTCCCATCTGTTTTGTGACCCCGACTGGCTATGCCATGTCGGGGGGCTTTCGCTTGGGTAGAATTTGGGATGGTTGGAGACAGTTTACTAAGTGCAGAGGCTAGAAGGAGGATGAGGAGCGGGCAATTCAGATGACGGCAAGCGGGTAGATACAACTACCGTCGCAAATGCCTTTGACCGCGACACACAATCGTGCATAATCATGCAGTAACACGCAATTGGAACCCCTATGACCTTTCCCGCTGACCTTCTCGTTTCCGAGCGACAAGCTGAAATCCGCAGCAGGTTGGAAATCTCCGAGCGCGTGATCGCGGGTGACTTGGCGCAGGAGTTTGGTGTGTCCGAAGATACCGTCCGTCGCGATTTGCGCGAGATGGCTTCGGCGGGAGAGTGCATCCGCGTTTATGGCGGGGCGATTTCAATCAAGGCGAAGTTTGCGCCCCTGCAAAACAGACTCGACCTCCATTCAGAACAAAAGCGGCTACTTGCGCAAAAGTCGGTTGAAGTGCTGGAACGCGGCATGTTCGTCTTTCTCGACGTCGGCTCCACCAACCTTGCCATATGCCCCTATATTCCGGATAACTTGGACCTGACTGTCGTAACCAATTCACCGCACATTGCCGCCGCCTTGATGGCAAACACCGGCGTCAAACTCATCATCATCGGTGGAAAAATCGACGCCGATACTGGCGCGGCTATAAGCGCCAGCGCGGTGCAAGAGGCACGGCGTTTGCATCCGGATTTGTTTATTATGGGCGCTTGCGGGTTGGATAAAAAATCGGGCATCACGGCCTTCGATCAAGATGATGCGTTTTTCAAGCAGGCACTATCCGCCAACAGCGCCAAAACACTCGTGCCGTTGCTTAACGACAAAATCGGTACCATTGCACCATTTTCAGTCATTCCCATTCAGCAATGCGACTATCTGATTATCGAGCACTCGCTCGATGAGGCGACGGCTGCATCGCTCACATCTTCAAGAACGTCCATACTACGCGCATCAAAGGGAAACTTTTAAAATGGCCACACTGGAAACCATCAGCACCGCCAAAAACGGGCGCTGGGCAAATGCCGGATTATTTCTGGTCAACGGTTTCTTGATGGGCTCGTGGGCCCCGCAAATCCCGCTCATGCTGCCGCGCCACGGCATCACTGAGTTCCAACTCGGACTGCTCATTCTGCTTATCGGGCTTGGCGCAGTCAGTGCTATGGCGTGGGCCGGCTGGCTCATCAATCACTATGGTTCGCGCAAGATAACCTGCACCTTCGGGGTCATTTCATGCCTTAGTTTTGGAGCTATGGTGCTTGCGCCAACGATTCCGCTGGTGATCCCGCTATTGTTGGTGTTTGGCGGCTCACTGGGCACTATGGACGTTTCCATGAACGCCAATGCGGTTGAAATCGAACGACGCTTAAACAGCGCCGTCATGTCATCTGCACACGGATTTTGGAGCGTCGGCGGCTTTGTTGGCGGGGGCTTGGGCGGTCTGGCTATTGCCCGTTTTGGCTATGCAAATCACGCCCTGTTTGCCGCTGCAATAGGGCTGGCCATTATCCTTGCCGCGCTACCCTACCTTGCCACTGAGATGTCGCACCATGATGATGAAGCGCCCAAGCAAAAGTATTCATGGCCGAAGGGTGCTGCAATTTATATTATCGGTTTTATGGCCCTGTTCTCGATGATTCCCGAGGGTGCAGTTCTGGATTGGGCTGCACTTTACCTTAGCAAAGAACTTGGCAGCGACATTGCCAGCAGCGGCTTTGCCTTCGCGTTCTTCTCCGGAACAATGGCGCTGATGCGCTTTTCGGGCGACACTGTTCGAAACCGTTTTGGCGCCGTGCAGACCATGCGCATATCCGGCTTTATCGCAGCGGCGGGCATGTTGGCGGGCGGACTTGCGCCAAACCCGTGGCTGGCAATAGCGGCGTTTGCCGTGTCAGGCCTCGGTATCGCCAACATGGTGCCAATTGCCTTTTCTGCCGCTGGCAATCAACCCGGCCTTTCGCCCGGTGCTGGCATCGCGCTGGTCACAATGATGGGATATTCAGGCATACTCGTTGCACCATCCACGATAGGTTTTGTCGCTCAGCATATCGGCTACCGCAGCACCTACGTCACTCTGGCGTTTTGTTTAGTCGTTGTCGCCCTGCTGGCTGGCCGCATAGCATCGGCGGATCGGGTAAAAGCGAGCAGTTCCTCATGAAGAAAGTCCGCCGTGCGGCGAATGCGCGGCGATGTTTTGACATCCTTATGCATCGTGAGCCACATCGGTAAAACCGGGAGCGGGATTTCCGGCGGTCCATTCCGATGAGGTCATGTTGCGTCAAGTCGAATGGTTTTTCCAGCAATACCATTGTGGCAATTACCTCACTGGCTGAAATGCGGATAGATCCATTTCCTCGCGCACGCTGGCGGCCTTGGCGAATGGACTTATAGGCGGACCAAGGCCTGACCTATCGGGACGCCGCAGAGCGCCGCCTCATTTTTATTCTGCCGGTGCTAGACGTGGCTCCAGCGCGACCTTTGCCTTGCGGCGGAACAGGCGCTTAAGGCGGCTAATCAGACCATCATTAGGATTTTCGCGGGTGAACACCATCAGCGCGGATGGCGTGACAATCAGCGTTAATATCGTCGAGAACGCTAAGCCAAAAACGATGGCACTGGAGAGCGCAATCCACCACTGCGTGGATGGCGCACCAATCGTCGTGTCGTGTGACATAATTTCAAGGTTCACACCAAAGGCAATCGGGAATACTCCAAGGATAGCGGTCGCCGCCGTCAGCACGACGGGACGGGCGCGTTCGCGGCAGGTTTGCAAGATGGCATCCAGCTTATTCTTACCCTCGTGTCGTAGTGTGTCATAGGTGTCGATAAGAACAATATTATTATTCACCACGACGCCCGCCAGCGCGATAACGCCGATCCCCGACATCACGATGCTGAAAGGCTTGCCCGTAATCATCAGCCCTAAGAACACGCCGATGGTTGACATCAACACAGCGGAAAGCACCAGCCACACACTGGTGAACTTGTTGAACTGCGCTAGCAAAACCACAAAGATCAAGAAAATCGCTGCCCCGAAAGCTTTGCCCAAAAAGGCGCTGGCGTCGCCGCTTTCCTTGTCAGAGCCGACCATTTCATAGCTGATGTTTCCCAAATCTTGCTTGGCCATCAGTGCCGCGACCCTCGCTTGAACAACGGAAGCCTGCACGCCCTCTTTGACGTTGGCCTGCACGGTAATGGTACGCTCGCCATCAATGCGGTTGAGCGTGCCGACTGAATGCGCGGGTTCGCGCGTCACGAAGTTGGAAATAGGCACGGAACCCTGCGCGGTTTCAACACGCAGCTGGTCAAGTGTGCCGAGCGTGCGCCGGTCTTCCGGCAAGCGCAGGCGAATATCCACACTGTCATCAGAGCCGGCCGGGCGATATTCCGACAATTTCAAACCGGAGGTTACAAGCTGAACAACCGTGCCAACCGAGCCCGGCCCGATGCCATATTTTGCAGCTTCCGTGCGGTTGACCTTTAATTCCCAATCAATGCCCGGAATTGGTAGCCCATCAGAGATATCTAATATTTCATTGTCAGCTTTTAAGAGCGTCACAACCTTGCGAGCCGCGTCCTCAATGCCAGCAGGATCAGCCGCATGTAGGCGCACTTGCACGGCTTTACCAGTTGGCGGACCGGCGGCTGGCACTGATACTTCAATGTCAACACCGGGAATGCCCGCCATCGCTATGCGTAAATCAGCAAGAATTTTATCCGCCGGCTTGCGTTCGCGCCAATTGATAAATTCATACTGGATTGTTCCGATCACATCCGGAGCAACATCATTGCCTTGGCCGCCGCCTGCACCAACGCGCGTATAAACCGACTTGATTCCGGGCCAGCCCAAAATGCGCTGCTCGGCAATGCGAACTTTCTGGTCTTTTTCTTCAAGCGACATATTGCCCCGCGCATGAACATATAAGAGACCGTAGTCCGGCTCAACGTTCGGGAAAAATTCTACGCCCTTGCCAATCTTGCCATAGGTAAAGGGAACCGCAATCAATAGCGCAAGCGCAAGAAGCAGCACTGTTTTGGGGTGCGTAACCGCCCTTTTCACTATCGCCATGTACCACCCATCGCGGTGTTCTTCCACGTGGGTTGGCTTCTGCGCAAACATCGCGCCGAGCGTTGGCGTGAACACTAGCGCGTAGAGTAGCGAGGCGGACAACGTCGCGATCAACGTGATCGGCATATACTTCATAAATTCACCGACAATTCCCGGCCAAAACAACAACGGTGAGAAGGCCGCCACACGCGTCAGCGTCGCCGCCATCACCGGACCTGTCATTTTCTTGGCCGCCATGGAATAGGCCTCAACCTTATCCATGCCCTCAGACATGCGCCGCTCGGCATATTCGGTGACGATAATAGCGTCATCCACCAACATGCCGACCGCCAGAATAAGCGCAAACAGCACAACAAGGTTCACGGTATACCCCGCCAAAGACAAGAACAATATGCCCATCAAGAACGATACGGGAATGGCAAACCCGATAAACAGCGAGGCACGGCCGGAAAGCGCGAACAAGATGACGATAAATACCAGAATGACCGCCGTCAGCACGGAGTTTTGCAAATCACTCAGCATCTGGCGAATATTTTCGGACTTGTCCTGGCTGTAAGTAATATCGCCGCCCGTGAGCTTGGCTTTGTAAGCGTCAGCAACTTTCTTCACTGCGTCAACTGTGTTGATAAGGTTGGCTCCCGTGCGCTTGGAAACTTCAATGGCAATGGCAGGCTTGCCATTGAGCCGTGTGATTGATTCAGCGTCCTTATAGGTCGAGCGAATGGATGCCAGATCACGCGCGCGCACCACAGCATTGGGACCGGCAACAATCGGCAGGTTGGCAACATCCTCAACCGTTTCAATGAGCGAGGGAACCTTAACGGCATATTTGCCTTCCGTGCCCTCCAGCGCACCCGCTGCCACCAAACTGTTGGAACCGGCTACTGCACCAACCAATTGGTCCAATTTCAAGCCATAAGAAGAAAGCTTGACCGGATCAATAATAACCTCGACCAGATCATCACGCGCGCCTTGCAACTTGGCTTCAAGCACGCCGTCAACATCGCCGATTTGTTTTTTCAGCGCGCGTGCGGCAGTCAGCAGTTGACGCTCCGGCGCATCACCGGAAAGCGTAACAACCAACACCGGAAACTCGGAGATATTGACCTCGTTAATGCTTGGCTCATCGGCGCCGGACGGCAGATCGCGCTTGGCATCGCTCACTTTTGAGCGAACATCATCCAGCGCCTTGGCAAGGTTTGCGCCCGCGTTGAATTCCACCAAAACATTACCGCCGCCCTGATAGGCGGTGGAGCGCATTTCTTTGATGTCTTTTATATTTTTAAGCGCGGCTTCCATAGGTCGCAACAGCAACCGCTCTGAATCCTCCGGTGATATTCCTGAATACCCCATCGACACATAGATAATTGGGATTTGAATATCCGGCTCTGCCTCTTTGGGAATAGACTGGTATGCCAGCCCTCCGGTAAGCAGCAAAAACAAAAGAATGGAGATCGTCAGTCGCGCATTGCGAATGGCAAGGTCAATGAGATGGCTCATGGGAAATGCCTTTCGGTTATTGTGCTAATTCTGCAGAAAACTGTGCAGCGAGTTTTTTCAACGTTTCAGCATCAGGCTCAACCACAGTCACAGTTTCACCATCGGTCACGAAGTCCTGACCGGAAATGATAATTTTAGTGCCTTCTTTAACACCGGTAAGAATGATTGCATCCGTTGCGTCATCAATCAATTCAACAGGCAGGAACACCACCTTATTGTCTTTATCAACTGCGCGGACACCAATGGCACCATCCAAATTCAAGGTCACAGCCGAACGCGGCAGTTTGATGGCTTTCACCGGATCAGACATTAGATTGATTTCCGCAGTCATACCCGCCGGGATAGTACCATCCTTATTGGCAACCGCTACTTCGACACGATATGTACGCGTAGCAGCGCTTGCGTCGCGGCTAATGTAGCGCACAGTGCCATCTGCGATTGCGCCATTGACAAGCTTAACGCTCGCCGGGCTGCCTATTTTAATTTGGTTCAAATTGCGCTCAGAAATTTCGCCTGTGGCAACAATTGGATCAAGTAAAAGCAAAGTCGCCACTACGGCTCCCTGCTGCACAGACGCGCCATTTTGCACCGAAATCTTATCAACCAGACCATCAAACGGCGCAATCACCTGTGTACGCTCCAACTCAGCCTTAGCTGATTCCAACTGTGATTGGGAGTTTTGCAAATCTGCCCGCGCACTATCGAGTTGAAGTTTTGCCACATTGCCTTTTTTGGCAAGCGCCTCAGTCGCGTCCGCTTGCGCCCGTTTCTGCGTCACCACCTGCTCGGCGGCATCAACTGCTATCTTCTTTTCCGCTGAGTCCATTGCAAGGATAACATCGCCAGCTTTAACACTGTCGCCCTGCTTAATCGAGAGCGAAGTTATCGTTCCGCTTGCCCGCATTGCCAGCTCCGCCTTTTTATCAGCTTCCGTTTGGCCGGAAATGCGAATGGTCAAGCGATGGTCAATAAAGGGAACAGCAACAGCAGATACCGTGCGCGGCGCTTTCACTGTATCAGCCTTTGCAGGCTCGACCTTTTTCTCGTCGTCCTCCGCCGCGCTGCCAACTGACGAAAACTCGCCAGTCAAGACCCAAGCGGCAGCCGCCACTAAAACTACAATAGAAGCAAATTTATGAAAGCGAAAACGGGCCATTTTTTATCCGGTCGTGATGAATGCTGAGTGGTGGGCGAACGCCAACTTTGCGTAGCAAATGGTACATCAACCCGGTGTTTACAAGTAAGGTGACCGGTATCTGCCCTAGTTTCCTGACAAAAACGGGATATAGCATTCGTTGCATGGGCGAAAGGGTTTGCCATCAAAATTTATCCAAACGGTAAATTTACTGCGCCGGACACGGCGCGCCTGCCTCCGCCCAGCGTTGCAACGCGTCAAAAGTTTCCTGTGCTGAACCGGGAGCAGGCTCGCGGCCCTTACCGGGTTGCCAGCCCCACGCCACGAGTGGATCATGCAACACATGCTGGGCGATATCTTCCAGCGTTCTATTGCCATTGCGCAGTGGATCTTTGATTTGCGCGCATATTTGTGCGGACGTTTGGCCCAACCAAACCATTGAGGCAGGCGCCAAGTGCCAATTTGGCGCTCCGGGCGTCATGCCATCTAAAACTCCATTTTTCTCCATATGGCAGTTGGAACAGCGCATACCAATATTGCCTATACCATCCAAACCGCGTTGCACATTCATACCGTGCACAACACTAAGTGCGGTTTTTTCGATAAACCAATGCGGGCGATCATCCGGTGTATGGCAGTTGGCACAGCGCGGATGCGACAGCACAGAATTGATCTTTGCCCAATCGCTCAGCCCATCCGCTTTGGCAAAAGACGCTGTGCAAATAAGCAAGAGCGCGGAAAACAGCAGCTTCAGTGAAGCAATCATACGAAACTCACTTCCTTGGAAAGCGGTAAATTGCGGATGCGCTTGCCTGTTAGCGCGAACACCGCGTTAGCCAGAGCCGGAGCTGCGCCAGGCGTGCCTATCTCTCCAACACCGCTCATTTCTTCGCCATTTTCCAGAACTTCAATTTCAAACTCCGGCGCCTGCCATATCCTCATCGCATCAAAATCAGCAAAATTGGACTGCGCCACCATGCCATCGCTGAACGTGATTTCCTGGTTCATTGCCGCAGATAAGCCGTAGATAACACCAGACATGATCTGCGCTTTGATATTGTCTGGATCAAGCGCAATACCGACATCTGCCGCGCACCACACCTTGGTAATCTTGATGCCCTTCGGTGTATTTTCAACTTCAATCACTTGGGCCACCCAGCCGCCAAATGCCAAGGTGAAAGCAAAGCCCTTGGCGCGGTTTGGCGTATTTGTACCCCAATTAGACATCGCCGCGACGCGCTGAATAACCTTCAGCGCCGTTGGCTGCCGCGCCATCATCTTCAGCCGCAACGCCACTGCATCCAGCTTGCCCGCCACTGCCACTTCATCCATGAAGCTTTCGTGGAAAAAACAATTGTGGGAATTGCCAACTGAGCGCCAAAAGCCGATCGGCACTTTCAGATCAACTTCAATCCCGCGAAAGCGCATATTGGCGATATCATAGGGCTGGTTAAACGCACCATCTGTAATCGCTTTATCCGGCCCCAGTGGCATCGAACCCATCCACGGCAACAAGCGTGAAATCATTGAGCGCATGGTTGAAGGGCAGGCTATTGTCGCATCCAGAGCCACCGGTGTACCATCATCGCCGAGCCGCGCGGTGAATTTTGCCGCTACCGTGGGCCGGTAATAATCATGAGTCATATCCTCTTCGCGCGACCAGACAACCTTGACTGGTTTCCCTTCGGCCGCTACGGCTAGCAGCGTCGCATAGGCGGTAAAGTCAGCCTCGCCTCGCCGCCCGAAGCCACCACCCATCAGTGTTGTGTGAACTGTCACATGCTCCTGATCCAGACCCGCAACCCGCGCACCGATATAGCGCGATATCGTCGGGACTTGGTTCGGCGACCAGATTTCTAATTTCCCGTCAATGAATAGCGCCGTGGCGTTCATCGGCTCCATTGTGGCGTGAGCCACATAGGGAACTAAATATGACGCCTCAACAATCTTGTCACGTGGCGCATCCGCAAACTGAGTATCGACATCGCCAATTGTGCGCAATGATGATCCTTCGCCAGCTTTTAGCGCATCCGCCAGCAAGGTTGAAATCTTATCACTGTCGGCAGGGTAAGGCGCATCACCCCACACCACTTCCAGCACATTCGCCGCCTTGAACGCGGTCCATGTGTCCTTGGCAATCACGCCAAGACCATTGCCGAACTGACAGTCAATCTCGACGATTTTGATGACCCCGGCAATCGCCAGTGCAGCCTTAGCATCAAATGACATCATCCTCGCGCCAAGACGCGGACTCATTTTCACCGTGCCATAGACCATACCCGGTAGTTTCACATCGATGCCGAATACAGCAGCGCCTGTCACCTTATCGAGCATATCCAAGCGTGGTTGCGATTTACCCAAAATCTTCCACTTGGCCTTACCTTTCAAAATGATCGTGTCCGGCGGCAATAGTTTTGACGCGGCCATTGCCAGTTCGCCATAGCTCAATGCCTCGCCTGTCACCGGATTGGTGATAATTGCGCCCTCAACGCCAAGCTTCTCCGGCTTCAAATTCCATTTTTGCGCCGCAGCTAATTTCAATACCTCACGTGCGGCAGCTCCCGCGTGGCGCATCTTATCAAAGGCATCGATAGTTGAAGATGACCCGCCTGTAATTTGCAGAGCCATTATTTTGCCAATCGCGCCCATCACAGCACGAAAACCATCCTGCTGTGTGCCATGCTCAAAATCGGGAAACGGCGCACCCGCCGCCAGCGCTGCGCTGTTATAATATGCACCCGAAGCCGGACCATGCACCACGCTGATTTGGTCCATACCAACTTCCAACTCTTCCGCCACCAACGCGGCCAGCGTCGTCATTACACCTTGGCCCATCTCAGCGCGCGGTGCGATCACGGTAATCACGCCTTCAGTGCTAATTTTCACGTATGGGTTAAACGTCGTCTCGCTATCAGCAAGATCATCCAGCAGCGGATTTTTGACAGGCTTTTTATATTCATAATAGCCAAATGCGATGCCGCCCGTGACAGCGGCAATACCAAACAAAAATGTGCGGCGGGCAATTTTAAGAGCGCGGCCCATCTTTAGGCTCCCATGTTTTCAGCAGCACTATGAATGGCAGCGCGAATTTTCGGGTAAGTGCCACAGCGGCACAAGTTGCCGCCCATCGCCTCATCAATCTCTTGATCGGTAGGCTTGGGCTTTTGCGCCAGCAACGCCACCGCGCTCATAATCTGGCCAGACTGGCAGTAGCCGCATTGCGCGACTTGCCCGTCAAGCCAAGCCTGTTGCACAGGGTGCAGCATATCGTCTTTTTTCAAGCCATCGATCGTTAGAACAGGGCTTATAACGGTTCCTGTCAATATCTGGCACGAACGAACCGCCTCACCGTTGATAATGACGGTACACGCACCACAAGCGCCAATGCCACATCCAAACTTCGGGCCTAAGATACCAACATAATCGCGCAGCGCCCACAAGAGCGGCATATCCGGATCAACATCCAATTCCACTTCAGTATCATTGATGGTAAGACGCATTTGGCGTAAGTCTCCAGCCAGCATTGCAATTGATAAACAAATTGACAAATTTCGACAAAATGTCAAGAAGTGAATTTATGAACATTAGTGTAACCTCAATTCCTGAAAATAGCACTGGCGCAAACCGCCATAGTGCAGTGCTCGATGGCGCATTTGCGGTTTTCCTGCGTTATGGTTTCCAGCGCACCACAATGGATGACGTCGCCAAGGAGTGCGGCGTTTCCCGCCCGGCACTTTATCTTCTGTTCAAAAACAAGTCTGATATTTTCCAAGCCTTAGCCAGCGCAATGTTTGAACGTATTGTCGGTGGTGCGCGCCGTGCGCTCGAAGGCAGCGACACTTTGGAATCACGGCTTTATCAATGCCTCAAAGCTGGCATTTTGGATGCGACAGAAGACCTGCTGTCCTCACCCCATGGCACCGAACTGATGGATATGAAACACGCGCTGTCTGCAGACGCGTATAGCGTTTGGCACCGCAATATGGTCGGCATGATTTCAAAAGCGTTAGACGACGAGGCCTGCCACCATGGCAATCTGCCGCTCCTGAAAGGACTAAATCCAGACCAGCTTGCGCACATGTTGCTAGACGGCTTGGAAGGCCTCAAAGCCCGCGCCACCAGCCGCGAAGAACGCGAAAGTGGCGCATTGGCTTTGGTAAAGCTGATTAGCGGCGCCGTTACGCGGTAGTGGCCACGCTGTTGACAAGTGCGCCTCTATTCTCCACCTCAAGCCTAAACGCACTCCGGAACCTGCCATGACCGTCTCCTATTTTTCAGATCCGTTTCCCCGCAAGCACACAGTTGGTGTCAAGATTGGCACAGTCATGGTTGGCGCCGGGCATCCGGTCGTCGTCCAATCAATGACCAACACAGACACGGCGGATATAGACGGCACGGTCGCACAGGTTTCAGCGCTCGCTCGCGCCGGTTCAGAACTGGTGCGCATCACGGTGGACCGCGATGAAAGCGCGGCCGCTGTTGCAAAAATCCGTGAGCGGCTCGACCGTATTGGCTGCCATGTGCCGCTGGTCGGCGATTTTCACTATATCGGCCACAAGCTGCTGGCAGACCATCCGTCATGCGCGGAGGCGCTGGCTAAATACCGCATTAATCCCGGCAATGTTGGCTTTA
>JAYSWX010000058.1:0-4687 GCA_043717855.1 Phyllobacterium sp.
CCGGCCTTGCTCACGATCAGATTGAGGTCGTGATTACAATTCCAACTTTTAAGCGGCCTGAGCACATTATAAAGACATTAAATTCTGTTATAAATCAAACCACTACGCGCAAATATGCGATTATTGTAATGGACAATGATGGAGACGGACTACAAGGCATCGGCGCATGTCAAGCGCTCTTTGAAACGGGTGCGGCTACAGGAACATTGCTAATTGCCCATGCACGCGGCAACTGCAACGCCTACAATGCGGGTTGGCTGGCGGCGCAGAAGCTGTATCCAAATTTCAAGTATCTTATCGTAATTGATGACGACGAAATAGCGTGTCCAAACTGGATAGAGGACATGTGTGCTACGGCTGAAAAGTATGGCACGGATATTGTCGGCGGGCCGCAATTGCCAGTATTTGATACGCCAAAACTGCAAACCTTTGAAAAACATCCTGTTTTCACGCCACATTATTCGCAGACAGGGCCCGTGCCAATCGTGTATTCATCAGGAAATTTGCTTGTAAGCCACAAGTTGATGGATGAAATGGGCCATCCGTTTTTTGAATTACGCTTTAATTTCATGGGTGGCGGCGATGCGGATTTGATTGATCGCTCTGTGCGCAAGGGCTTCAAAGTGGCATGGTGCAACGAAGCGCCGGTCCATGAAACTGTACCCTCGCGCCGTACCGAAAGTGACTGGCTTCGGGCGCGCTCGCTGCGTAATGGCGTAATTTCAGCACTGGTGGAGCGGCGGCAACGGGCACATGAGCCCTTTGGTCGCGCGCGCACATTTGCTAAAAGCGTTGCACTGCTGGCCGTTTCGCCGTTTCGTGCTGTTGTTAAAACGATCAAGACCGGCTCGCTGATGATCGGTACGTATCCTGTGTATATTGGTTTGGGGCGCGTGCTGGGCGAATTTGGATACTCCAATGAACAGTATCGCCACGCAGAAAAAAACTGAAAACTGGTCAATAGACCAAGTTAATCCGGGGCTACTGGCGCGGCTGCAAACCCTTGTTGCGGCGGGCTTTTTTACAATTTTGCTGGTCTCATTCCGGCCCTTTAACGTAGGCGAGTCGGGATCGGCGCAGCTTGCGACAGGCGATGTGGTCAATCAAATTGGTTTTGGAAGCGTTGGTATATTATCGCTGTTTGCGATTGTATCACTTGTGGACAGGCAGGTGATTAAATCACTGCTAAGTCTCTGGTGGCTAATGCTTTTTTTGTGCGCCTTCTTCTCGGCAAGCCATGCATTGGATGCGGCATCCGCCTTCAAAGCGCTTGCGTTTACGCTCGTTTGCATCATGGCGATGCTGGCAGTTCTGGTGTTACCATCCGGTGCGGATGGCTATCAACGAGTGTTGATAACGGCGTCGGTTTGTGTGCTCGGTCTGTCCTATGCGGGACTGATTGTTGTACCCAATATCGCTATGCATAGCGGGTTTTCTTCAGAGCCGGAACATGCGGGGCTTTGGCGCGGGATATACTCTCACAAGAATATTGCAGGGCCTGTTATGGCCGGAATTTCGTTTATGGGCATCTATGCATTCCGGCGCGGGGCGCGGGTTTTGGGCGGTACGGTGGCGGTGGCTGGCCTGATATTTGTTGCCAATACCGGCTCTAAAACCTCGGCTGGATTGGTGCCTTTGGTTATACTTTTGGTGATGGTTCCGGGCTTTTTCGGCTTTCGAAAATTGGCTTCATTCACTGTTTTCATTACGATTTTAGGCACAATTCTAGCCACAGTTGGTACTGTGGTTTTCGCCTCTCTTGGCCAAATGCGTGAGGCGATTTCGCCGGGCGCGACGTTTACGGGGCGGGTGGAAATCTGGAAATATGCGCTGAAGAATATCTACGATCATCCGTGGATCGGCTTTGGTTTTGACAGCTTTTGGTACTCGCCGTTCGTCTATTTCGGCGAGAAGGATTTTGAGGCAACATGGGATGTGCATGGCGTTATTCATGGCCATAACGGGTATGTGGACATTGCGTTGACCATGGGAATTCCGGCGCTTTTCTTAGCGCTGGCGACGATGATTTTGGTGCCGGTTATTGATTATGCCAAGTGCATAAAGGCAAAAGAGAATATTCGGCTGGCCGATATGTTCATGATGATTTTTGCTTTTTCAGCGTTAAACGCTTGTTTAGAAAGCTTTTTCTTTCGTCGCTCCGACCCCGTATGGCTGCTTTTTGTTATGGCGGCCTTCGGTTTGCGCTTGACGGCGCGGTTTGTTGTGCCTTCAAGAGTATAGGATATCTTGAGGGCTTACATATGAACAACAAAGTGGTTTTAGCCGGTGCGGGCAATATGGGTTTTGCTATGTTACAAGGCTGGATTGATGGCAAAGTGCTGGCGCCTCACGATGTTTACGTGGTGGAACCCAACGCTGATTTGCGGGCACGGGCGACCAATTTGGGGGCGCACGCCGTTAGTAGCGTTGCGGATTTGCCAACTGGTTTCACGCCGCGCTTGGTGGTGTTGGCGGTCAAGCCGCAGGTGATGGGCGTGGTTTTGGAGGGGTATAAAACCATCGCCGAAAACGGTGCTGCGTTCCTCTCAGTCGCGGCCGGAATCAATGCGGAAGCGATACGCCGCAGGCTCGAAGACGATACGGACACCGTACGCCGTGCGCTCGGAAGCGGCACGGAGATCGTACGGTGTATGCCCAACACGCCGTCGAGCATCGGCAAGGGCATGTTAGTCTATTTTAACAATGCAGCAGTGACGGCAGAGCTCGAAACTTTTGTCGTCTCGCTGCTGTCCTGCTCAGGTCTTGTTGCCAAGATCGAGGATGAAAATTTGATGGACGCCGTGACGGCGGTTTCGGGCTCCGGTCCGGCCTATGTGTTTCACTTTATCGAATGCCTCGCACAGGCGGGTGTCGCGGCGGGCCTGCCTGAAAATATCGCGGGGCAACTTGCGATGCAGACCATTATGGGCGCGGGCGCATTGGCGGCGGCGAGTGCCGACACGCCAGCTAAACTGCGTGAGCAAGTGACCAGTCCGAACGGCACCACGCAGGCGGCACTAAATGTGCTGATGGGCGGCGGTCGGATGCAGTCGCTTGTAAGCGAGGCTGTGGAAGCGGCGCGGGCGCGGTCTGTGGAACTCGGCAAGTAGCCTTTGACATCAACTTCGTCCTGGCTAAGGTTGGACCATGAATATGATGTTTCAACCAAATCATACGGCGATGCAGCGGGCCAAGGGGCTTGGCAGGCTGGCCGTGAAACTTCGCGGAAATGAGTCCTGCATTGACCGCCGCCACGAGGCGGGCGCGGCGAAGCTGCGGTTTCCCAAACGCAGCGACGGTAGTTTCGAGGCCGTGCTGATTAATACCGCTGGCGGGCTGACCGGCGGCGATGTTATGGACTGGCAGTTTGATGTGGCGGCGCAGTGCGCGGCCACATTCACCACGCAGGCTTGCGAAAAGATTTACGCCTCCAGCGGCGGAACTGCGAAAGTGACGACGCACATTACGGTTGGCAGCGAAGCTAAGCTGGCGTGGCTGCCGCAAGAATCCATTTTGTTTAATAAAGCGCAGCTTACGCGCAGTCTCACCGTGGATTTGGCCACTGGCGCGGAAGCGCTGATTGTTGAGCCTGTCGCGCTGGGGCGGCTGGCCATGGGCGAGAGCCGCATTACCGGCATGTTTCAAGACCGCTGGCGCATCCGCCAAGGCGGGCGGCTTATCCACGCTGAGGACTTCAAGATCGGACCGGATATTTCCGCTATTGCCGACAAAGTGTCCGTGCTTGGTGGCGCGGGAAGTTTTGCGACGCTGTTGCTGATTTCACCGCGCGGCGAAAGCCTACTTGATGCCGCCCGCGAAATAATCGGCACCGAAGGCGGCGCATCGTTCTGGAATGGCAAGCTCCTTGCAAGGCTGGTGGCAGAAGATGCGTATCAGTTACGCAAACGGCTAATACCGCTTATCAGTCTGCTTAATTTTGAGGCAGCGCTGCCGCAATGTTGGACACTTTAATGTAGACGCTTGTTTTAAACGCAAAACCGGCGGCCACTTTTGCTAAACAGGCTTTAGGAAAATAACATGCACTTGACACCCCGCGAAAAAGACAAGCTCCTGATTTCCATGGCGGCAATGGTCGCACGGCGGCGCCTTGAGCGCGGCGTGAAGCTGAACCATCCCGAAGCGATTGCGCTGATCTCCGATTTTGTCGTCGAAGGCGCGCGCGACGGGCGCAGCGTGGCCGACCTGATGGAGGCCGGAGCCCACGTCATCACCCGCGCCCACGTGATGGAGGGCATCGCCGAAATGATCCACGATGTGCAGGTTGAGGCAACGTTTCCGGATGGAACGAAGCTGGTGACTGTGCACGAGCCGATAAGGTGAGCGACATGACGTATATGATACCCGGCGAAGTTTTCCCGAAATCCGGCGATATTGAACTGAATGTCGGTGCGCCGACGGTGACGCTGACCGTTGCCAATTCCGGCGACAGGCCTGTGCAAGTCGGCTCGCATTATCATTTTTTTGAAACCAATGAGAGCCTGCGCTTTGACCGCGCCCAGACGCGGGGATTCAGGTTGGATATTGCTGCGGGAACGGCCGTGCGGTTTGAGCCGGGTCAGCGCCGTGAAGTGACATTGGTGCCCATCGGTGGAGCACGCAAAGTTTATGGCTTTCAGGGCAAAGTGATGGGGGCGCTGTGATGGCAAAAATTTCGCGCGCAACTTAT
>JAYSWX010000059.1:0-4678 GCA_043717855.1 Phyllobacterium sp.
GCTGAGAGAATTCCGGAGGCCACAAATGCGCCCTCAGCTTTGAACAATACATCACGCGTGATAACAATGTTATCCCGCCCCGGCAGTGCCTTGCCAATCGCAGCCCATGTTTTGCGGCCCATTACCACGGGCCGCCCCATCGTATCCGCCTTAAAACGCTTCAAATCGCCCGATAGCTTCCAGGGCATCCCGCCATCACTTCCGATCACGCCATTGCTGGCAACCGCTACAACGAGCGTGATTGTCTGCGCGTTCGCTACGCTCATTGGTCTTTCACAGCCGTAAGGAACAGTATTTCCAAGTCTTTATCCGGGTAAAAATCTTCCGCGGTCATTTGGAATGTGGTCGGTCCGGTTTTCTTGACGCCCTCGCCACAAAAACTAACCAAATTGGCTGGATCGCCCTTATCAATTGTCAACGTGAAGTGCTCGATAGGGCCGGACCAGTTGCTGCCCGTTGTCAAAATATAGCCTACCCAGTTTTCAAAAAAAGCAGAATAGCCGCCCGCAGCAATACGTGCGTCCGTGGCCTTTCTTACTGTTTTCAAAAGATCATCATCCACACAATAGCGCTTCTTATAATTCAGCAAGCGCTCACCCGGAGGGTCACCATCATCCAAAAACGTCACTGCCACAGTGCTGCCAGTTCCAGTTTTATATTTGTGACTGACAGCCACATCCTTTCCAGCGGGAAAATTTGTCTTCCAATAATAAGCGGATTTCAACGTCCAAACCGGAATGAGTTCCCTCTGCATACCGCCGCCGTTATCAAACTCTTGACCGATAATCATGCCGCGCTTTTCCCAATCCTCGGCAAGTGCAGGAGCAATCTTATTGAGCGCCTCACCCGTCTTATTCCCGAACGGAACCAGCGGAACCCCCGCCTTCACCAACTCATCCGTCACATCCAGTCCCAGACTAAACGCCCGTTGCTGCAGGTTCAGTGAGATGGGTTTGCCATCTTGCGTGGCCTGAAAATCGAGAAAATTGTCGGACTCTGTATCAGGAACCCCGTCCATAAAGTCACCGGAACCGGATACATCGGGAAACGGAAACGCGATCAGACTTTCCACGTCTTTGTCCGAATTATTGTGAAAAATGTAATCAACCGTGACTTTCTCCATCGAAATGTAGAGCTTTTCATCCACCATCGACACATGTTCATTTTGCACATAAATCAGCCCGCCCGCTGCCACTTGGGCGGTTGTATCATTGGCAAAAGCATATGGCGTAGCCAACCATAGTGACGCCACAAAACCAGCTAAAAATTTCATTTCTGCCCTCCGCAACAAGCCCCACAATTATGAGCCTAATGCATCATGAATTAGACCGCAATCGGTGCTTTGATGTGCGCGTCCGGTTCATAGCCTTGCAGTACAAAATCCTCAAACTTGAAACTAAATATATCTTTCACCTGCGGGTTGATAACCATTTTCGGCAATGTTTTCGGCTGTCGCGTGAGTTGTAACTTGGCTTGTTCAAAGTGATTGGAGTAAATATGCGCGTCGCCTAGCGTATGAATAAATTCCCCCGCCTCCAGCCCGCAAACCTGCGCCACCATCATTGTCAGCAGCGCATAAGAGGCGATATTGAATGGTACGCCTAAGAATATATCCGCCGAACGCTGATAAAGCTGGCACGACAACTTGCCGTTAGCGACATGAAACTGAAACAGGCAATGGCAAGGCGGCAGCGCCATCTGATCGACTTGTGCAGGGTTCCAAGCCGAAACAATCAATCGCCGCGATGACGGATTGTTACGAATTTGGTCGATAAGATTGGAAATCTGGTCAATAGACCCACCATCGGGTGAAGGCCACGAGCGCCACTGATAGCCATAAACCGGCCCTAGTTCGCCCTTTTCATCCGCCCAATCGTCCCAAATCGAAACGCCGTGATCTTTCAGATATTTAATATTGGTATCACCTGCTAAAAACCACAGAAGTTCGTATATAATGGATTTTAGATGCAGTTTTTTTGTGGTCAGCACCGGAAACCCGTCGCCAAGATTATACCGCATCTGATAGCCAAACACCGAGCGCGTGCCAGTTCCCGTCCGGTCGCCGCGATCAACACCGGTATCAAGCACATGTTGCAGAAGCGTCAGATAGGCACGCATGGTTGTTCCTTACGATTTGAAGCATGGATTATTGGAGCAAAACCCGACCGCAAAGCAACAAAAAACCCCGAACGCCATGCGCCCGGGGTTCCTGCAACTATAAAACCTATAGTGCTGTCAGCTTGCCGAGATGCTTGGCAACGAGATAATAGAATGTGACACGGCCCTTGGTAGTGTCAGCCTTCATCGTCTCACAAACTTTTGCGATAATGCTGTCGCATTTCGCGACATCGGACTCGCCAAATTTCTTAAAGCACCACTTTTCGCGTACGCGATCAAGTTCCGCAGAATCACTGCATGAAACCAGCGATGAATCCTTGTTTCGCAGTGCGATGCCAAGGTGTTTTACAATTTTACCAACGATTGCTTCGTCAGCAGTAGCATCGTACGTGCGCACGTCCGCCAAATAATCAGCCATTTTAGATATCCCCTTCTTGAAGAAAAAACTGTCCCTCAAGGTTCAGCTTTTTTTGGTTCTTAATTTTGCCAGAACTATCATTTTCACGCGAATGTTGCTGAGAGAATGCACTTAGTCAAGTGATCCCCCTTTCAAACCCGCGATAAACCACATATATGTTCTGCGTCGGCTTGCCGACTATGGTGATAAATGGCCGTTATAATAAACCTTTCGGACCCGGGGGCGGTACCCGGCGCCTCCACCATATAACAGAGTGTACTGTTATATGGCGGGGGCGAAATAGGATCGACGAGGGCGTAAAAAGCGTGTTTTTGCCCGGCATGGTACCACCGTTATCGGACTAAATCGCTAGTTGCAAATGACAACAACGCGGAAGTACGTCTCGCTGCCTAATGGCGGTGTGACACTTCAAATCAAGCCCTTGCTCTTCGCAGGGTAAGGCGGGGTCCGGAGGTACCTGGCAACAGAAACCTCCACCTTCTTTTTAAAAAAGGAGGTACATGCAATAAAAATCTTCACTTTTCCTTTTTAACATTCCCGAACGATTGCGGTTTACCTAATGCTCAGTCCGGTTTAAGCCTATTGTTAGAAAACTCGATTCCTGAAGGGGCATCATGCCGCAAGATTTGATCCGTTATGATATTTTGGCACAAGATGCGCTGCGCGGCGTCATTCGCAAAGTGCTGATCGAAGTCACACGGACAGGCCTGCCCGGCAATCACCATTTTTTCATAACGTTCGTTACCGGCGCGCCGGGCGTTCGCATTTCTTCGCGCTTGAAAGAAAAATATCCGGAACAAATGACCATCGTCATCCAGCATCAATATTGGGATTTGGACGTGACTGAGACCGGTTTTGAGGTGACACTGACATTCAGCGAAATCGCGGAAAAATTGGCAATACCGTATGCGGCGATTCGTGGATTCTATGATCCGTCAGTAAATTTTGAGTTGGAATTCGAGGTTAAGGCCGAGACTGCCGTTGAAACACCGATTGAAACCTTGCATGTGGTAAAAGATGTACCCGTGTCGGTAGAGCCAATGAAGGCAATTGCAAAGGCTAAAGCTGCGCCAAAAGCCAAGATAGATAAAGGGGCTGAACCAGCCCCGACATCTGTCGGGGACGATCCAAAACCAACCGCATCCGTCGTCTCACTGGATGCGTTCCGCAAAAACAAATAATGGCTGATGTCATAAATCTGCGGGTTGCACGAAAATCCAAAGAGCGGATCGCTAAAGAAACCGTTGCCGCCCAAAATCGTGCAAAGTTCGGGCAGCCAAATGCGATAAAGTTGATGGAGGCTGCACAGACTAAGTTAGACTGTGCGCGCCTCGATGGCCACAAGCGCGATAAAAATTAGGCCCTTTACATGACCAGCATCAAAAAACGCTCAGTCACCTTGCACGGCCACCGCACTTCGTTTTCCGTTGAAGATGAGTTTTTCCTGATTTTAGAAACTATGGCAAAATCGCAAGCCATTCCCCTCGCCCGCCTTATTGCCAATATTGACGAATCACGCGGCTCAAACTCAAATCTGTCGTCAGCCTTGCGTCTCGCAGCCCTCGCCAGCGTGAGGGGCACAGATTAGACAAATGCCGTTCCAAGTTTACGGCTTGGGCAGATTCAATTCAAAGTTTTTCAAAACGTCATCGACGGTGTTAGGGGCAGGCTTAACGGGCGACGGGTTTTTAAGTGCCTTCGCCGCATCCAATGCCTTTTGCGCCTCAGCATCCGCCTTCGCCTTTGCGTCAGCCGCAGCCTTTGCGTCAGCCGCAGCCTTAGCCTGCGCCTCCGCTTGCGCCTTGGCCTCAGCTTCCAGCCGTGCGTGCTCCAGTGCCCACGCCGACGCCATCACCTCCGCCTTGGACTTGGCATCGCGACGTACAGCCTCGTCTCGCAGTTCCGCCTTCCGTTCCCGCTCCACATAAGCTAATTTAATCTGCGCCACATCACGGCGCAGCCGTTGCTTCTCCACCAATGCCGCTTGCATATTCTCCACCCGCGCTTGCTCAATCTCCAAAGCCCGTTGCGTAAAAAACTGCGTCATCGGCTGCGCGTCAAATCTCAAGCTGCTCTGTCTACCGTCGCGCTTGAAAGAAAACGGTACCACAGGCTCCGCCCCTGTCACCGCCTCAAGCCCCG
>JAYSWX010000060.1:0-4668 GCA_043717855.1 Phyllobacterium sp.
GTCATTTATAATCCGGCGCTGGATGAACTATACACAGCCGAAAAAGGCGGTGGTTGTTTCTTGAACGACAGGCGTCTGCGTGTCGCCGCCCGCACAAAATTGTCAGACTGCGTCATCGGAACTTTCGTGCCACATCTTGGCCGTGGCAACCACGGCAAGGTATTGGTACAGCTGCGCAATGTTATGGGCGAAGTGGCAGGCATCCGCCGTCTCGGCGCAGCCTCGCTCGATTTGGCCTACGTCGCTGCCGGACGTTATGACGGGTTTTGGGAAGACTATCTGGCTGCCTGGGATATTGCAGCGGGCATTATCATGATCCGCGAAGCTGGCGGCTACTTGTCCGATACGTCCGGCGGGCAGGATATGCTGACAAAAGGCTCCATTGCCGCAGGCAACGAGACCATACACAAAGCCCTGCTGGTCACAATCGCTAAACCAATGTGATGAGCTGATTTAGCCTACACTTTTACCGCTTTTATTTTCGCCGTATTCTGCGTTAGGCTATGTACCAAGTGTCTGACTCAAAACTTGCTTTGGCGAGTCAAATGGAGTGATTTTCGAGAACCGGAGCGCAGCGTACTTCAGTACGTGAGCACCGGGAGCGCCGAAAATCGCGACAGTTGGCCGCCAGATCGAGTTTTCGGGCAGACTCGTAATTGGATTTGGCGGGAGTTAATATGGCGCTGTTCGGCTCTAAAAAGACTGGTAGCCGTTTCGGCAATGATGCCTATGATCCTGACAGGCTCTCTAGCCCGCAGGTCTTCCTGCTTTCCATGCTCATCTTTCTGGCAATCGCAGCCTTTGTTGGCGCGATATTGTATCGCCAAGTCTCGACAGCCTTCAAAGCTAACCCCGGCCTTAACAGCCTGATTTTCGGCGTCCTTGCGATCGGCATCATATTGGCGTTCTTGCAAGTCATCCGCCTGTTTCGCGAAGTCTCGTGGGTCAACGCGTTTCGCGCCGGCATAAAGGCGGTGGACAATGTCAGCGAGCCGGTTCTGCTCGCGCCGATGAAAGCGCTGGTCGGGCGTCGCCAATCACTTGTCATGTCCACCATCACCATGCGCTCGATTTTGGATTCCATAGCCACAAGGCTTGATGAAGCCCGCGACATCTTGCGCTATCTGACCGGACTATTGGTGTTCCTCGGACTGCTCGGCACGTTCTGGGGCTTGCTGCAAACCATCAGCTCCATCGGCGATACCATCGCCACGCTCGATCCGCGCGGCGGCGATGCCAATGCCATGCTGGACTCGCTAAAGTCCGGCCTCGCAGCTCCCTTGGCAGGCATGTCCACGGCTTTCTCCTCGTCCCTGCTTGGCCTGTCTGGCTCGCTAATCTTGGGCTTCCTTGATTTGCAGGCAGGTCGCGCGCAAAACCGCTTTTATACCGAACTGGAAAACTGGCTGTCATCCGTCACCGATACGGACCATGATGTCGCCACCATAAACGCACCAGCCGGTGCAAAAGGCGAGATCAAGGAACTGACTGACCGCCTCAAAACTGTGACCGACAATTCCGGCGGCGCTAACCAAAAAACAGTCGCTGCCATGGCAAACTTGGCTGAGGGCATACAAGGGCTGGTCAAGAACATGCGCAGCGAGCAGCAAATGATGCGTGATTGGGTGGAGGCACAGGCCGACGAGCAAAAGGCCATGCGCATCACGCTGGATAAGCTCACGCGCTCCATCACTGAAAAGAAAAATTAGAGATGGCGCTGTCCCGCAATCGCAATCAACGCACCGTCGATTACTGGCCTGGCTTTGTCGATGCGCTGTCCACGTTGCTGCTCGCCATCATGTTTTTGCTCTCAGTCTTTGTGCTGGCGCAATTTCTGTTATCGCGCGAAATTTCCGGCAAGGACGATGTGCTTAATAGGCTCAATTCGCAAATCAGCGAACTAACAAATCTCTTGGCGCTTGAGCAAACAGGCAAACAGGATTTGGAAAACTCGCTGGCCAATCTGCAAGCCTCGCTCGACGCCGCCGATTCTGAAAAGACTCGCCTGCAAACGCTGTTAAACCAAGGCAATGGTGCAGGCGCGGCAGCCACGGCCAAACTTGGCGAAGTCGAAAAAACTCTCGATGAGCAAAAGCAACTCAGCCAGCGCGCTACCAATCAAGTCGAACTTTTGAACCAGCAGATCGCCGCCTTGCGCACACAAATCGCCGCGCTGGAAACCGCGCTGAATGCCTCCGAAGATCGCGACAAGCAATCCAATACCAAGATCGCCGACCTTGGCAAGCGCCTCAACGTAGCCCTTGCCCAGCGCGTGCAAGAGCTCAATCGTTACCGCTCAGACTTCTTCGGCCGCCTGCGCGAAATCCTCGCAGACCGCGAAAACATCCGCATAGTAGGTGATCGTTTCGTGTTCCAGTCCGAAGTGCTGTTCCCCTCAGGTACCGCCGAAATCAACGACGCCGGCAAAGGCGAAATGCTGAAATTGGCAGAGGCCATCATCGAACTGGCCAAAGAAATCCCGCCGGAAATTGACTGGGTGCTGCGCGTTGACGGTCACACCGACAATGTCGCCGTCAGCGGCAACGGCAAATATGCCGACAATTGGGAACTCTCCTCCGGCCGCGCCACCGCCGTCGTCAAATATCTAATAGCCAACGGCGTCCCTGCCAACCGCCTTGTCGCCGCAGGCTTTGGCGAATTCCAACCGCTCGAACCCGGCGACACGCAAGAAGCCCGCAACAAGAACCGTCGAATTGAGTTGAAGCTGACAGAGAAGTGACAGGTCGTGCGTACGGGGCGTTATCTCGTATGGCCGTCTTGCCGGAGAGTTGGATTGTTATCAGCGTCCCTCCCGCCCTCTATCCCTATCCCGATCCAGCAAACGGGCGGTGACCTGCTCATGCGGGCGTTGCTGCCCCGGCACGGCTGTGCCAAGAAACTCGGCGTTCGCAAAAGGAATTTGCTCCTCTCGTTGTGCTGCGTGGTTATGCTGCCTTGACCTCGCAGAACCGAGGTAGACAGCAGGGGCAAATGGAACCTCCGTCTGTTGTTGGGCAGCATTGTTATGCTGTTGGGGTATCGGGTTTGCAGGGTAGATGAGGGCAGTCAACGTAGCGCGCGCATTAGGTATATGGGGTTGCTGGGTCGGCCTTTGCTGCGCCGGTGCCGGCGCGGCATTGCGTGCCCTGCCAGCTCTGGCCATATCCGCTTCACCCGGCAAGGCAACGTCGTTTTCCAGCCGTTCCCTCAATTGTCCGGCATTGTTTCTCTGTCTATATACCGGAGCATTGATGAAGTTTCCTGTTGGTATCCCGGAGTTACCCAAACTGGACAGAAAAACATGCTGATCGCCAACTTGCTGATGCACGTTGACGTTACCTAATCTCTCACGCGCACTGTCCGGTGAGAGCAATTCCCTCTCCTGCTCCAGATAGACCAACGCCCGTGGTGGCGCGCTGTCATGACCATGCCTGACAGTATCCGGCAGGCCTTCCTGCTGGCTGATGCGGACAAAATCTGCACGGTTACGGTTAGACATCTCCCTGCCGCTCATGAGCGACCGATCCGCATTCGTTGGAAAGAGTATTGTGGCACGCCCTCTGTCTGGCAAACCACTTCCCGGCTCGGCCCGCATGGTCTCATATCTGTCGCCGTCCACGTAGCGGCCCTCTGCAACCCTGTAAAAAGCTGGAGGCATTGCCTGTGCGTTTTGCGGGGCAGCTCCGGCCACAGCCGCAGTGTCTGAAATGGTAACGCGAGACAACCGCACGTTAAGCGAATCGAGGGCAGGTGTACTGACAGGCAGGGGGTTTCTCATTAAAAATTGACCTTAATAAATCGTAAAAATAGTCGCTGATATACTCGGGAAAACCTAATATTTTGATAGATCTTAGTTCCGGAAACCTATTCCTATATTCAAAAAAATATACGACTGCAAAAATATGTCTTGATTGTAGATTATATATAAAGCCTAGGCGCACCAAAGAATTTAGTCCAAATTAAGGCACATCTGAATTTAGCTCCAGTAGTGCGGTGCTGATCGTCACTATTCCCTAGATGTTGTAGCCTGCTTAACGATGCTCTATTACCAGATGATGAAAAGCCGGAGAGCTACCATGTCATTTGCCAAACTCGACACCCATTGCAAAAGCCTCGAAGCGCTCGAACATGCGCTGGCCATTCTCGGCACCGATGAGGCCACCAACATGGCCTCAGGCGGCGGCGAGAAACGTGCCGAGGCCATGGCCGCGCTTTCCGGAATGTATCACGCAAAAGCAACCGACCCGCACGTGCGCGACTGGATAGAGGCCGCCAAATCCGATAGCCTCGACACCGAGCAAAGTGCCGCACTGCGCGAACTTGAGCGCAGCTATATCAACGCCACTTGTCTTCCCACTGAGTTTGTCGAGCGCCAAACCATCACCCGTATGCGCTGCGAGCAGCTCTGGCGCACCGCCCGTGGCAAAGGCGACTGGTCAGGCTTCGCGCCAAGTCTGGACGGCGTGGTTGACCTCGTTCGAGAAGAAGCCGCGCTGCGCTCCGATGTGCTCAACCTCTCGCCCTATGATGCGCTGATGGAGCAATATGATCCGGGCAACCGCGCGGGTGATGTCACGTCCGTGTTCACTGAGCTCAAAGCCTTCCTCAAAAGCTTCGCGCCCAAGGCAATCGCGCTTCAAGAAGAGCGCAACGCCAAGCGCCCGGTCA
>JAYSWX010000007.1:0-37338 GCA_043717855.1 Phyllobacterium sp.
ATGCGCCAGCTTGGCGGCGAAACCATCATGCTGACAGGTTCTGAAATGCAGCTTGGGCGCTCTGAATCCATTGCCGATACCGCGAAAGTTTTGTCGCGCTATGTCGACATTATCATGATCCGCACCACCGACCACGCCCGCATGGCGGAACTAGCAGAACATGCCACCGTGCCAGTAATCAATGGCCTCACGGATGACACGCACCCGTGCCAGATCATGGCTGATATTATGACATATGAAGAGTATCGCGGCCCCGTTAAAGGCAAAACATTTGCCTGGACGGGCGACGGCAATAATGTGCTGCATTCGCTAGTGGAAGGCGCCGCGCGGTTTGATTACAACGTCAATATCGCCGTTCCGAAAGGCTCCGAGCCACAAGCTCGCTATATTGACTGGGCGCGCAACAACGGCGGCCGGATCAATGTGGATACCGATCCTATCGCCGCCGTTGCCGGAGCGGATTGCGTGGTGACAGATTGCTGGGTGTCCATGGGGCAAGAAGCCAAGGCGCGTGGTCACAATGTGTTCCAGCCTTATCAGGTCAACGAAGCACTGATGCGCCACGCCGATAAAGATGCGCTGTTCATGCACTGTCTGCCCGCCCATCGCGGGGAGGAAGTGACCGATGGCGTAATTGACGGCCCGCAATCCGTGGTGTTTGACGAGGCAGAAAACCGGCTCCATGCACAAAAAGCGATTTTGGCTTGGTGCCTAGGGGGCGCAAAGTAATGGTGGCTGAAACTGTGGTTTTGGCCCCTGCCGGTGATGATGCCGTTCTGCCATTTCAAATTCCAGAACTTGATGCGCGTGGCCGCGCCGTGCAACTTGGTGCGGTGCTGGATGGTATTTTGGGTCGCCATAATTATCCCGAACCGGTGGCCAAGCTGGTCGCGGAAGCGGTGACGCTCGCCGTCATTCTCGGCACGTCGCTGAAGTTTGAGGGCAAGTTCATTCTGCAAACCAAATCCGATGGTCCGGTGGATTTGCTGGTGGCAGACTTTCGTACACCCCACGCCGTGCGCGCCTACGCCCGCTTTGACGAGGAGCGCTTGAACGCCGCCATTGTGGCAGGCGAGACCAGCCCGGCGCAATTGCTTGGCACCGGCATTCTTGCCATGACCATTGACCAGGGCGAATTTACGCAGACATATCAAGGTATTGTGCCGCTGGATGGCTCCTCACTGGAGGAGGTGGCAAAAGTCTATTTCCGCCAGTCCGAGCAAATTCCAACAGACATTCGCCTTGCCACCGCGCAGCTTTTTGAGCGCATGGAAAATGGCGAGCTGCACGCCTCATGGCGGGCAGGGGGCATCATTGTGCAGTTTCTGCCTGATAGCACTGAGCGTATGCGCACCCGCGATTTGCACGGCGGCGATGGACCGGAAACTGATTATATCTTCAACGAAGACGACAACTGGACCGAGGTTAAAGCACTGACAGCCACAATCGCGGATGCCGAATTGGTGGACCCGCAAGTCAGCGTTGAAACCTTGCTCTACCGCCTGTTCCACGAGCGCGGCGTAACGGCGTTTCCCGCCACCAAAGTATTCGACAAGTGCGCCTGCGACCGCGATAAAATCTTCGGCGTGCTGTCAGGCTTCTCGGCGCAAGAAATTTTGGAAAGCGTTGAAGACGGCAAAATCACAGTGTCATGCGAGTTTTGCTCTACTCATTATAGTTTTGATCCGGAAGAGTTTGCGAAGGGCTAAAATGTGAGGATGTTTGAATGTCATTTTCGACGCCTCAGCACGAAATAAAATCCTCTAAATACTTTTTAGAGGGCCATCACCAATAACTGCACCTATTCTATTCAGAAGTTTCTGCTTCAATTCTTGTGGGTTGCTCCAAGTCACGTGGTTGAATTGCCGTGTATCAAAGTGGACAAGGTTGATTTGGTCTTCGCGACAAGTCCATATCACTGGAATGCCAAGGCCTTGGGCAAAGCCTGCTTCGTAATAAACGCCACCCCGATGAATAGCATTTTTTGTTTTTCCGTCTTCAAAAAGGCCGCATGTGAAGTCCGCGATGACAAACATTGACCTTTTAATTTCCGCAATAATTTCGTCATCAATCTTGTTGTTATGCTCCTTTTTGTCGATCCTCATAGGCAAATAGCCAGCTTCAAGAATTGCCGGTTCGATGCCTTGTAAATAGGCGTCCGTAACCTCATCATTGAACCACATGGCTACAAACGCTTGCTTGGAGTTTTTTGGTGAGTTTAAGAGTCTATCCAAATGAGTATAGCCATCAAGCGTCAATGAAATTATGTGTTCGTCATCGAGTAAATGTTGACTTTCAGCAAACTCAACAAGCTTACCTAATTCATCCAGTTCCACTGACTCTGTCCATGCCAAAAGCTCGTCTCTTTCGGAGTCACTGTCTTGATAGTTCACCCCTTCCCCTAGCCTAGGCGCTATGTGGTTTACCGCGAGCAGTAAGCGGTCCCTTCGTTCCGAAACGGACAGCATCCGAGATGTCTGAGCTAAACTGATTTCAGCGGTTGAAATGATTGGCTGTTCGTTGCCCGCCCGTCTTTGGTCAACCAGCCAGGTTGTTAGTCGAGCTTTTGCCTCTAAATCAACGTTGTTTAACTCTTTCACGGCGGAACGGCTTATTTCATAGCTTCCCCCAGCTCTTGACGAACTGAGTGCAATTCTATCACCTGTCGAGACAGTTTTGTTCGCATCAGTATCCCAAATTGCACATCGGTCCGTCAAAACAATATCCCTTCGATTTCTATTTAGTAAGTATTGGGCAACGGCGATAAGTCACGAACTGCATTAATTCAACACCCGCTTCGCATCCGGCATGTCCAGTGAAAATGCGGGGATCATTACCCTCAGGTGTTCGCCCTCTTCATCCATCATATCATAGTGCCCAACCATCATGCCGGACGGTGTGGAAAGCGGGCAGCCAGAGGCGTATTGGTAGCTGTCATTCGGACCTAAAATCGGCTGATCGCCCACCACGCCCGGCCCGCGCACTTCCTCGATATGGCCGTTGCCATCGACAATTTTCCAATAGCGCGATTGCAGTTGCACGGTCTTGTCAGAGTGGTTGATTATAGTGATACGATACGACCAGACAAAGCGCGGCTGCTCCGCGTCCGATTGGTCCGGCAAATACCAAGGCTCGGCAATCACTTCGATATTATGCGTGGTGGCACGGTACATAGCGGGCTTTCTCAAAATCACTAAATAGTGGTTTGGAACCACGCGCTGTATGCGTCAAGAGTGAAGTGTGGCCAAATGGCCTGAAAGTTTTAAGGAAAAACAATGCTTGATGGCGTGGCGCGAAAAGCGATTGATCCATTTTTGGTCAGTATTGGCAAGGCACTGGCCGGACGAGGTGCCAGCGCCAATGGCGTGACTATTGCAGGTTTTGCTATTGGCGTTTTCGCAGCGGGCGCAATTGCCACAAATCACTATATACTTGGTGCCTTTCTGATTTTAGTCAGTCGCCTATGCGATGGGTTAGATGGCGTCGTTGCCCGCCAAACAAAGGCAAGCGATTTTGGCGGTTATCTCGACATCGTGCTGGACTTTGCTTTTTACGGCATCATTCCCTTGGGCTTCGCCTTCGCCGCGTGGGAGATTAACGCGCTCAGCGCTGCTACGCTGATATTCACTTTCTATGTCAATGGCGCCAGTTTTTTGGCCTATGCGATCATGGCGGAAAAACACAAGGAGGTCAGCGAGGCGCGGGGTAAGAAATCCATTTTCTTCACAACGGGGCTGGCCGAAGCTACCGAGACGCTGGCTGTGTTCATCGCTGCTTGCCTGTGGCCCCAATGGTTTCCAGCGCTGGCCTATGGCTTTGCAGCCGTATGTATTTACACGGCCGCGGTTAGAATTTTTGAAGCAAAAGCGCGTTTCGCTTAAGCGTTTGCCGCCGCTTCCAAACCATTCGCTACGTCTTCCAGCAAGTCTGCAACATCCTCAAGACCAACCGACAATCGAACCGTGCCGCCGCCCATGCCAAGCTCGGCGCGGGCCTCATCACTGAGGTTTTTGTGAGTGGTCGTTGCCGGATGCGTAATGAGGCTCTTTGCGTCGCCAAGATTATTGGAAATCTTGATGATCTTCAAAGCGTTTTCGAACGCAAATGCGGCCGCCTTGCCGCCCTTCAAATCAAAGCAGATTAGCGATGAGCCGCCCGTCATTTGTTTTGCAATGATATCGGCTTGCGGATGGTCCTTGCGTCCCGGATACAACACGCGCGACACGGCACGGCTCTCCGCCAAAACATCGGCAATTTGCGCGGCATTTTCAGTCATGCTTTTTACGCGCAGTGGCAGCGTTTCCAAGCCCTTGAGCAACACCCAGGCGTTGAACGGCGAAATGCCGGGGCCGGAATGGCGGTGGTATTCGTGCAAGTTCTTGTCGATCCACTCCTTGGATGACAAAACAATGCCGCCAAGGCATCGGCCTTGACCGTCAATATGCTTAGTTGCCGAATAAACCACCACATGCGCCCCCAGCGCCAATGGCTTTTGGAACATCGGTGTGGAGAAAACATTATCAACCACCAGCACGGAATTAGCCGCATTGGCAATTTGCGCAACGGCGGCAATATCCACCACTTCCAAGGTCGGATTGGTCGGACTCTCAAGGAAAAACAGCTTGGTGTTCGGCTTCACGGCAGCCTGCCATGCAGATATATCGCGCCCGTCAACAAGCGTAAACTCAATGCCATAGCGCGGCGCGAGGGTTTCAATCACCCAGCGGCACGAGCCGAACAGCGCACGCGCGGCCACAATATGATCGCCCATTTTCAGCGAGCACAGCACCGCCATGGCAACAGCCGCCATGCCGGATGTAGTGGCGCGGGCATCTTCCGCGCCTTCCAGCGCACACATGCGCTTTTCAAACATTTCAATGGTCGGGTTTGCATAGCGCGAATAAATATAGCCGGGCTCTTCGCCCTTAAACCGCGCCTCGGCGGCTTCGGCGCTGTCATAGACAAAACCCTGCGTCAGGTACAAAGCCTCGGATGTTTCGCCAAAGTTGGAACGCAAGGTTCCTGAATGAACCATTTGCGTTGCAGGGCGCCAATTATTTTCTAAAGTCATCTCGATCATCCCAACAAAGGCCGGACAAAAAAATACCGGCTGTGCACTAAAGCAAAGAGCCGGTTCCATCAATGCGCCAAAACGCATCTATCAAACGGCCCTTTAGCGAGTTATTTTAAGTGGCTGCAAGCCGACCGGCCAAATCACCACTGATAAATGTGCATTACCTGACTCTATGCCTTGCGTCAATTCACTTGGTCGTTAAGACATATCGTGAAAACGGAGAATATTTAGTGTCTCGTCTCTCTGGCATTCTGGCCGACCACCATATCCACGATCTTTTCGACGCGCGATCCCTCGTGACTGAGCGCCCGCTTGATAGTGACCAAGTGCAGCCTGCGAGTCTCGATTTGCGCCTCGGTGCCAAGGCCTACCGCGTGCGTGCTTCCTTCATGCCCGGCCCGAACAAAACGGTTATGGACAAGCTGGAACAGCTTACGCTCCATGAGTTTGACTTGACCAATGGCGCGGTGCTGGAAACCGGCTGCGTCTACGTTGTGCCCCTGCTGGAAAGCCTTAACCTGCCGCAAGATATGGCAGCGTCTGCCAATCCGAAAAGCTCGACGGGACGTCTCGATATCTTCACCCGCATTATCTCGGATCGTGCCCAAGAGTTTGATAAAATTCCGGCGGGATATTCCGGCCCGCTTTACATCGAAATCTCGCCGCGCACATTCCCTATCGTTGTTCGCCAAGGTTCGCGCCTTAGTCAGATACGCTTCCGCAAAGGCCGTGCGCAGATTGATGAAGCCGCACTGGCCGCACTCCATGTGTCCGATACGCTGGTCAATGATGAGAAGCCTAATATATCCGGCGGGGGCGTCGCGCTTTCCATCGATCTCATCGGCAAAGCTGACCGTCTCATCGGCTATCGCGGCAAGCATCACACCGCTGTGGTGGATGTCGATAAACGCGCCGCCCACGATGTCTTGGATTTCTGGGAGCCGATCTATGATCGCGGTGCGCAGGAGTTGGTGCTCGACCCGGATGAGTTCTACATCCTCGTCTCGCGCGAAGCCGTCCATGTCCCACCGCTTTATGCCGCCGAAATGACCCCGTTTGACCCGCTGGTCGGCGAATTCCGTGTCCACTATGCGGGCTTCTTTGACCCCGGCTTTGGCAACGCAAGCGCCGGCGGCATCGGCAGCCGCGCCGTACTCGAAGTGCGCAGCCACGAAGTGCCATTCATCTTGGAACATGGGCAAATTGTCGGACGCTTAGTCTATGAGCACATGCTCTCGCGCCCATCGGCGCTTTATGGTGCAGATCTAAAGTCAAACTATCAGGCGCAGGGGCTGAAATTGTCGAAGCATTTTAGGTGAAATCAACTTGACACGCCGCCAGTGAAAAGCGATTGAAACATCGCGCTGCGGGTATGATGTAGTGGTAGCTTGTCAGCTTCCCAAGCTGATCGTGCGGGTTCGATTCCCGCTACCCGCTCCAATTTTCTAAAAGGATGATGACAATGGCTGATCTAGTAAACGGGTTTCTCGGCGATACGCCCCTGCGCGTGTTCATCAAACTTGTGCTGATTTCTATGGTTGTCGGCGTAATCATGCGTTCGTTCGGCTGGATGCCTTGGGATGTGCTGCGGCTTATAAAATCCTTCTTCCAGCGCATTTGGAATATGGGCTTTCATGCCATCGCCGAGTTTGGTGATTACCTGTTACTCGGTGCAGCTGTTGTGGTTCCGGCGTTTATTTTGCTGCGCATTTTGGCGTTGCGTAAGCGCTAACCGATTGATTTCGCTGCCCAAGACTGCATATCAACGTCGCGTAATTCCGAAATAGTCTTTGCACCAGTCTTCGTGAGATGCGCGGATAGGCCGTTGATAATCTTCATCGGTAACGTTGGTCCGCCGTAAATAAAGCCTGTGTAAAGCTGCACCAAATCTGCACCTGCTTGGATTTTTTGCAACGCGGTTTGCGTTGAATTCACGCCGCCAACGCCGATAATCGCTACATCTTTGCCCAGCCGCTGGCGCATTTTTGCCAGCACAATGGTGGACTTTTCAAACAGTGGCACACCAGACATGCCGCCAGTCTCGCTTTTGTTCGCGCTGCGCAAGCCGGCGCGGGAAATTGTGGTGTTGGAAACAATCACGCCTTCCAGCTTCTTGTCCAGCACCTCCGCCGCCACATCATCCAAATCGCCCTCAACCAAATCAGGTGCGATTTTGAGGAATACGGGAACGACGCGACCAGAGGTTTTGGCAAGCTCGTCCCGAGCGGCCATCACTTTGGACAAAAGTTCCGCAAGGCTCGCACGTGCCTGTAGGTCACGCAATCCCGGCGTATTGGGCGATGAAATGTTAACTGTAAAATAGCTGGAAACCGCATAAAAGCGTTCTATTCCAAGCACATAGTCACCAATGCGATCTGCGCTGTCCTTGTTGGCACCAATGTTTACGCCAACGATGCCGGACTTAGAACCACGAGCATTCAGCCGCGCAAGCGCGGCCTCATGCCCCTCGTTATTGAACCCGAGGCGATTTATAACCGCTTGATCTTGCTCAAGACGAAAAATGCGTGGCTTAGGATTACCGATTTGCGGATTCGGCGTGATGGTTCCGACCTCCGAAAAACCAAATCCAATGCGTATCAAGGCATCCGGCACTTCGGCATTTTTATCAAATCCGGCGGCAATACCGAGCGGATTGGGGAGTTTCAGCCCGGCAACGGTGACTTGAAGCCGCGCATCCTGAGCATTATCAAACGGTGGCAACAGTCCGCTCTTGAGGCCCGTTATGCCCAATCCATGCGCTTGTTCCGGATCAAAGCAAAAAAGCCCGCGCCGCAACAGGCTCGAAATTAGGCCGCTCATCGTGCGTTCTCAGGAAATATATGCACGCCATTTTCATCGAGCGGCAGTGGTTTTGCCCAGGTCGCTTCGGATACGGAAAGCGGTCGGAATAGATGCGGAAACAGTGCGCCGCCGCGCGATACTTCGTATTTCAGGGCATCGCCAAGTACGGCATCGTCAACGGCCACGAGCATCAGATTGGGCCGGGCAGTAAAGTGCTTTGCTGCAGTTTCAACCATCTGTTCGGCAGTAGAAAAATGTATATAGCCATCGGCAATATCGATGCCGGAGCCTTTGAACACGCCGACCTCAATTGCAGCTGCCCATTCTGTTTCGGGTAATATTTTATAGATCATCATATTGCGCATCCGCATATCTTGCATTGGCTGCCGCTAGCATCATTTATACAAGAATACAAAATACCTGTCGCACTTTGGGCAAATTAGCAGTCTATGCCATTTTAGCGTAACCGAATGCCTGTAAGGAGCCATCCAATGAAAACCGCTTCGTTTGCAATCTTGCCGTTCTTGCTGCTGTCTGGAGCAGCCTTCGCTGAAGACATCGCCCGATTTACTCTTGAAAAAACTGCCGATGGTTATGTCCGTATGGATAAAACCACCGGCGAAATGTCGATTTGCGTGCAACAATCCGACCAGCTAGTCTGTCGTAGTGCCGCCGACGATCGTGTAGCAATGGAAGATGAAATCGCCCGTCTTGACGGACGCCTGACCAGGTTGGAAGAAAAGTTTGCCGCAACTGAGCAATCCGGGTTACTATCAAACTCCACACTGCCAACTGACGAAGAGTTCGAAAAATCCATGACGCTGATGGAAAAGTTCTTCCGGCGCTTTATGGGCGTTGTTAAAGATTTGAATGAAGACGGGACACCGCAAAAAACATGAACCTCATCCGCGTCATTTATGCTGCATTGGGCATCGGGCTCTCAACGCTCATTATTTTTGCGATGAAGACCGGGGATTTTTGGGGTGCAGGCCGCTGGTTACTAAGTGATCCGTGGGGCCTTACCACATTGGCCGACCTATATTTGGGTTTTGCGATATCGGCGCTGATTATTGCCTTGTTTGAACGCAGTTGGATCGCCATTTTGTGGTTAATCCCGTTGCCAATTTTAGGAAATGTTTGGACAGCCGTCTGGCTGGTTATGAGGTTACATAAATTAAGTGAGTGCTTACGAAGAGACATCAGCACATAAACAAAAGTAGCGCCTAACAGAAATAGCCGATAATTACCTTGATATGCCGGCCCAATGGTGACTATCTCTTAGCTAGGCAAAGGCGCTCGGAGGGCATATGACAAATAACCTAATTTTTGTGGTAGCCGATGACCATCCGCTATTTCGCGGTGCGATCAAAGAGGCATTGCGAGCCATTGGTGATGATGTCCAAATCTTGGAGGCCGGTGATTTCGAGGCAACAAAAAAACTGGTTTCTGATACTGTAGATATTGACTTGGTGTTACTTGATTTGTCGATGCCTGGCACGAGTGGCCTGTCTGGATTGGTCACGCTGCGTGCATTGCAGCCGACCGTTCCTATAGTCATCGTCTCCGCCTCCGATGATCCCGTTACGATCCGCCGTTCTCTGGAGCTTGGCGCTTCCGGCTATGTGAAGAAAAGCGCAAGTATTGAATACATTCGCGCCGCGATTAACACCGTGCTCGAAGGCGGTGTTGTTGCGCCGGAGAATATTGATTTAGGCAAAGAAAGTGATCCGGAAATTGCTGATTTGATTGCGAGAATAAAAACGCTAACCCCCCAGCAATCAAGAGTTTTGGGAATGCTCGGTGAGGGACTTTTGAACAAGCAGATCGCTTATGAACTTAGTGTTTCGGAAGCAACAATTAAGGCTCATGTATCGGCAGTGCTGCAAAAGCTGAATGTCGATAGCCGCACGCAGGCAGTGATTAGTTTATCTAAAATAGGTATCGAGGTTCGCACCACTGGCGAGTAGTTTTTATTTCACAGCGGACTCTTTGATGATACCGCGTGCCAATACCGCCCGCAGTGCCGCAGGCTTGAGAGGCTTGTTTAGAATGATGATATCCATCGCCGCAGCTAGTGATTTCACCTCGTTGGAACGATCGGCGGTCACCAGTATGGCCGCCAAATTTTCTCCAAATTTATCACGCAATTGGGCTATGACGCTAATGCCCGTTTCATTATCGAGGTGATAGTCCACCAGTACAAAGTCAGGCCTTTTGGTTTCCCGCAGTGCATCGCGGCCGTTAGAAACACACGTAACGTCATTAGACCATCCGGAAAGTAGGGTCTTCATTCCGTCCAAAATTCGTAAGTCATTGTCGATACACAGCAGCCTTAGCTGCGGCAGGTTGACGATATTGGAATGCAGGGGTGGCACTCTAGAGTTGTTTTGATCCCCGGTCGGCTGTACTCTGGCAATGTAAATGCTCATTGTCGTTCCACGGTTCACTTGCGACTTGATACTGACGGGTAGTTTCAAAACTTTGCCAATGCGCTCCACAATAGAAAGGCCCAGTCCTAAACCTTCTGCCTCGCGCATACCTTCTTCAAGTCGGGTAAATTCCTTGAACACCGCGCGTGCCTTATCCTGAGCGATACCAATCCCGCTATCCACAACTTGAATATCAAGCCCCGCCCCACGCCGCCGCACGCCGACCACGACGCCCCCGACACGGGTATACTTAATAGCATTTGAAACAAGGTTTTGGATCAATCTGGCTAGAAGATTACGGTCTGAGTGGACATAGAATTTTGTTGGTATCACTGCAAACTTAAGATTTTTTTTGGCCGCAATAGGCGAAAAGTCAGTTTGAATTTGCCGCAACAGCGCATCCAGCGAGAACGTCGTCAGTGTTGGTTTTAGTGCGCCGGTATCAAGTCGCGAGATATCCAGCACCGCGCCCAAAATAGCCTCGACAGACTCTAGCGAAGATTCAATGTTGCTGACGATTTTTTCATTTTCGGATGTACCAAGCCGCTCAATAAGCGAAGCACTATAAAGCCTGGCAGCGTTCAGCGGCTGCAAAATATCATGGCCTGCAGCGGCCAAAAAGCGGGTCTTGCTGATGTTGGCTTCGTTTGCCAGTGTTTGAGCTTGCGCCAACTCGGTGTTCGCGCGGCTGAGTTCTGACGTGCGCAATTCGACGCGTTGCTCAAGGCTTTCGTTAATCCTCTTGAGCGCTTCATCCGCCCGAACGCGCGCAGTGATGTCTGTATAGGTGGCCACAATGCCGCCATCCGGCATCGGGTTGGAGCGCAACTCAATGATGCGATTACTTGATAAAAGTTCGACTTGCCAGGGTACACCAAACTGGCTCAGGCGTTTGATGGCGGTGTCTTCAAAACGCCGTGAGATATCGTTTCGCTCCGCTAAAAAATCCAAAATTGCTCGCAATGACACGCCGACTTGGCCGAAATCGGCGGGTAGGTCAAACAGTGTTCGATACTGGCGGTTCCAACATGTAAGTTGGTAATTTTTGTCAAAAACCGTAATGCCCTGCGCCATCTGGTCGAGCGCAATTTGTAACAGATCGCGGTTATGTTGTAGTGCTTCGGATGCATCGTCGAGTAGCCGAAACGCATTGCGGGCAGACTGATCGTTGCGTTGAAAGAGCAGTGACAAGACCAGCCGTGCGGAGGACGACCCGACAGCGCTAGCCAAAAGTTGCTCGGCAAAGCGAATGGTTGAAACATCCGCAGGCGCACTGCGTGACACCACACGCCCCTCACCGGCCTCGAATGTTTGAAATGAACGCTCTGTGCGCTCCGCGCCGATATAACGGGAAATCGTTGCATTGAGATCATTAACGGTAACCGCTGTTCGCAGTCGTCGAAGGCTAGGCATAGGTGTTGAATCGCGTGGCACGAAAATGGCTGCCTGAATGCGCTCTAATGGCAACGACAATCTGGAGAATGAACCAAGCACGTAGAATAGTAAATTTAGCGAGATGCTGAAAATCACACCGTGCGTCAAAGCGCTGGCTTCAACACCAAACAGGTGTTGCGGGCGCAACCACTCCAAGCCGAATAGTCCATGCACGACGACCGGATGACCGGCACCAACGAGGGTAGGAAAAAGCAAGGTATAGAACCAAACCAAGATGCCAACTGCCATGCCCAAGATTGCACCCCGGGAGTTGGCCTCACGCCATATCAATCCACCTAAAAAGGCAGGCGCAAGCTGCGCGATTGCTGCAAAGCTAATCAGACCGATTGAAGCCAAGCGGAAATTCACCGCTGTTTCACGGTAATAGGCATAGGCCGCCAGCATAATACAGAGGATGGCAGCGCGCCGCACGTTCAAAATAGTAGCGGGCAAATTCTCATCTGCGTTACGTTCTTTGCCAACGTAGCGGCGCAGCATCAGCGGCAAAATCAAATCGTTGGAAATCATAATAGAAAGCGCAACGGTTGCCACTATCACCATTGCAGTCGCAGCGGAAAGGCCGCCTATGAAAATCAATAGAGAGAGCCAATTAGCCCCCACGCTTAGCGGCAGCGCGAGTACAAATAGATCCGCTGGCGAGCCAACGGGCAAATGCGTCAAGCCCGTCAAGGCGATGGGCATAACGAAGAGATTGATTAAGATGAGATAGAGAGGAAAAAGCCAAGCTGCCGTGCGTAGTTCGCCAACATTGCGGTTTTCCACAATCATCACATGGAATTGTCGAGGCAACAGGATAGACGCGAACCCGGACAAGCCGATGACAATAATCCATGTGCTCAACGAGGGCCGATACGCCAGCGCCGCCTGCGCCGGAGCGCTCGCTTGTATCGAAGTTACAAGATCACCCGGCTGCCCGAACAGAAAGAATGTGACACCAATGCCTGCTGCAAGAAACGCCATCAGCTTTATAACAGACTCCACCGCCACAGCCAATATTAGGCCGTTTTGATGCTCCGTAACGTCGGCGTGCCTTGTTCCAAACAGCATTGCAAACAGCGCGAGCGAGGCGGCAACGAGAAATGAAAAGTCCGCAATAACGAAATTTCCGGCCATTAAGCTTCCGCCAAAATGACTGGTAAACAAGTCAAACGAGCTGGAAATCGCCTTTAATTGGATTGCAATATAAGGCACTGCGGCAACAGCTGCGATGACAGTCGCCAGCGATGACACGCCAAAATTCTTGCCATAGCGTGAGCCCAAAAAATCGGCAACTGATGTTATGCGCTCAGACTTCGCAAGTTGGATGATACGTCGCAAAAACTTGAAGCCAAATGTAAAAACCAAGACCGGCCCGACGTAAATAGCCAGATACTCAATGCCCCGCTCTGCAGCCAGGCCTACTGATCCGAAATACGTCCATGATGTGCAGTAAATCGCAATGCTGAGCCCATAAACATAAGGCCTTGCCGTTTTGTTGCTGCTATTTTGCCTGTCGCCATAGAAGGCGATACCAAAAAGCAGGCACACATAAGCGATAGCGGACAGGATCACCGTTGTTTCAGACAAAATTCATCCCTTTCAGGTCACAAAAATGCAAGCATGATGAAAGGTCAAAGTCCACACCAACTATCGGACGATAAGTCTCAAAATATCGTTTTTAGGCGTTCATGCTTTATTTACCATGGCACTTCCATCTTTTCATGGCTGTGCTAATGAAACCATCGCGTGATTTCATGGAATCTCCACAAAATCCGCAGATTTTGGGGCCTGCCACGGGGATGTGGCAGCAAATCGGAGAGACACAATGCTAAAAGAATTCAAAGAATTTGCCATGAAGGGCAATATGGTCGATCTCGCAGTCGGTGTTATCATCGGTGGCGCGTTTGGAGGTTTGGTAAACTCGGTTGTCAATGACATATTGATGCCGATAATCGCGAAGATCACGGGTGGCGCTGACTTTTCAAACAAGTTCGTACAGTTAACAGATGCTCCCGTAGTGGCCACACTAAAGGCAGCTCAAGAAGCTGGCCCGACCCTCGCTTACGGTAACTTCATTACCTTGCTGATAAATTTCATCATTATCGCATTCGTACTATTTATGGTCATCAAATCCATTAATAGCATGAAAAAGGCAGAGCCGGCCGCTGCGCCAGCCGCCCCTCCCGCGCAGGAAGTATTGCTCGGCCAGATTCGTGACCTGCTCGCGAAGAAGTAATCACTTCAAAATTATTGATAAGTTTTCATTTTAGATTTCAACTAGCCTCGGTCGTAAGACCGGGGTTTTTTGTTGCCAGCAATACTAATTTTTCATAATGGCGCTGGCCGTGCGGCGTCGTTCTTCGATGTCACGGAGCCTAGAGCAAAATGAATTTTGACAGATTCAAAGTTAAAGCTCTAAGTCCTTGTTTCGTTGCACTATCCTTAAACGCTTGATGCTTCATCAAGCTTGGAAGTGCTCTAACGACAAGAAAGTTCTCGTAAATAACGTCTCCAAAAAATGAGCGATAAATGGCTGGCGCATTGGCTGGCTTGCGATCTAGCTTAGCCTTACGTCCGCTTTCGAAAGTCTCGCTTAGCCCCTAACTTGTGGCCCGGGATTCACTGCAAAACGATTTTATGTGGCTGGTCTCGCCGCATGGCATATTTTACCTTAGACGAACTCCCATTAGTCTAAATTGAGCGTCGCAGTAAAGTAATAGATTATACTGTGGATTATGCTATTAGCGGCGTACGCTTGGTAATTTAGACTAGCAAATTTTAATAAAAGACTTGTTTCATGAAAAAAACCGCACTGAGAAAATTTGTGACACGAGGCATGTTAGAGCTTGGTTTCCTCTCGTTTGCCATCAATCTTTTGCTGCTGACGCAACCAATTTATATGTTGCAGGTTTATGATCGGGTGCTGCCGGCGGCAAGTTTGACCACATTGCTATTTTTATCGGTCATTGCACTCGGCGCGGTCATCGTATGGGGTATCCTAGACTCATTTCGCCAAGTTTATGCAACGCGTCTTGCTGCGCGCTTCGAAACTGAGCTCGGTGCTCGCGCGCTGCTTGCTTCGTCGCTCGGCCCCAATGCGGAACTCGGCGATACCCAGCCGCTCCGGGATTTGGCCAACGTTCGCGCATTCGTTGGGTCCCGGATTTTGCAGGGTCTGTTTGATTTGCCGTTCGTGCCAGTATTTCTCATTTTGTTGCTCTTCATTCACCCCTACCTGTTCATCTTGACAATATTCGGTGTGGTTTTAGTGTCCGTTATTGCATGGATAAATCAGCGTGCAGTTGTAGATTCGGCAAAGAAAGCGGCGGAGGGCTCAATGAAAGCCATGTCGGCAGCCCAGTCTTTCACCCGTAACGCAGAAACAATTCGCGCTATGGGAATGGTGAGAAATACCATTGGGGTATGGGGGGGCGCCCAATCGAATGCCCTCGTTGCACTCGATGAAAACGCCTCAGTCAATGCATTTTATGGCGGCCTCTCGCGTAGCTTACGCCAGCTTTTGCAGATCGCTATTATGGGGCTTGGTGCCTGGCTGGTCATTGATGGCAAAACAACTGCGGGCATGATTTTTGCCACTTCGATGATTTCAGGCCGGGCCTTGCAGCCAATTGACCAACTTGTTGGTGGATGGCGGCAAATCTGGGATTCAAAACTTGCTTGGGACAGGCTCAATTTGGCGCTTACTACCACCGAAGCTCTCCAACTGCCAAAGACCGACCTCCCGGAACCTAAGGGCGAGATCATCGCAGAGAACTTGATTTACTCACCACCGTCACTGCGCAAGACTAACGAAATGCTCATCAAGCGCATCAGTTTTGGCATCCCGGCGGGCGAGTCTGTCGCGTTGGTTGGTCCCAGTGGTGCAGGGAAATCTACGCTTGCACGGCTACTGTGCGGTGCTATTGACCCCACACAAGGAAGCGTTCGTATCGACCGCGCAGACATCCGGCAATGGGACCGGGACCGCCTGGGCAAACACATCGGCTATCTACCGCAGGACGCGGATATGATGCCGGGCACGATTGCCCAAAATATCTCGCGCTTCTCTCCGGATGTTAAGGATGAAGACATTGTTATGGCCGCAAAAAAGGCCCAAGTCCACGAAATGATATTGGCTTTTCCGGGCGGGTATGGCGCGCTGCTAGGACCAGGCGGCATGACGCCATCCGGCGGGCAACGGCAGCGCATCGGCTTGGCTCGGGCGTTTTACGGCTCACCTAAAATACTCATTCTTGACGAACCAAATTCCAATCTTGATGGAGAGGGCGATGCTGCCTTAGACAGAGCATTGGTTCAGGCAAAAGCTGATAAAATTACGGTTGTGCTCGTAACACAACGTAAAACCAGCATCGATAAAATTGACCGCCTGATGATTATGCGCGACGGCCAAATCGAGGATTATGGCCCGCGTGAAAAAGTCGTCGAGAAGCAAAATGTGAAAATGCGAGAGGCGGTGCTGAAACAACAGTCGGCAAAGGCGCAGTCCGAGGCGCAGCGTGGCACGTCTCAAATAGTTACAATTGACAACGTTGCCCAGGGTAAACTGCAATGAGTAATATTTCTGATTATTCAGAGTGGTCAAAAGCTGTTCCAACATCCACACGATCCGCAGGCCTTGCCAGCCTCCTAACAATTGCCGTATTTATCGCGGCCTTCGGCTATTGGGCAGCCTTCGCGCCACTTGAAGGCGCAGCAGTTGCGCCAGGCGTGGTTGCCGCCGCCGGTCAAAATCAAGAAATACAGCATCTGGAAGGTGGCATAGTGCAGGCGGTTTTGGTGCGTGAAGGCGATAGGGTAAAAGCTGCCCAAGAGCTATACCGTCTCGATCAAACCCTTCCCCAAGCGCAGCTTAACCGCTTGACGCAGACAGCAGCATCGTTGGCCGCCCGCAGCGCCAGATTGCAATGCGAGCGTGATGGAAAAGACAGGATATCGTTTCCTGAAAGCCTGACAAAAGGTGCTATCTCACCGGCTTTAGCTGAAATAGTTAGCGAGCAAACAGGTGAATTTGATACAGGTCTAAAACGTCACCATTCTGAATTGTCAATTTTGCAGCAGCGGGTTGACGCACTCGAGGAATCTATTAACGGGCTGGCAGCGCAAAAAAAGGCGGCGGAAGATCAGCTTGCAATCGTGGCCGACGAAATTCAGCGCAAAAAAAAGTTACTTGATAAGGGACTCACTGATCGCTCTCAGTTCACGGCTTTGATGCGAAATCAAGCAGATCTACTTGGTCAAGTCGGCTCAACTACGGCCAGTATAGCTGGCGCACGCAGCCAAATTATCGAGGCAAAACAACAAATTGAACGCACTGTCTCCCAACGGGTGGAGACGGCATCTAAAGATCTGACAGAGGCGCGCCGTCAAGCGGCGGACGTTGATGAGCAAGTTGTTGCCGCAAAATCCGTTCTGGCCCGTACCATCGTGCGCGCGCCCGCAGATGGTATTGTAGTAAGGTTAAAAGTTAACAGCCCAGGCAGTGTTGTGCGTCCGGGTGAGCCATTATTAGAACTGCTGCCGACATCGAGCGACCTGATTATCGAATCCAAACTCGATCCTCGGCAAGTTGATTCAATACATATAGGACAGGCCGCGCGCCTACGCTTTGTTGCACTAAACGCCCGCAAGACACCTGAAGTTGCTGCCGAAGTTACTTTCGTTTCACCCGACCGTTTGATTGATGAAGCTACCCGTCAGCCTTATTTTACGGTAAGACTAAAGATTCATGGTGCACTACCAGACACTATACGCCAAGACCAAATCTATCCGGGTATGCCGGTTGAAGCGTATATTTCGACTGGTGACCGGACATTTTTTGAATACCTTGTTCGCCCCATTCAAGATAGTTTTTCAAGGGCATTTCGCGAACAGTGACCTTGGCTAATGTTAATGTTGGCGCAACTGCCGGCCAGTTGAAATTGGTATGCGCGTTTGCAAATTGTTGAACTATTTGCGGTAATGCTCCGCCCTGTTTGACCAACGGCTGGCGCTGGTGTCCCAGAAAGGTACTTTAACAGGATGGCAATCTTAGTGACGGGTGGCGCTGGCTATATCGGCAGTCACATGGTTTGGCGTCTGGTGGAAGCAGGAGAAACTGTTATCGTCGCCGATCGTCTTTCAACAGGCTTCGATTGGGCGGTTGCCCAAGAAGCGACATTGATGTTGGGTGACATCGGCAATTCGGACTTCTTGGATAACGTTTTTACGGCGCATCCCGTTGAAGCAATTATCCATTTCGCCGGCTCAATTGTTGTTCCGGAGTCAGTGGCGGATCCGCTCAGCTATTACGATAATAATACTGTCAATTCGCATTTGCTGATTGCCAAAGCAGTTCAATACAATGTGAAAAATTTCATCTTTTCGTCCACAGCAGCGGTATATGGCAGCGTCGGTGATGTGCCTGTGACTGAAACCGTGCCTACAATTCCAGAGTCACCCTATGGGCGCTCAAAGCTCATGACCGAGTTTATGCTGACCGATATTGCAGCCGCGCATGATTTTAACTACACCGCGTTGCGTTACTTCAACGTCTCCGGCGGCGATCCAAAGGGGCGGACCGGCCAATCCACAAAAGGTGCGACCCATCTCATTAAGGTTGCTTGCGAAACTGCTGCAGGCAAGCGCGCCTCCATGAAGGTTTTTGGTACAGATTATCATACGCCTGATGGCACTTGTGTGCGTGACTATATTCACGTTTCAGATTTGGTTGAGGCACACTATCTTGCGCTACAGCGCTTGCGAGCAGGCGGTAAAAGCCTGATAGCCAACTGCGGTTACGGCAAGGGGTTCTCAGTCTTAGACGTCATAAATACAGTCAGAAAAGTATCCGGCGTAAACATAGAGGTTGAATATGTGGGCCGTCGAGCAGGTGATGCCATGACTGTCGTTGCCAACGCCGATAAGGCGCGCCGCGAACTTGGCTGGATACCACAATACGATAATTTAAATTTCATTGTACAAACAGCGCTGGACTGGGAAAAGTCACTGGCGCGGCGTAACCTAATATAGTCAGGGAAATGATGAGGTTGTTCATCGTGTTGACCAAACCCGAAATTTGAAACGGCAACCACACTTCTGCTTCGACAGTTATCAATCTCTCTTACGTGTCACTCGCCTTATCATCCCCTGATTCAAGAAGAATTACCCTTTACACAAGTGTTCATAACGGGGGCGGATTATTTGGTCTTATCGCCTTGACCGCTACCAAATGCGGTAGCTAAAATTATCTTGAAATCCAGTGAGATTGATTGCGTGCGAATGTACTTTTCATCCCACTTGGCAAGCCTTTCAGGCTCACTCATATCTATGTTATTAATTTGAGCTAAACCGCTGATACCTGGCTTGTTCCCCAATACACCGCGACGGCGGCGTTCCTCAATCAGCGTCACTTGCACAGGAAGGCAAGGACGGGGCCCTACAAGGCTCATTTGATTGAGTAAAATGTTCCATGCTTGAGGTAGTTCATCAAGCTTCGTTTTTCTCAGGAACGCACCAATTGGCGTTATCGATGATTGTGACACATCATGCGTGCCAACATTTGCAGTTCCCGTGAACATTGTGCGGAATTTATAACAATAGAATAGCGCACCATCTTTTCCGACTCGCTGCTGTGAAAAAATACCAGGACCGGGAGTCTGAAAACGTATACACGCCCAAATAATCAGCATCGCCCACCAAAGAAGCAGAAATACTGAGGCAACAAATAACAAATCCATTAGCCTTTTAATGATGCTATAGCTTAACTTGTTGAACGTTAACGCGGCAACATTATTCAAGATAGCCTCCTAAATTTTGGCCGATGGAGACTTTTATTTGGCGCAAATTATCGGGCATATCAGTTCGACGTATATCCAGTCGGCGCACGTTTAATTATCTCGCGCACCGCCTTATCGTCAAAACGATCACAAGACGAACGAAGTGCGCTCAAGAGTAATTCCAATTCGCCAAGCTGCAGACTGCTCTCGTCTGCACGTATGATTCTAGGGTGCGTTGTTCTTGCGCCGCCTTCACCAATTAGTAATTCCTCATACAGCTTTTCACCAGGGCGAAGGCCGGTGAATATGATTTCAATATCACCTTCGTGATCCTCTGTCCTATCGAAATTACTATCAGAAATATAAGGCGTCAGTCCTGAAAGCCTAGCCATTTGCATCGCAAGGTCAACGATTCTGATAGGTTCTCCCATATCCAAAAGAAATACATCACCACCTTTTGCCAACGCTGCTGCTTGAATTACAAGTTGCGCCGCCTCCGGTATGGTCATGAAATAGCGCGTAACGTCAGGATGGGTAACTGTAATTGGGCCACCAAGTGCAATTTGTCTGCGAAACACTGGTATGACCGAACCAGACGACCCCAATACATTGCCGAACCGGACCATTGAGAACTTGGTAATTGTATTTGTTTTTGCAAATCCTTGGCAAATTAGCTCCGCTAAGCGTTTTGTAGCGCCCATAATGTTCGTTGGGCGCACAGCTTTATCCGTGGATACAAGCATAAATGTTGATACACCACACTCCATCGCAGCCTTTGCAACATTGTAGGTACCAAACACGTTGTTCCTAACGCCTTCGATGATGTTGTCTTCTACAATCGGCACGTGTTTGTACGCTGCGGCGTGATAGATTGTGTTGACTCCGAATTTTTTCATGACAGCGCTAAGATGGCTAACCTCTTGAAGGGACCCGAGCACCGCAACAATTTTTGCCCCGGCATTGTTTTGAGTTAGAAGAGCGCGTAACTCGATTTCAATGGTATAGAGCGCTATCTCTGACATTTCTAACAAGATCAGCGCTGATGGGCCGCGTGCTAAAATCTGTCGACATAGTTCACTTCCTATTGACCCACCCGCACCTGTGACCAAGACAACTTGCCCCACAATTGTGTGGTCAAATAATCCTTCGTTTGGACGCACCGGATCTCGCCCGAGCAAATCCTCAATCTCAACTTCACGAATGTCGGTTAACCTGGAGCGGCCAGTTACCAAGTCTATAACTGAAGGGATTGTCTGCACATGCACCGGCAACCGTTCTAAACGTCGTATTATAGCGTTGCGATATGATCGCGAGGCATCTGGAAGCGCCAGCAAAACTGTGGTGGCATTAAAGCTCTCTATCAACGTTTCCAATTCGCTTGGAGGATAGATACGAAGGCCTTCAATCTCGGAATGATAATGCTCATTCGAATCGTCCACGAAGGCCACCGGAAAGTAGTCGACGCTGGTGTTCAAGGAGCGAGCAAGCTGGCGGCCGGGCTCATCAGCACCATAAATTATAACTGACGATTTCCGTCGCAATTGCTGCCGATGATAAATTGAGCGGATCAAGAAACGTACACCGCCTATACCAAAAAATATCAGAAGAGCGTAAATGGCAGGTACTGAGCGTGGGACCGATAAATTGAAAACTTGAGAAATAATGAATAGACACGTTGCGGAGGATATTGCTCCCAATAATATCAAGTAAGCTGCTCTACTAGAAATGTATCGTACAACCGCGCGATATAAACCTATTCGGATAAATATAAACAAACTGATCGGAACAGTAGATAAGAATGCAAGCCAACTCCATCTGTTTTCGATAAATTTAAGGCTATCTAACCTCCAGTACATTGACATAACAAAACAAAAAAATAGTATTAAAACATCAACTATTAATTGAATCACGCGCTTGCGTGTCCTTTTAAGTTTGAAAACCCGATGGAGGAACTTTTCAAGCAATAGAATATTATCCTTAAGAGTTTAGCTGGAAGGAGGGCGTAGTTAAAACACCATTTCTCCTTCTCAATATGTTTTTTATGTAAACAACGATGATTGAAATCAACAGTCCTATAAGGAGAGCGAGCATCAGATAGATTGATCTACCTATGGTTGTTTTCATCTTAGCAGCAAAAATATCATATGTTGCCGCTTTGAAGTCACCGACGATTATCGGTGTTTCAGCAAACGCAGTCGTAATATTTGGAAGCATCGCATCTTGCTCTACAGCCCTCAGTTTTATCCTAAGGCGAAGTAACTCAGGAATAAATGCCTCAATATCTTTACGGTTACGGACAAGGTTCATTTCTTCGTCAATAGCTTCAAAACCGCGCAAATAATATGAACTCGTCGCATCGCCAGACTTTTGTACAGTTCCTATCACGGGATTGGTTGTACCAAAGGATTGCACTTCAATCGTGCTTTTAGCAATGCCAAGCGCACGCGCAATTTTTTCTTGTTCAGCTAAAAATGCCAATCGGCTATTTGTCTTTGTCTCGTAATCAGCAATAATATTTTGGACTGCTTTTTCCAGTGCCTGTTTCTTTAAGAGCTGATCCCGCTTTGTAATGTTAACCTTAGTCTCGAACTTGTTAGTCAATATTTTCCGAACATGTTCAGTGGATTTGGCTAGCGCTTGATCTAGAATTATTTTGGCGGAAAAACCTAATTTCCCTGTATAGCTAATTGACCAATTTTCGTTAAAAATCTTTACGCGGGGGTTGGCACGGTCAACCTCGTCTGTCGGTGAGGTAATTACAAAGCTCGAAAGTTCTCTCATAACCTCGTCATCGATACTGGGGCTTATGACATCAACTTTATTGATCGTGAGCAGCCACTGCTTAATTTCATTTTTCAGAACACCCTCAAGTGTGAGATCCTGAATCAACATGCTGGCAATTTGCTTGTCACCCACATAGAAGAACGGGATAGCTTGATCCGGTGATGCAACGAGCGGATCAACAACGGCTGGTGAAAGTGTGTTTAATTCCTGATACTTGTCGAACTCCGCAATTTGCAGAGGTGTAATATTCCAATTAATGGACTTCTCCTGTGGAACAAGAAAAATATACCCAAGACAAATAAGGCCGCTAATAAGCATAATGGCTAAAATTAGCATTTTTTCTCGCCAAAAAATAAAAATTGCTTCGTCAAAGTCACGCTCTTGCGCCAAGTTAGCTTCCATTTGATTGACCAACCTCATTTAACAAGTTTCACCGATGTCGGCGCGCTCTAGTGATTTGATTCTAACATTCGCATCCCGTTTATATCAACTTCGTAAGCGAATGTTGGAATCAGCAAAGCCACTAGCAAGTATATAATTCTAGTAGAATTTTTGAGTTTGACATTCGCACCTCGCACGTGCTTTCGAATGGAGCGATTTCAAATGGGATGCGGATGTCAAATTCATTCCAATAGTGTCCGTGTAGCTAATTTTGCGCAGTCCCACACTATGAATACGAATTCAAGTCTCTTGTTGCGTGTCACAAGAGCGGTCACAATTCAAATGATTTTGATGATTGCCTTTGGTTCTTTGCGAACCCGTTGGTGAAGCACTACGCTCGGAAGTCGCTGACGAAGTCAAAATTCGGATTGGCTTGGTAAGGTTCGATTGCGGCGCTGGTAGCCAATCCGCAATGAGATCTGGCACGTGGATGAAGCCCACACCCCATCCTAAACAACTTAGCGAGGGCTGTTCGTTTTTTTGGCTGAAACGCCAATGCGGTCGGCCGCCACACTATCGTTGCACATGTAACTGGTGGGCTGGCACGGTTGAAACGGCCGAATCTCGTGATGATTTGGTATGATCTGAAGCAGAAATCAAATATCACTATTTATACTCAACCTCTCGTTTAGCATCCAATGTTTGTTGTAACTTATCTATTTGCTTAATAAATTTTAGGTATATCATCGCTAAGGACATGCTGCGCGATTGCTAATCCGCCCTTGAAAAATCAACCGATGCGCAGTAGAGATTTTGCGATGTAACAACTTAAAGGTTCTCCGATGGTCGACATCCCGAACAATTCATCCACAACTACAAACTTGGCCGTAGGGGGATTTGCATCAAGTTCCATTGAAACAATCGGTGATCATGACTGGATACGTGTCAATCTAGTTGCAGGTCACACTTATCAGTTTACCACGAGTGCAGGCGCAGGCATAGCTATTGGTGATACAATAATAGATTTATATGATGCCGGCGGCAACTACATTACTACCAATGATGATTACGGAAGCGATCACTATTCCAAGTTTGGTTACACCGCAAAGGTAACGGGCAGTTTCTACATTGATGTTAGCGGTTATCAATCTTCGACGGGTAGCTACACATTAGGTATGACAGAGGTGGCGACGCCACCAGTTTACACAAATGACCAGATAGCTACGCAGCTTACCACCGGTTTTTGGACGTATAACAGCGAAGTGCAGCATCACTTTAATGTAGCACCTGGTGGCACGCTTTCGGTTAACCTTGAAAATTTGACAGCTGAAGGCAGATTTTTTGCTCAATCCGCTTTGGCGGTATGGCACGATGCCACTGGAATTAACTTTTTTGAAGTGTCCGGAACCGCGACGGCGGCCAGCATCATGTTCGACGATGCCGTGCTAGGCAGCGCTTATGAAACTGACACAATTGTTGGTGGTTTCACGACCTCAGCAAGCATCAACATTGGCACAGATTGGATTGCCAATGATGGTTCCAATCTTAATAGTTATTCCTACCAGACATATATCCATGAAATTGGACATGCGCTTGGGCTTGGTCATGCCGGAAATTATAATGGCACAGCGACATATGGTGTAGAAAATAACTATTTGAATGATTCTTGGCAGGCGACAGTGATGTCATATTTTAGCCAGCAAAATAACACTTATCTGACTAATAGTTATGCCTATATCATGACACCGATGATGGCGGATATGATTGCTATTGCCACACTATATGGAGCAACTACAGGTACTCACTTGGGAGATACTGTCTATGGTTTCAACACCACGGCAGGCAACGTGATTTATAATGCTGCGTTGTTTTCTAACGTAAGTTATACGGTATTTGACAATGGCGGCACAGATACTCTTGATTATTCGGGATTTAGTGTTGCGCAGACCATCAACCTCAACGCTGAGACCTATTCCAATATTGGTGGTTTGACAGGGAATGTCGGCATCGCACGTGGCAGCATCATTGAAAATGCAATCGGTGGCAGCGGTGCGGATACGCTGATCGGCAATGCTGCGGCCAACAATCTCAACGGCGGCGGCGGCATTGACACACTGAACGGCGGGGCTGGAAATGATACGCTTATTGGTGGCGCTGGCGCTGATGTACTCAACGGCGGCAGCAATACTGACACGGCTAGCTATGCCGGCAATGCAGCTGCAGTCTCAGTTTATCTGAGAAGCAATTACACTAACGAGGGCGGCGGCGTGTTTGACACGCTTTCGAGCATTGAAAATATCATTGGCTCAAATTTTGATGACACGATGGAAGGCGATGGTTTTGCCAACGCATTTAGTGGTGGCAGTGGAAGCGATACAGCCTACTATTTTTCGTCTGTGTCAGGTGTAACCATCAATCTGGTGTCAGGTATCGGTTCCGGCGGCGATGCTGCGGGCGATAGCTATGTCTCAATCGAAAGTGTCATCGGATCTAACATCGGCAGCGATATTTTGACAGGCGGAACGGAAGCCAATTTCTTCAATGGCAATGGCGGTGCTGATATCCTTGATGGCGGCGGTGGCGGCGACTCGCTGCTAGGTGGTGATGGCGATGACATTTTGAAACCAGGCGCTGGTTTTGACTATGTGGTTGGCGGAAACAATACGGATACAGTGGATTATTCAACATCCGTCGGCGGCGTGGGCGTACATTTGTTTTATGGCGGTGGCTTTGGCGGCGATGCGGCAGGCGATGGCATAACAGGTGTTGAAAATGTTATTGGCTCATTGCTTGGTGCTGATTTCATCTATGGCGACAATGCGGCCAATAACTTGATGGGCCAGGGCGGTGATGATACGCTTTATGGCAGCGCGGGCGCTGACGTGATGAACGGTGGCGCGGGCGCAGGCGATACGGCCTATTATTTCTTTTCCACGGGGCAGGTTGTTGTTGATCTCTCGTCAGCGGGGGCCGGGGTTGGCGGCGACGCGGCTGGCGATACCTATATCGGGATTGAAAATGTCATCGGTTCGAACAATTTCAGCACCGGCGATGTGCTGACTGGCACGAACGGTAGCAACTTCATCAATGGCTATGGCGGAGCAGACTTTATCAATGGCGGGCTTGGCAATGATACGCTCTTTGGCGGGGTTAATGGCGACACATTCCGCTTTAGCAACGCGCTGTTCGGCCTCGATGTTATCGGTGACTGGGAAGACGGGTCCGATCACATCAGTCTGGCTTCAGTCGTAGCCACGGCGATGGCGGGCATCTCGCTGACGCAGCTCACCGCCAGCTCTTGGTTTGTAGGCGTCGGCGCACAGGGTATTACCGTTAACAGCGCGTCAGCCTTTACGCTGGACGCGAGCGACTTCTTCTTTGTCTAAGATCGCCTAAACGCCAGCTCGATATGGTTATATTGAGCTGGCCTTTTTGATGATAAATGCTGTTACTTGCATTCCTAGTTACATATGATAGTGTTTTCGCGGGCGCACCTGCGGGGACTTTTTTGGCCAATCGGCCTTCCCGTAGCATCGGTAATCTATCCTTCTGGGGGCATTCAGCTTCTAGATTGTGATAAAGCACGGGGAGCGCTTCAAATGGCTACTTTTACAATTACCAACACCACAGGTTTGGCTTTTGCAGACAGTGCGTTGACAACGCAGCAGATGAACGTGTTCGTGTCAGGAGTGGTAACATCCACATCGATTACACTAGCCGGACTAAGCCATTCATTTCCAGATGATTTGGACATATTGCTTTATGCTGCCGATCCGCTGCGCAACCTGTTGTTTATGTCAGATGTGGGTTCGACCACAGATATTGTAAACCAAACTCTCACCTTCTCTGATGATGCGGCAGTAAACTTGCCTGATGGATCTGCACCCGCCATTGTAAGTGGCAGCTACCGTCCCACAAACTTTGATGTGACCGAAACCAATGCAAATTTTGGTTTGGCTGTACCACTCATTGTCGCAGGTCCTGGCGGTGCCGCGACTCTGGCAAGCGCGTTTAATGGCGCGACGTTGGCCGGTGCATGGACGCTGGCTGTCAGAGACGATGCGGGCGCTGATGTTGGCGGCCTCACCTCATGGGCGCTCAATTTTTCTACATCCGGCACAAGTACAACAATCGCCGGCACTGCCGGAACTGACCAGATGATTGTAACAAATGGTGTCGGCGCCGGAACCGGAACTCTTACACTCAATGGTCAGGATATATCTTTTACCGGGCTGAATACGGTTTTGTTCAACGGCGGCGCAAGCGATGACTTTTTCTCCGGTGGCTCCGAAACTGATGTCATCGACGGTGGATCAGGCCAAGACGGCCTTCTTGGCGGTGATGGTGATGATACGCTCAAAATCCTTCTTGGTGCTGATGATGTTGCGGGCGAAACATATTCCGGAGGTGCGGGATTCGATACACTCCAGCTGGGTAGCAGCGTCGCTTCCTATCAAATTAATTTACGCGATGACACACTGGAGTCCATTGAGCGTGTAATTTTTAACGATCCTGGTTTCTCTAATTTCGCCGGATTTACTATCAGATCCTCGCAACTGGGAACAGGCCTATCAACATCAGCTCAAATAGATGGCAGCTTCTTTTTTGATGTAACGGATAGCTTTACAATTCAGATGGATTCGGCGAATTCGCTTGATCTGCACACGCTCACATTTTCCAATTTCACGGGAGCGCTTGATAGTGTCATTGTCAATGGCACGGCGTTTAATGATACCGTAACCGGTACCTCTGTTCATGATGAAATCCATGGTGCTTTTGGCAATGATACACTCGACGGCGCTGGCGGCGGTGACCTGCTGGATGGCGGCTTGGGAAATGACACTGCCTATTATTACAGCTCTCTTAACGGGGTGACTGTTAACCTGACTGGCGGTGCTGGTAGTGGCGGCGATGCAGAGGGCGATACTTTTTCCTCTATTGAAAACATCATCGGCTCAAACACGGGAGCAGACACGCTAACGGGCGGCAGCGAGGCCAACTTCTTCAGTGGTTTTGGTGGCGCTGATACGCTGGACGGCGGTGGCGGCGGTGACTCACTATTTGGCGGCGATGGCGATGACATATTGCGGCCCGGCTCTGGCTTTGACAATGTTGTGGGCGGCAACGACAATGACACGGTTGATTATTCAACATCTGTGTTGGGCGTCGGTGTGCATCTGCTTTTTGGCGGCGGTTTTGGCGGCGACGCCATTAGTGACGGTATCACTGGTATTGAGAATGTTATGGGGTCGCTTACAGCAGGCGACACACTCTATGGCGACAACGCTGCAAACAACCTAATGGGGCAGGGCGGCGATGATACACTGCATGGCAGCGGCGGCGCCGACGTGATGGATGGCGGTGCTGGCACCGGCGATACTGCGTATTATTTTGCATCCGTCGGGCAGGTCGTGGTGGACATCTCGGGTGTTATCGGTGTTGGGGGCGACGCTGCCGGTGATACATTTATTGGTATCGAGAACCTCATCGGCTCAAATAATCTCAGCGTGGGTGACGTGCTGACTGGTAATAATCAAGCTAACTTCATCAATGGTTATGGCGGGGCGGACTTTATCAATGGGGGGCTCGGCAACGATACGCTCTTTGGCGGCGTTAATGGCGATACGTTTCGCTTCAGCAATCTATTATTCGGCTTTGACGTCATTGGTGACTGGGAAGACGGATCTGATCACATCAGTCTTTCCTCAGGCGTTGCGGTAAATATGGCAGGTGTCTCGCTGTTGCAGCTCAATCCTAACTCTTGGTTTGTGACCATCGGCACGCAAGGCATCACTGTCAACAGCGCATCAGCTTTTACACTGGATGCGAGCGACTTCTTGTTCGTGTGAGCGGTATAGAAAACCGACAGTTTATTTTTGGTGTGTGGCTACGCTTACCAAGTAGCCCCCACCAAGATAGTCAACTTGGCCTTGTTTTTGGCCCAGGCAATTTATGAACGAAATAGCTTACGCACATCATCTGGCGTCAGGCGATAAATGATAAATTATGATACTATCATGAAGGTGTCACTTATCAACAATCCAAAACAAACCTATTGAAATCTAGCAATGCTATGCTAGGTCGCGTATAGACAATTTGATAGCAGCCCGCTTTCTCTGGACCAAATTTTACAAAGGAAAACGCAACTAAGCGTTTGTGCAATATGAAAATATTGGTGACCGGTGCCGATGGATTTATTGGCTCGCATTTGACTGAAGCACTTGTTCGCGCAGGGTATGACGTGCGCGCGTTTGTACTCTATAACTCGTTGAATTCTTGGGGTTGGCTGGACAATTGTGCGCCAGAAATTAAAGGGAAATTCGAGGTTTTCGCAGGCGATATTCGTGATCCATATGGTGTGCTTACCGCTATGAAGGGCTGTGACATTGTCCTGCATCTCGCCGCGCTCATAGCAATTCCATATTCGTACCACTCACCTGAAACCTATATAGACACAAATATCAAAGGCACGTTGAATGTGCTTCAAGCCGCCCGACAGCTAGATATTTCACGGCTCGTATGTACATCGACAAGCGAAGTCTACGGTACCGCGCTATTTGTTCCCATCACTGAGGAACATCCGCTCCAAGGACAGTCTCCCTATTCTGCTAGTAAAATTGGCGCAGATCAAATAGCGCTATCATTCTATCGATCCTTTGAAACGCCAGTCGCTGTTCTGCGACCCTTCAATACTTATGGTCCACGGCAATCTGCCCGTGCCGTCATTCCTACAATAATAACTCAAATTGCTGGTGGCATTAGGGAGATTAAGCTGGGGTCAATTGAACCAACACGTGATTTCTCGTTCGTCGATGATACAGTGCGCGGTTTTATAATGGCAATGAATAGTGATGCGCTCGTTGGGAACGTCACCAATATTGGCAGTGGTTTTGAAATTTCAATTGGCGAGACAGCAAAGTCTATTGCTGATTTGATGGGTGTAAAAATAGAAATTAGAGTCGATGAACAGCGCCTGCGTCCCGCCGCAAGTGAAGTAGAGCGACTGTTTGCCAGTTTCGTAATGGCAGAAAAGCGAATGGGGTGGAGGCCAGAATATGGCGGACTAGCGGGCTTTCAAAAGGGCCTTGAAAAAACGATCGATTGGTTCACGCGTCCGCAAAATTTGGAACGCTACAAGATAAATGAATATAACCTTTGAGTAATAAGCGCGCAGTCATTTTAGCTGGTGGAAAGGGGACTCGTTTGAGGCCCTACACTGTCGTTTTGCCCAAACCTTTGATGCCTATTGGCGAATATCCAATTCTCGAAGTTATCGTGCGCCAGCTTGCAAGCGCGGGCTTCGACCGCATTACAATTGCGGTCAATCATCAAGCGGAGTTGATAAAAGCATTTTTTGGTGACGGCAACAAATGGGGCATCATAATTGATTATTCGATGGAAGATAAGCCACTCAACACAATGGGTCCGTTAAAGCTAATTTCAGATTTGCCAGAGAACTTTCTGGTTATGAATGGCGATATTCTAACGGACCTCGACTATGCATCGTTTTACGATTCCCATGTTGTCTCTGGTGCTGTTTTCACAATTTCTTCGCATAAGCGAATACAGAAAATCGACTATGGCGTACTGGACACCAATAGTGCCGGCCAGCTCACCGGATTCAGAGAAAAACCAAAAAACGAGTATCAAGTCAGTATGGGTGTTTACATGCTCAACAGTGCCGCTCTAAATGACATTCCCACGGGTGAGCCGTTTGGTTTTGATGACCTTATGCTTCACTTCATAAACAACAAAACAATGGTAAATGTTGCTTTATTTGACGGGTATTGGTTGGATATCGGGCGTCCTGACGATTACGCGCAAGCCATTGAAGAGTTTGCTGAAATGAAGAGTAAATTTATTGCTGACTAAATTGCTGATAAGCGGTTCCAACGGTTTCGTCGCAAGCCACCTGTTAGCAAAACTGGCTGAAGGCAATAGTTATGATATAAAAGCCTTACCTCGATCAGCTGGCGATGTGGAAAAATCAGAAACGTGGTTGAACGCTGGCAAAGCTGACGTTGTTATCCATTTAGCCTCAAGAACATTTGTACCAGAAAGTTGGAGTAACCCCTCCGAATTTTTCCGTACAAATGTAATTGGTACAGTGCAGGCATTGGAATATTGTAAGGCCAACAAGGCGCGATTCATATATATTAGTTCCTATTTATATGGAACGCCCGCCTCTCTGCCTATTGATGAAACATTTGAGGTTCAAACCACCAATCCCTACATGTTGTCAAAGAAAAGTGCCGAGGACGTCTGCAAATTTTATTCTGCCAATTTTTCAATACCAGTAACAATATTAAGACCCTTTAATATTTACGGCACTGGTCAACCTGACAAGTTTTTAATTCCTACGATTGTAAATCAAATACTTCAGAGTGATGAGATAACAGTGAACGATCTAGAGCCAAAACGTGATTATGTTTTTATCACCGACGTAGTAAACGCTATTATACAAGCGATTGGGACACCATTTGATTTCGAAATATTTAACATAGCATCTGGGGTCAGCCACTCAGTACAGGATATAATAACTATTCTCGAGAAGATTGTCGGAAAGAAAATTGCAGCACACTCGCGAAATGATCGACGTCCTAACGAAGTAATGGATACTGCAGCCAACATAGCCAAGGCGGTGCGCTTGCTCAATTGGCAACCACGTTGGAGCATCGAGCGTGGGTTGGAAGCAATTGTGCAGACTTTGAAATAGCATCATCCGGTAAATTCTATTGGTTTGACAATTGGCATTAAGAGTGGCGGATTATGACAGAAATAGTTTTTGATTTCTCTTCTTCACCCTCAGGCGGTGGTTTACGGCGGGTATCGGCTTACGTTGACTATTTTTCGAAAAGTTCGATCAAGACGCATTTTTTTATAAGTGACGCACTTTCTTTTAAGGGCGATGTTTCGCGTAAGGTAAAAACAACAATTGTGAAAAAGAGCAATTTCGATAAACTCACATTGCGAAATGACTATTTTTCAGTAATTCAGTCAACTCCGCAATGGTTATACTCGTATGGCATCCCTATCAGATCAAAAATAGCCGTTCAAAATTGGTTGCATGTAAGCAATGTCATGCCGTTTACCTTTAGAGAATGTACACTTCGTCGAAGCCTTTATTGGAAGTCGTTCGCACAATTTCAACAACACAGACTTTTTGCACATAACGCGGACTATATTTCGGGTGAGTCACAATTCACAATTGATAAATTCAAGGACGTGCTCGGTTGGAAGGGTAGCGCTGAGGTTCTGAAAAATGGAGTCACGCGGGTTGACTTGGGAATGAGAGCAAAAGAAAACTACGCACTGGTCGTTGGAACCGATACCTATAAGAGGGCCGACCTTTCTTATGCCATTTTTCGAAATCTACGGTCTAGGCTGAATTTGAATTCCATTGTTTTTGTGGGAGATCCAGACGGCATTCCACCGATGATACGAAACAGCGCTGATGTATTTCTGGAACAGAAACTGACCAACGAGGAGTTGGTTTCTCGTTTTGAACGGGCGAGCTATTTTATCTCAACATCTGAAGTAGAAAACTCCTCTCTTGCCGCTCTTGAGGGTCTTTCGCTGACCGGGAAAGCCATTTTAAGTGACATCCCCTCTCACCGGGAAATGCTCATCAATGAGCCAGAGGAAATAATACTTGATGGTAAAACATACCTCTTAGTTGACAATGAGAACATGCAGCTCTCGGATATGCCGCAGTGGGATATCGAGATTGAGAAGATGCTAAGTCTTATGCGGGGCCACCAGCGGCTTGCATAAAAAGATATCGTCCAAAAAGCAGCATGCCAGCGGAGTTACCCTAATGCGCGTTTTAGTCACCGGTGCGAACGGCTTTGTCGGAAAGAGACTCGTTGAGGCACTTTCGGAACATAACATCCAAACGGTGGCTGCGGCGAGGCAAGAACTTAATTTGAAACTGCCGGGGGTCTCCTGCGTTCGTGTGAAGGAATTATCCGCTCAAACCGATTGGTTTGAGGCATTGAATGGTGTTGACGTGGTTATGCATACAGCCGCGCGTGCTCATATCACCAAAGAAATTGCGATAGACCCTACGCCGTTATTTCATAAAGCCAATGTCGATGGACTGATTGCATTGGCGAACCAGGCAATTCAGGCTAAAGTAAAGCGCTTCGTGTTCATCAGCTCGATTGGTGTCAATGGCAGCGAAACCAAAGATAAACCATTTTGTGAAGATGATGTGCCAAATCCGCAGCTACCGTATGCACTTTCCAAATTTGACGCAGAGAAAGCCCTACAGGTAATCACAGCACAAAGTGAAATGACCTATACGATTATTAGGCCTCCGCTGGTTTATGGCCCTGGCGCGCCTGGAAATTTGGAGCGACTGCGCAAATTAATCGCCGGTGGATTGCCGTTGCCTTTTGGCGCAATAAATAACGCGCGCAGTATGATTTCGAGAGAAAATTTGGTCGATATACTTATTCAATGCTGTGATAATCCCGCGGCTGCTAATGAAATTTTTGTAGTTGCAGACGGCGTTGACGTGACAACTACACAAATATTGCAGAATATCGCACGCAGTCTAAATAAACGGGCACGTTTGCTGCCAGTGCCTATATTTCTGCTTAAAGTCCTACTGAAGTCACTAGGCCAAGGCAGATTAGCTGGTCAATTATTTAGTTCATTACAAGTGAACAACTCCAAGATAAAGGCTCAATTAAATTGGCAGCCAAAAGTGAGCCCACACACAGACACTTGGGCCTAAAACAATCCAGGTCCAAGATCGTGTCTCATACGGTAAATGTCAAAATAAACCAGCAGTTTGCCGGTAAAAAATGTAGCAAAAATAGCGAACGCTACACCTTCGGCACCATAACCAATTACCAACAAATAGCACAAAACGATGTTCATTAGCCCTGTCAACAGTGTAACTTGCGCATAGCTCTTTTGCCGCTCGTACATTACTATGAAAAGCGCGGCAGGTCCGGTCGCAACTTGAAAGAAAAACGCTGTTGCCAATATGCGAAGCGTTAGTGCTGCGCCACTAAACTCTGGACCAAAATACCCAAGTAATTTGTACGGAAAAATCATTATCAATGCGTAGGGAACTATCACAAATGCAACGCTAAGCAACGTAGCCTGTACAAGTAAGGAAATGCCTGCCTCTAAGTCTCTAGAAACACGAGTTTGCGCAAATCGAGATAAAAAAAGTGGATCTACACATACAGAAGCTAATAGCAAAACGCTCGCAATCCGGTACGATGCTGAGTAATAACCAGTCTGAGTTGCCTGAGACAATAGTGTTAAGACAACTATATCTGTTCTAGCGATAGCGGCATTACCCAAGTCGCTTGCCAAAAGTGGCAGGGTGTATTTAGCCCAAGGAATGACTAAAGATTGTGATGTTGCCATCTGAGCTGGCGTTGGCAAAGTGCGCATAGCCCAAAATACAGATAATAATACAACCAAAAACATAAGAGAAAAAAACACAAGCATTGCATCAACGATAGTGGAGACACCCACGGCCAACAGAAACAGCACATAAAACGTCGGCGCAATAACTTCTTCAGCCAAAGCCGAGATATGGGGGCGATCAACGCTACGCAATATGCCCTTGGTAACGGCACTAAGCGCGTAAACAGGCCCTAGTAGGCAGGATACTAACAGGGCTTGGCGCTGAAGCGGGGCGTCAATTAGGGAGTAGCCAATAGCACCAACGCAAATAGAAATCAAAAGAGACAAAGCAATCGTTGTCAAAAGTGATTGCTTAAGAACACCGCGATATCGTCCCCACCGTTCCCGTGTCTCATATCGCTTCAACAAGGGAATAATTGCATTTTGCCAGCCACCATGCGTCAAACCACCTGTCAATAGACTGGACGCAATGAAGAACGAAAAAAAGCCGTATTGCTCTAACCCGAATGCGCGGGAAATCAAAACGTGTGTCACCAAAAGGGCTACGCCACCGATGATCTTTGTACCAAATAGAAATGCAACTCTAAACGTTGACTGCCTTTTTAGTAAATCCACCAACATAGAGGCTATATTTTGCCAGTTTGCGTTTACCAAGCCTTTTGCTCCAAACTGATCTTTGTGACTAGCATATTTTGACAGCTCTATTTCTCGCCGCAGATAACGATGCTACCACCAAACTTTTCTGTTAACCCAAATATCGAACCAATCTTGTCATCCAAAACTGTTACACGCATCATCGCCTTAGGCGTCAACCGGATACCAACCTTATCCAAAGCCAAGAAAATGTATCTCAAAAACGGACCATGTCGGGTAATACGATGATTTGGAAAAATCGATATCGGCGCCAAACGTATCGGATCGATAGGGCGACAAAATACATCGGCCTCACGCTTACCAAATACTCGAGTGCCAATCTTATGCAGCAGTGTTTTCCACGGATCAACACAAGAGAACCGGCCCTTTTCTGTTAAGATCCGATACATCTCCCCCAAGGCCATTTCAGTTCGCATGTGATGAAGGCAACCACCAGAATAAATAGAATCAAAACTGTTTGATTTGAAAGGAAGCTCTTCTCCTACCGCAATTACGCAATAAAGCCGATCAGCGACACCCAAATGCTCGGCCAGAACTCGCGCATACTCTGCCTCCTGAAGCATCGGCGTCAAGAGCACTGCAATGCTGGCACCGCCTATAAGCGCCTTAACGGCGTGTGTACCGCTGCCACCAAGCTGTAAGAATTTTTTTCCAGGCATAGGCGCCAAATAATCATACGCCTCAAACTGTGATACTGAATCATGCAGAGCATCTACCCACACTTCCGGTGGCCTAGGGAACTTACACGCGCGCGCATGATTAGGATGTGCGCAGCCGGCCATGTAAAGCTTTATCTGCTTCTCATCAATGGAGCCTGAAGCTGTTTCCCCCGCGCGATTATAGTGTGCCATCTCGGTGTAGGCTTCTTGGTATTGCGGTGATTTAAGGTCAACTTTTTCAGTGTCGCCAATACGCAGTATTTTTTCGGGAAAAATTAGGACTGGAAACTCGCCGATAACAGGGTACAAATTTCCTGACGAATCTTCCAAAAAGAAATCACGGTCACCAAATCCATAATTGCCGACGTTCAAGCCATATGCGTTGATTTTTTGTCTAGCAGAAATATCGATCTCTGATCCGTCGACCAACTTAAGCGCCATGTTCTCAATCGGAGTTGAAACAATTGATACCAATTGCTCCAATCGCTTGCGTGTCGTTACGTAAATCTCTGCGGGGCTCTTTTTCATTATGCTCTCTTTTGGCTGTTTGCCAGACGATAGAGAGGCGCTGTGTACCCTCTAATAATGGGGACTTGCTACAATAATTTATAAAAAAATACCAGAAGTAATCCGCGAAAACTGACACTATAAAACCTAACTAAACCCGTGCTTTATTACAAAAATCGCGGACTTCTTTGGCAGTTTCACTGCAAATGATCCTTGGCAATGCCGAGTATTGCGATGAAATGGCTTGCAGGTAATGCCCTACTGTAATAGCAATCTTACCAAATTGTGTGGCGAGTCGCGCTGCAACAATACACCCTTGAGGTAGATCTAGTGACAAAAATAGACGAGCATATTGTTGGTGAAACGTGGGATTGGCGTCCGAAAATTGATGGAAAAGATGTAATTAATTTTTCCGATGCTAAAATTGCCTACGTTACCGAGCGATGCAAAGCTAAAGAAGTGCTGGATCTTGGTTGTGTGCAACATACGCGCATTTCTTATTTGAATAAGAATTGGCTCCACAAGGCAATAATATCGGTTGCAAAGAGTGTTAAGGGACTTGATCTTTACAAAGATGGTGTGGTTGCTCTGCAAGAGCAAGGCTATGACGTCGTTTATGGTGATGCGCAAGATTTCAATATTGAACAAAAATACGACGTAGTGGTTGCTGGTGACTTGATCGAGCATCTCAGTAACTTTGATGGATTTTTTAAATCAGTTTCAAGTCACTTAAAAGATGACGGGATATTTCTAATCGCAACCCCAAATCCATGGCATTGGATCAGGTGTGTTCGTTCGGCGATGGGCATAACTATTAGAGTAAATCCTGAACATACGGCTTGGTTCTGCCCTGATACTGTTCGTTTAATTGGAAAGCGTTTCGGCTTCGAGGTGGTTGACGTTGCCTACGGGTCGGAGCGTTTTAAAGATCGTATGTTGCCGTTTCCACGGACTTTTAGACATCAGTCCTTTTTTATGACATTGCGAAAGTCCACGAGTCTCTAGGGTATGCGTTCGACCGTAAAAAATAGATTTGTTGGCCTTCGTATAGATGGTGAGTCAGTCGCAGAGTTCGTGGCAAGGAGCTCGAGGATCTAATAGATTGTAGAAAATGTAGCAGTTAAAAAATGAAACAGCCCAAGGTGGAACATTTCAGTTTATGATTGCGACGCTTGCGTATTCTATAACATTGGCATTGTTAGTCTTGGCTACGTCATTTTCAGCCGCACCAGACATAGACTGCATGGCGCTGGCAATTGTCTTAGTTCAAATTTTCTTTTTGATTTTTTGTAATAAAATTCAATATACCTATCTGTTAATGTTTAATATCATTAATATTTCATTGATAACCTTTCCCTTTATTTTTCAATCACACAATGACACAAATTTGGAACTAATTGGAAATACGTCTCAATACATGCAAGTAAGTACTGCTGTAATATTTACAT
>JAYSWX010000061.1:0-4633 GCA_043717855.1 Phyllobacterium sp.
AGCACACGCTGGGCCTCAACAGTGCCGCCTTCGGCGGCGCGTTTTATCCACAAAAAGCCGGTGTCATAGTCTTTTTTGCCGCCCTTGCCAGCAATCATCCAGTTGCCAAGATCAAGCTGCGCGGTATCATAGTTTTGCCGCGCCGCTTTTTCCATCCAGCCACGGGCTTTCACCTCATCAAGCGGAATACCGGCTGTGCCATTGGCCAAGTATTGGCTGACGGCATATTGCGCATCCGGCAGTCCTGCTTGTGCTGCTTTAAGAAAAAGGTCGAAGGCGGCTTTCCATTGTATGTCAGTTGTCGCCGTTGAAAGAATGAGCTGGGCTAGATTAAAGCCAGCAAGCGCATGTCCTGCCGCTACAGCTTTTTCGAGGTAGGCCTTGGCCTTCACGTCATCTTTTGGTGCATACTTGCCATCAATGAGAATAAGCGCTGTTTGGAATTGCGCTTCTACCCCGCCTTGCCCGGCAGCTAATCCATAAAGGCGCGTCGCCTCTTTCGGGTTAAGCGGAACGCCAAGGCCGCGCGAGTAAATTTCGGCGGCAAGTGTTTGCGCCGCCGTATCACCCTTTTTTGCGCGCACTAGGGCCAAGTCTAAAGCGGTACGATAAAGGCCGCGTTGATAGGCGCCAAACGCATCATCTTCTACCTTTTGACCAAATCGGTTTGGATCAAGCGCTGGTGTGTCTCCGGTGGCAAGAGCCAGATTTGCGCCGCCGATAAGCAGGATTAGTGCGATAGGAAGCCTATTTTTCACGGGCAGCCTCGGTAAGTTGCGGCGCGTGCTCCTCCAGCAGGGCGTTAATTTTGGCAACTTGAGCGGCGGGGTCCAGACCTGTGCCGAACACTGCGGCGGACAGGGCAACAAACTCCGCGCCGAGCTTGGCAACTGTGATCGCACTTTCAGCAACAGTGCCACCCATAGAGATACACGGGATTTCAATCATGCTGGCCCACCATTCTGCGAGTTCCAGTGAGCGGGGGTTTGGTTCTGGCTGATTATCGCCATCCAGCTTTCCGATAAAGAGATAATCCGGCTGTAACTCGCCGATTTCCAGCGCCAAATGGCGGGAATTGGCCTCGCCGACACCGACGATCATGCGGTGCTGGAACTTGGATATGGCTTCGGCAAGTGCGTCCTGCCCGCTGGAAATATGAATGCCGTCGGCCTTGGCGCGGCCTGCGCCTTGGGTGTCGTCAACAACAATTGCGGCGGCATTGGCGGCTTGGATGACAGGCACAGCCTTTTCGCACCAGTCGCGGAAGGCATCTTCGCTGGCGTCAAACTTTGCAAGTAGCACGGAAGCGATATCGCCGCCGGACATGGCTTTACCGAGCGCTTCGATGGTTGCAGGGTTTGCGCCTGCGGGCGAGGCAATAAGGACAAGACGGCAACGATCAGCTAATTTAGACAAGGTGGACCTCAAAATTCTGTGCTGCGCATTAAGCGCAACAAAATGATCGGAATGGGGCGGAAGGCCAAAGCCGACGTGATTAAATTATGATGTGCAATAGTGGATTGAGCGTGGTTTGAATAGGGCAAGCTCTGATGCAATATTCTTGAGGGCGGAAGGGCATAATTTCCAATTTTACGCGCCCTGTTTACGCGCCATTAAGGTTTACATGCGTTAACTGTGTTTATCGAGTTTCTCGATTCATTCGCGGTGGCTTTCAGCCTTCCCGATTGACGCCTCCCTGTTAAACTCTTGAGAGCCGCTTTGCGGCTCTTTTTTTGTCAAAAATTACATGAATGAGCTGGAAACAAGCGGTTTTTGGCCGTTAACCTTTCCTTAAGTATGTTGTTGCGCGGGGCGCTCAAAAGCTGCAATCATGACCTTAATGACAGATTTGTAACGTGACTTGAAAAACAGTTTCCGCAACTGCATAATCCGGTGCAACAGCGGCGGGTAAATTAGATTTTGAGCAACAGTTTTTATAAAGTCAAAACTGTCGCGCTAGAATATTTGTATTGTCGCAATATCCTTAATCGCTTGATTTTCAAACAAGCTTGGAATTGCTCTAGAGATTGCAGCAGGGCGTAAAATGATAAGCCAAGAATTAGCTACTTCCAACACAGTCCGTTTGGCAGACCGGCGCGTCTCCTCGGATAGGTTTAAGCCGTTGTATTCGGACGGCATGAAATTAGTTGAGGAAGCCGCTGGTTATCTTGATGGTGAGGGCCGCGCGGACGCAAAAAAAATGTCGCGCACGGCAGCCACGCTTTACGCTGCTGAATCCATGCGCCTGACCACGCGCCTTATGCAGGTAGCCTCTTGGCTATTGCTTCAACGCGCGGCAAACAATGGCGAAATGTCAGTTGCACAAGTTGCGGAAGAAAAGTGTAAAGTTCAACTCGAAACGCCATCCGCCTCGCGTGGCACACAAAGTTGGGAAGAGTTGCCTGTCAAATTTATCAGTATTGTTGAGCGCTCTTTAAGTCTCCAGACTTTGGTGAGGCGATTGGACGAAGAAGTTTACCCAAAGCGGAAGTCCGCCACGGAAATTGAAGTGCGCCGCAATCCTGTAGTGGACCAGATGTATCTATTGCAAGCGGCCTTTGGCGGCCGCTAGAGCCTGACTGAAAACTCTGCTTTGGCGGCCAACCAGCGCGTTTTTCTGCGCTTCCGGTGCTCACGTACTTAAGTACGCTTCGCCAATTTTTGCCTCGCCCTTAAATCCCAAGGGACTGGCGGGAACCCCATGCTTCTCGAAAATCACGCTATTTAACTCGCCAAAGCGAATTTTAAGCCAGCCTCACAAGCATGGTAACTTGCAATTTTTGTTTTCTATTTGTTCACTGTTGGTAATTGATATAAGTTCCTTTCAACAAGGGGATTATGGTGGCGTCAGCGATTCGCATTATTGGTATTGATCCGGGCCTGCGCCGGATGGGCTGGGGGATCATCGAATCGCTTGGCAATTCGCTGCATTTTGTTGCGTCCGGAACTGTTACATCTGACGACAAAGCCGATATGGCCTCGCGCCTGTGCCAGCTGCATGACGGGCTGGTTGCGGTTATTCATACTCATATGCCTGATGAAGCTGCCGTTGAGGCCACTTTCGTGAACAAGGATGCAGCGGCAACGCTGAAGCTGGGCCAGGCGCGCGGCATTGCGATGCTGGTTCCTGCAAAGGCAGGGCTGCAAGTGGCGGAATATGCGCCGAACGCGGTAAAAAAATCAGTCATAGGCGTCGGGCACGGCGAAAAAGCGCAAATTCAAATGATGGTGAAAGTGCTGATGCCCAAAGCCACTTTTACGGGCCCCGATGCGGCGGATGCGCTGGCCATTGCGATATGCCACGCCCATAATCGCGGGGGGATTGCACTGAGAAGGTTGGCATTGGCATGATAGGAAAACTCAAAGGCACGGTTGATGAAATCGCCGAAGATCATGTGGTGATTGATGTGCATGGTGTTTGTTATTTGGTGTTCTGCTCGATGCGCACTTTAGGTAATTTGCCGGGCGCTGGCGAGGCGGTGGTGCTGTATATCGAGACATATGTGCGCGAAGATATGTTGCGGCTGTTCGGGTTTCGAACGACGCTGGAGCGCGACTGGTTCAAGCTGTTGCAAAGCGTACAAGGGGTTGGCGCGAAGGTTGCGCTGGCAGTTTTATCGACACTTACCGCGCCGGATTTGGCCAACGCGATTGCGCTTCGCGATATTGATATGGTTTCGCGCGCGCCTGGCGTTGGCAAAAAAGTTGCCGAGCGGATTGTGACTGAGTTGAAGAACAAGGCGCCTGCCTATGCTGGCTCTGCATCCGGCACCATCGGACTGAAGCAAGAGCTGGGTGAGGGCGTTGCACCGGTGCCGGTGATGGATGCGGTATCAGCGCTGACTAATCTTGGCTATTCGCGCGATATTGCCGCCAATGCGGTGGCGGCGGCGCTGAAAGTGGCCGGGGAAGCGCCAGATAGCGCCAAGCTCATTCGTCTGGGGCTGAAGGAGCTGGCGCGATGAATTCCTTGCTTTTTGATGTATTCCTTACTATTGTTGAAAAGTAAGGAGAGATGATTATGGGTGCTTTTACGACGATGACTTCAAAGGGGCAGGTCACAATCCCTAAAGACATGCGTGAGCGGCTTAATCTTACGGCTGGCACGCGGCTCTACATGACTGAGGTTGAGGGCAAGATTGTCGCGATGCCGAAAAATAAAAAGATAACGGATTTGTTCGGTATTCTTGGTGATCTACCGAAAGGCATGTCGTTAAGTAGTGAAGTGACTGACAAAGCGATTATGGATTATGTAGTGGACGAAGACGAGCGGACTAAGCGTGAATGGCAAGAGACGCACTCATGATAGGCATTGATACAAATGTCCTATTGCGATGCTTGGTGAATGATAATTCTGAGCAAAATGAAATCGCCCGCCGTTTTTTATCGAAACGTAATGATGATGATCCTGCTTTTGTCAGTGCCATCACTTTGGCTGAGACATTTTGGGTTCTGAACAGACAACTGAAACTCTCAAGTGATCGACTGATTTCTGTATTACGTTCAATGCTCGCAACTGACGGGCTCATATTTGAATTTGCGGGCGAGCTTGAACTGTTCATTGATAGTGAAGGTGTTGATGTGGATATGGTTGCCGACAATTTGGTTCATTGGTCGGCAAAGCGGGCGGGAT
>JAYSWX010000062.1:0-11823 GCA_043717855.1 Phyllobacterium sp.
GGCGAAATGCCGAAAGATGTATTAGCTGAAATGATGAGTTTCATGCCGTCGGTTACATCTTTACCATCAAATGATAAGGCGACTGTCATAAAATCGCTAAGAGCGCTGCTCGAAAATAACGACTGATGTTTTAATTTGAGGCTGTCCTGGATTAACCGTGATTTTGGTTAGGGAGCGGTTGATCTCATCATTCATCGCTAGTTAACCAAACCGCTTGCACTCGCTCCCGTCCCCGCTATCATGGTTAAGGGGATCTTCAATGGGGAGATATTAGGTGGCCGGAAGTCTGGCAGATCAGCCACGGATGATTGGTCTTGCCGCCGCAGGTCTTTGGCGCAAGGTTAGCCGACGGCTGCGCTCGGGGCCGATTGCGCGCTGGCGCTTTTCTGGCATGACGCCGGACCGCATTCTCATTGCCCCGCCGGATTTGCGCATGGCGGATGCCCACATTGCGCAGGAGTTTTATGCAGGGCGCGTCGCGCTGGCAGGAAAAACTGTCGAGACCGGCGGCGCTTCGCCCTTTGAAATTATCCCCCCGTCCGAAGAATGGGAGGCGGCGCTGCATAATTTCCGCTGGCTGCGCCATAGCCGCGAGGCGGCAACCGAGCTGGCTTCCGTTCATGCCCGCACGCTGGTTTGCGACTGGATGAAGCTTTACGGCAAGCATATTGAGGGCCTGACGTGGGAGCCGGATATTGTCGCCAAGCGCGTCATCGCCTGGCTGCAACATTCCGGCACGCTACTTAAAGACTGTGATTTAGATTTCTACCGCGCATTCTTAAAATCGCTGGCCTTCCAACTGCGCTATTTGCGCACCATGGCCCCTGCGATGGAAGATTGCGAGGCAAAGCTGCGCTGCCGCATCGCTCTTGTATTTGCTGCGCTGTCTCTACCGGTTTCCCCCGCGCGGCTGACATCCGCAACGCGCAATTTGGAATTGGAGCTTGCCCGCCAAGTGCTGCCTGATGGCGGCCACATTTCGCGCAATCCCGAAACCGTGCTTGAGCTTTTAACAGACCTGCTTCCGTTGCGCCAAACCTACGCCAACCAATCCGAAAACCCGCCGCAAGCGCTGGTCGCGGCCATTGAGCGGATGCTGCCCGCCCTGCGCTTCTTTCGCCATCGCGATGGTGCATTGGCCCATTTCAATGGGGCTGGCTATGCCATGCAAGAGCGCATTGCCGCCGTGCTGCGCCATGATGATACGGCGGGAAGCCCGCTGTCATCGGCTCCCCATTCCGGCTATCAGCGCCTCACCTTGGGCAGCGTCACGGTCATTGCCGATACCGGCCTGCCACCGCCGCAAAGTGCCTCGCAAGACGCTCATGCCGGGTGCCTTTCATTTGAGCTATCCTCCGGTCGCCACCGCTATATCGTCAATGCCGGAACGGATCGTTTCGGCCCGGCGGACTTTAACCTGCTGTCGCGCACCACCGCCGCGCACTCCACCGCCACAGTCAACGACACATCATCCTGCCGCTTTGCCAAATCGCAAACCTCGCGCAATCTGTTCGGCACACCAATCGTCTCCGGCCCGCGCCATGTGCCAGTGCGCCGTTTACACCAAACAGGCAGCGCAGGGTTCCTTGCCAGCCATGATGGTTTCCTGCGCAGTTTCGGCGTGGTGCATGAGCGCCAAATGATATTATCCGAAGGCGGCTCCGTGCTGGCGGGCAAGGACCGCTTTGTCGATCAAGCCGGATTTCCGCTGCGCACCAATAATCGCAATCACATCGCCATCCGCTTTCATCTCCACCCGCAGGTCGCCATCTGCCGTAATGAGGATGGGCAAATTGCGCTCAAGGCTGAGCGCGATGACACGTGGGTTTTCACCTGCGCTGAGCTTGCGCCGATAATTGACGAGTCGGTTTATTTCGCAGGCATCAGCGGCCCGCAGAAAACCAAAATGATTTTACTGGAATTTGATGCCGCCGATATCAGCGATGTGACCTGGCAATTTACCCGTACGGCGCTCGGAAACTGGTCGCGCTAACGCCGGACACTCTCCGTGCGCCTGGCGTATGCTTTCCGTGCGCTTTCCGGATCTATTCCAGACGATGTTCGGGCGTTCGCCGGGCGTTTACCGATAGCCATATTGTGCACTGCACAAACTCCCACTGGCATCCTTAAACGAGGGATGCTAAAGCGCCGCCACTTCATAATTCAAAGGAATTACTATGGCTGTCGCATCCAAGAGAATCCCCGCTCCCGATCTCGTAACGGTTCGCCGCGCGCTGCTCTCGGTTTCGGATAAAACCGGATTGTTGGATTTTGCCAGGGAATTAGTTAGTCACGGCATCGAGCTGGTCTCCACCGGCGGTACCGCTAAAATATTGAAAGATAACGGTATTCCCGTTCAAGATGTTGCCGATATCACGCAATTTCCTGAAATTATGGATGGCCGTGTCAAGACACTGCATCCCGCCGTGCATGGCGGTTTACTGGCCATTCGCGATGACAATGACCATGTTGCGTCAATGATTGAGCATGGCATTCCTGAAATTGATCTGGCCGTCATCACACTTTATCCGTTTGAAGAGGTCCGCGCGCGGGGCGGCGATTATCCCGAAACCGTCGAAAATATCGACGTCGGCGGGCCCGCCATGATCCGCGCCGCCGCCAAAAACCACGCCTACGTAACCGTTATTACCGACCCCGACGACTATGCCAAGATCGTCAATTTACTTAATGATAACAATGGCATGACGTCTTATAAGTTGCGTCAGGAACTGGCAGCCAAAGCCTTTTCCCGCACTGCCGCCTATGACGCCATGATCTCAAATTGGTTCGCCAGCGAGCTCGAAATCGAGACCCCGGACTTCCGTGCAATCGGCGGAAAGCTAGCAGAATCGCTGCGCTACGGCGAAAATCCACACCAGTCCGCCGGATTTTACAAGACGAGCGATAACCGCCCCGGCGTCGCCACCGCCAAGCAATTGCAAGGCAAACAGCTTTCCTACAACAATATCAATGATACAGACGCCGCCTTTGAACTGATAAGTGAATTCGATGCCGCCAAAAGCGCCGCCATTGCCATCATCAAACATGCCAATCCCTGCGGCGTGGCTACAGGCAATACACTGGTCGAAGCCTATACCAAAGCACTCGCTTGCGACACAACATCAGCCTTTGGCGGCATTGTTGCCATGAACCAAAAGCTGGACGCAAAAGCCGCGACCGAGATCGTCAAGACCTTTACCGAAGTCATCATCGCGCCGGAAGCGAGCGCGGAAGCCATTGAAATCATTGCGAATAAAAGGAATTTGCGCCTGCTCGTAACGGGCGCAATGGCAGATCCCCGCGCGGCGGGTATCGCTGCCAAAACAGTCGCTGGCGGGTTGCTGGTGCAAAGTCGCGATAACGCAAACGTCGATGATTTGGAACTGAAAATAGTCACAAAACGCGCGCCCACCGAACAGGAATTAACGGATATGCGCTTTGCCTTTCGCGTGGCTAAGCATGTGAAATCAAACGCAATTGTCTATGTCAAAGACGGCGCAACCGTCGGCATTGGCGCTGGCCAAATGAGCCGTGTTGATAGCTCCCGCATCGCCGCCCGCAAGGCCGAGGATGCCGCAGAGGTGGCCGGCTTGGCCACATCCATGACCCAAGGTTCCGTCGTCGCGTCCGATGCCTTCTTCCCGTTCGCAGACGGCCTGATTTCGGCCATTGAAGCGGGAGCCACCGCCGTCATCCAGCCCGGCGGCTCCATGCGCGATGACGAAGTAATCGCCGCCGCCGACGCCGCTGGTATTGCGATGGTGTTCACAGGCATCAGGCATTTCAAGCACTGATTAGCTAAATGACTACAGTAGTTTAATCTTCCACCACCGCCGCCGGATAAGGCGTCGACCAGAGGATATAAAGGCCGACGACAAGGAATATCATCAGTGTCGCCATACCTACGCGTGCGGAGCCTGAAATCGCTGTAACGGTCGCCACTGTGAACGGTGCCATGAACGACGTGGCGCGGCCGCACAGCGCATAGAGTCCGAAGTATCGGCCCGCCTCTTTGGCACTAACACTGCGCGCCATATAGGAGCGCGACGAGGCTTGCACGGGGCCGAGCGACAGACCAATCAGTAGGCCATAGACGATATAAGCCTTTTCTGCGCCGGTATCGAAAAGTCCGCCGCCGCCAACGGCATTGAATGTGAGTAAGCCAAATAGCGTGTAATCAACGCCAGTGGAAACTATGCCCACCAAGGCAATCATCAACAAAATCAATGAGATAATAACGACGCGTTTGGAGCCAAGCTTTGTATCCATAAAGCTCGCAGCTATATTTCCAAATATGGCTGTGATGTTTAAGAGAATGCCAAACACACCAATTTCAGTAATTTTCCAGCCAAACATCGCCGCTGCGAACGTTCCACCTAGAATGATGAGGCCGTTGACCCCGTCCTGATAAATCATACGGGCAACGAGAAACCGCAGAAGACCAGCGCGTTTTCGCACTTCTTTCAGGGTTTCCTTAAGTTCAGCCAAACCCAAATGGACCGCTTCGCTGAGCGGTTTGCGGCCAGTGTCGCTGGTGTCCGGCGTGAAGATAAACATTGGCAATACAAATATGAAATACCAAATGGAGGCTAAAAGCCCGGTGGCGCGGTCGCCTTCGAAGGTCGCGGGATCAAGCCCGAAAATCGGCGTTAGGCCAACGATGGTTTTGCCCGTCTCACTATTTCCCGCCATGCAGGCCAGAACGAAAATCAGTGCAATCATACCGCCAAGATAGCCGAGCGCCCACGCGATATTGGAGACTCGGCCAATTTGCGCCTTGGTGACCAAACGCGGCATCATAGAATCGTTGAATACGATAGAAAATTCCGCCGAAATGGTAGCCAGTGTGAAAAAAATCAGCGGGATATAGGGATTTGAGCCTGGAACCGCATACCACAGCATACCTGTACCAATAATTTGAATGATGCCGAAAAAGAAAATCCATGGTTTACGCGGACCAGTCTGGTCAGCAATTGAGCCGAGCACTGGCGATAATATAGCTATCATAAGACCGGCGGCGGCGGCGGCATAGCCCCAAAGAGTCTGGCCTTGTTCAGGGCTTCCGGCAAAATGCGCTACAAAATACGGGCCGAATATAAAAGTTGTGACCACGGTGAAGAACGGCTGCGCCGCCCAGTCGAACATCATCCAACCATATATGCCGCGCTTCGGTATGCCCGGTCTTCCCAGTTCAGCCCGCCCTAGTTCAGCCATAGTCCCCTCCCAAATCACTATGAATTGATACTGGCACTAGCGCTCACATTTAAGCAAGCGGCTTAAAGTTCAACCAGATGGTCGTCTAACTCATTGGCATCGTCGTTTGTCCGGGGAAAGTGAATGGCCAACAGCGCACCGGACAATACCGATGCTTCCTCAAAGCCGTCGGCGACATTGCCTTTTGAAGCGTGGCCGGTCAACACATCAACAATACCGTCCCATTCAGATTGGGCAACAAACTTGGCAATACCCTCATCCGCCACGACTTCCGCATAACGCTCGGCAAGCGAGACAAACAGCAAAACTCCGGTACGGTTTTTCGTAGCGTGCATGTTTCGGGCGAGAAATTGCACCGCAGCATTTTGGTGCGCACGCTTGCGGGCCATGCTTTTAGGGATGAATAACAGTCGCGCATTGGGCAAAAACCACAGTAATCCCATGCAAACCAGCCACGCGCCAAGCACCAAAAGTGAATAGAGCGACAGGCTGATCGAGTGCCAATGACGGTCCAAATATAGGGCAATAAGCGCGGCCACCAGTATGAGACAGGCAGACACGATAAACCCTGATGCCACGAAGTAATCATCGCTGCGCCGCGCCATAACCGCGTGAATTTCGCCATTGGTGTGGCTTTCCGCAGCCTGAATCGCGGCCGCAATGCGTTTATGGTCTTGCGCCGTCACAACAATCATCACCAGCCCCCCGATGAGCCGCCGCCGCCGGACGAGCCACCGCCTCCGGAAAACCCGCCACCGCCGGAAGACCACCCTCCGCCGCTACCTGATGACCAACCGCTGCCGGACGAGCTACCACTACTTGGCGCACTGTCATAAACATTGATACCAAGCCAACGATAATGGCGCGGTCCAATCTTGATGCCAAACACATGAGCGAGCATTGAAAACACGATACTACCAAATATCAGCATGAAGAAAATGCCAAATATAACAACAAAGATTGTATCCGGAGCATCACCATTATCGGACTGCAAATTGCGCTTGGCACGCGCTTCCAACTCCGCACCATCACCTGAAACGACAGCGATAATATCATCAGCGCCCTTGGCGATGCCATCGGCATAGTCGCCCGCACGGAAGGCCGGAACGATGCTGTTTTCAATAATCAGCTTGGACAGCACATCTGTAAGCTGGCCCTCCAAGCCATAGCCTACTTCAATACGCAGCTTACGATCGTCCCGCGCCACCAAAAGCAGTGCGCCATTGTCTTCTTGTTTTTGACCCAATTGCCATGTGCGAAACAGCTTGTTGGCATAGTCTTCAAGCACCGCGCCATCAAGCGATGGAATGGTCACTACCACGATTTGGTCAGAAGACTTTGCCTCAAATGCCTTAAGCTTTTCGCTCAAGGCCGCCTCTTCAGCCGGATTTAACAAATCCGCTAAGTCAACAACACGGCCCGTCAGCATCGGCATTTCTGCCGCAACCAAAGTGCTTGCAGACAATAAAATCAGTCCCAGCGCCACTAGAATTTGGCGCAGTACCAATAATACAAATACTTTAACTGGTGCCATCTGCACCTTTCCCGACGATTCTTAGAATTTCACCTTCGGTAGTTCCATTTTATCTTCAGCAATAGTGAAAGTTTCAAATGGCTTATTGGCAGTCCACCATATCCAAGCCCAGATTGAGCCCAGCACTGTTTTCAACTCGGTGTTATATACCCGCACAGCCTCAATATAGTCACGGCGCGCCACTGCAATGCGATTTTCCGTGCCTTCGAGCTGGGATTGCAGCGCCAAGAAGTTTTGATTGGATTTTAAATCCGGATAGGCTTCCGCCACCGCCAGCAAACGACCAAGCGAACCAGTAATGGCCGCCTGATTTGCCTGGAATGTCTTGAACGCTTCCGGGTTGGACAAAATATCAGTAGGAACAGACACTTGCGTGGCCTTCGCCCGCGCTTCAACAACGCCAACCAGCACATCTTTTTCCTGCGCGGCAAAGCCTTTAACTGTCTCCACTAGATTGGGGATCAAATCAGCACGGCGTTGATACTGGTTCAGCACTTCACTCCATGAAGCTTTGGCAGCCTCTTCGTTGGTTGGTATGGCGTTAAAGCCACAACCCGAAACCACCGTCGCCATCAGCACCAGTATGGCAGCAGTGATGGAAGCGCGAAGCCCACGCGGTGCAACAGATGCAAACATATGAGTAACCCCTTGAACTGAACCACCAACCCCACGGTGTTAGGTACATCTTATTCACATTATAGCGACATTAAAATGGCAAATGCAAAATATCTGGCCTTGTTCATGGCGTTCGCGTCTGCAACAATCCGCGAAATCATTTTGGACGCCAAAACCAACCATGAATCAGGATTCGCTCCCCGCTGTTATCGTGATCTCAAGCCATGTCGTGCGGGGGACGGTGGGCAATCGCGCTGCCGTTTTTGCGCTAGAAAGCCTTGGTTTTCAGGTCTGGGCCGTTCCCACAGTCATCTTGCCTTGGCATCCCGGCCATGGCCGGGCAACGCGGATTGTGCCCGATGGCGCTGGCTTTGCCGCCATGATGGACGATTTGAGCAAGACGCCGTGGCTCTCCGAAGTTGGCGCTGTTCTTTCGGGCTATCTGGGCGATGCCGCCCAAGCCGGAGCTGTCGCTAAGCTCGTTGAGGCGGTAAAAAAGCGTAGCCCTAAAGCGACCTATTTGTGCGACCCCGTAATTGGTGACGAAGGCGGTCTTTATGTGCCGCAAGCCACAGCTGCCGCCATTCGCGATCAATTGCTGCCGCTCGCAGATATTGTGACGCCCAACCGTTTTGAATTGGCATGGCTCACACAAACCAAACTTGATGACAATCAAGCCATCATGAGCGCAGCGGATTCGCTTGCCGCCGCAACTGTGATTGCCACTTCGGCAATCCCCATGATGACAGGAAGTACCGGCAATCTTCTTATTAATGCCCAAGAAACGGTAATGGCTGAACACCGTTTGGTAGACGGTCCAACTAATGGCTTGGGCGATCTCACATCTGCGCTATTTCTTGCCCGCCGTCTCATGGGCGAAAGCAATGAAAAGGCGTTACGCCACACCACGGCAGCCGTGTTTGAAACACTGGCGAGGGCGGCAAAGCGCGGGTCTAACGAACTCATGTTGGCGTCCGATGCAAGCGCACTCTCGCACCCAATGGCGATGGTTCAAATGCGCCGCATGATGCGCCCGCGACCAAAATCCCTTGCATGAATCTTAGTTTACGAACGATGGTGCGATGCAATATTGAATATTGATATTGCCAGCCATTGTCGCTAACCGTTTTTCATGATCCATTTTCCAGAACATCTTCTCGATGGTTATCACGCTTTTTTGGAAGGCCGCTATTCGCATGAAGAGCGGCGCTATCGCGAATTGGCCAATGACGGTCAAAAGCCACGCACAATGGTTATCGCCTGTTGCGATAGCCGCGCGGCACCGGAAACCATATTTGATTGTGGGCCAGGTGAGTTATTTGTCGTGCGTAACGTGGCAAATCTTGTTCCCCCCTATCAGCCTGATGGTGAGTATCATGGCACATCAGCAGCGCTGGAATTTGCTGTTCAAAGCTTAAAGGTTGAAAGCATTGTGGTGCTTGGCCACGGGCGTTGTGGCGGCATTGCAGCCTCTTTAGACCAAGGATCCAAACCACTCTCTCCCAGTGATTTTATAGGTAGTTGGATGAATTTGGTAAAACCTGCTGCCGAAATCATTAGCGCCAATACATTGCTGACAGCCTCTGAGCGGCAGCGCGCGATGGAGCGGGTTTCCATTCGTTTTCAATTGCAAAATTTGCGGACATTCCCTTGCATATCAATTCTCGAAGGCAAGGGTCGTTTGACGCTTCACGGCGCGTGGTTTGATATTTCAACCGGTGAGCTTAGCGTGATGAACCCGGAGACCGGTGATTTTGTGCGACCGGAACCAAGAGTCGTGATAGACAAATGAACACCTTGAAACCGTTCACATTTATTGTCGCGGTTCTTTTGTACATTGCCGCTGCAAACGCAGGCGAGATTGAAAAAGCACTAACCGATCGCTGGTATGCCGCGCTGATATCTAGTAATCGCGCGGAAATAGCAGGCCTCTTGTCTGACAAAGCGATAATTTCACTTGATGACATAGAAATTCAACAAACAAAGTCAGAGTTTCTTGCCAGCCTTGACGAGTGGGAGAATGCAATGAAAGGCTCAACAATTCGCCATGCGATTGAGTCTGATGAGGCAGAGAAAATGACCATTATGGTCTGCTACCAATTTCCTGATAACGAAAGCCTGACGCGTGAGATATTCACTTTCGAGGTAGGCAAGATCATCGCGTCAGCCCAATCAACCATTGCCGATAATTGCGACGCGCTGCCTAGATAGACGTAAAAAAGGGCCGGATCAATCCAGCCCTCTTTCAAAATTATGTCGTAGTTATCAGCCGCCGTCGATCTGTGCGCCGATAATGGCAATCGCCTGCTGATAGACACTCGCTGCATTCCAGCCTTGGATAGCACCAAAGTTGCCTTCGCCGGGCTGATAACCGCCGCCGCGAGACCAGCCGTGGCCTTTCAAGAAATTGGCCGTAGAGGCCAGTGCATCCGCCTTGGAGCCGACCATGTCAACGCGGCCGTTGCCATCGCCGTCAGCGCCGTAGGTGAAAACGTTCTTAGGCAAAAATTGTGTTTGGCCAATTTCGCCGTGCATTGCACCGCGTGATGCGCCGGAGATCACCCCGCGATCAACCAATTTCAGCGCGGCATAAAGCTGATCGGTGAAAAACTCAGTGCGGCGGCAGTCGTACGCCAACGTCGCAACTGCCGAAAGCGTGTTTTGATCGCCCATGTAGGAGCCAAAGCCCGTTTCCATGCCCCAAATGGCGATAATCGGACCGGCAGGAACGCCGTAGCGCTTTTCAAGATTGGCAAACAGCGCCGAATTAGCATTTTTCATGGCCTTGCCGCGTGAGGCAATGGCAGCGCCGCCGCGCTTTTTCATGAAAGCATCAAGTGAAAGCTTAAAGCTTTTTTGGTTGCGATCCGCATTGATTGTCTTGGTAGCATAGTTTGTTCCAGCCAACGCTGAAAGACCCTTTGCACCGACACCATTTGCCTTGGCTTCACCGGCGAATTCGCCCTTCCAGGCTTCAAAATCGCCGCCTGTGCTGCTGCAAGAAGCAGCTTGCGCGAAAGTTGCACCAAAAACCGTGAATGCAGCTACTGCCGCTATGATTGTCCCGCGCACTCGCGCCATATTTTAATCTCCAAAATGGGTGATTCGCAGCCCCGCGACATACTGCCAATGAATACTAGTTTTGTCACCAGTCGGCCATGGCCGCAAGTCATGGCGAAAACTTGACAAGAAATCAACAATCCTGTTTAAGGCCAGTAATTCCGCAAGAAGTTTAGTCTTCGAGCATCCGACCCCCGCGTTTTCGACTAACGAAAACGATGTGGGAGGGCAACATCCGGCAGCGCGACGCGCCCCCGGGTGACGTTTTGCTTATGTCTTTGCTTTTTGAGGAAACGAACACCACCTTTGGCAAAAATCACCAAAGGCATAGGAAATTTGAATGTTTGAATCTTTACAAGAGCGCTTAGGCTCGATCCTCAACAGTCTCACCGGACGCGGTGCGCTATCGGAGGCGGATGTTACCGCCGCCATGCGCGAGGTGCGCCGTGCGCTGCTTGAGGCCGATGTTGCGCTGGATGTGGTTCGCTCATTCACGGATAAAGTCCGCACCAAGGCTGTTGGCGCTGAAATCCTCAAAAGCATCAAGCCCGGCCAAATGGTCGTTAAGATTGTGCATGATGAGCTGGTCGAGCTTCTCGGCACCGAAGGCGTCGGCGTTGATCTGAACGCTCCCGCTCCCGTCGTCATTATGATGGTGGGTTTGCAAGGTTCGGGTAAAACCACAACATCAGCCAAACTTGCCAAACGCCTCACCGAGCGTCAGCGCAAAAAAGTGCTGATGGCCTCGCTCGATACCCGCCGTCCCGCCGCGCAAGAACAATTGCGCCAGCTGGGCGAGCAGACTGGCGTTGCAACGCTCCCCGTCATCGCTGGCCAATCCCCGGTGGATATCGCCGCGCGCGCCGTTCAGGCCGCAAAGCTCGGCGCTTTTGATGTCATCATTCTGGATACCGCCGGCCGCACGCATATTGATGAGCCGCTGATGGAAGAAATGGCGCAGATTAAACTGCGCGCCAATCCACATGAAATCCTGCTCGTTGCCGATAGCCTGACGGGCCAAGACGCCGTAAACCTTGCCACCAGCTTTAACGAGCGCGTCGGCATCACAGGCATTGTGCTCACCCGCATGGACGGCGATGGCCGTGGCGGCGCGGCGCTTTCCATGCGTGCTGTCACGGGCAAGCCCATCAAGCTTATCGGCGTTGGCGAAAAGATGGATGCGCTGGAGGAGTTTTACCCCAAGCGTATTGCCGACCGTATTTTGGGCATGGGCGATATTATTTCACTGGTCGAAAAGGCCGCTGAAAACATCGACCACGAAAAAGCCGCCGCCATGGCGAAAAAAATGCAGGAAGGCAAGTTCGATCTCGATGATCTTGCCGACCAGCTTCGCCAGATGAAGAAAATGGGCGGCATGGGCGGCATGATGAGCATGATGC
>JAYSWX010000063.1:0-29406 GCA_043717855.1 Phyllobacterium sp.
TTTGACTGGTTTGACTGGTTTGACTGGTTTGACTGGTTTGACTGGTTTGCGTTGAATGTAAAATAACACTTTACACATTTCCGTCAAGTACCATTTTACATCACCATTTCATCGAACAATCCGTCCACATTGTTCACACCTTACAAATCCGCCGCTTTACCCCTAAATTGGTCTCAACAAACCATTTGAAAGGACCAAATCATGTCCATTAGACCCGTAAAACATATCTCCGGCACTACACCCCATTTAGAGGGCGCTGGCGTCCAACTTCAGCGCGTATTTGGCTTTGGCGATCCATCGCTGACTGATCCATTTTTGATGATGGATGATTTCCGCAATGATAACCCGCTTGATTACATCAAGGGCTTTCCATGGCACCCGCATCGCGGTATTGAAACGATTACGTATGTCTTGGCAGGCTCGGTTGAGCATGGCGATAGCCTTGGCAATCGCGGCACACTGGGCGCTGGCGATGTGCAATGGATGACCGCCGGTTCCGGCATTATGCACCAGGAAATGCCCAAGGGCGATTTTGCTGGACGTATGCACGGCTTCCAGCTCTGGGCAAATTTGCCAGCCAGTTTGAAGATGACCACTCCGCGTTATCAAGATGTAGGCTCGACCGAAATTCCGGAAATCATCGATGATGATGGCACAAAAGTGCGCGTGGTCGTCGGTGAGTTCTGGGGCAAAAAAGGCCCCGTCGATGGCATCGCCGCCGACCCGCAATATCTTGATATTTTTGTGCCTGCCGGCAAGCGCAAAGTGTTCAAAGTGGACACCTACCGCTCCGCCTTCGCTTATATCTTTGAAGGCACTGCCACATTCCGCGATGCGTCCAAACCATTCGGCGTCTTGGTCGAAAAGGAGGTCAACGGCGAAGAAATTCATTTGCGCGATATGTCGGGCAACCGCACGCTTGTGGTTTTTGACTCAGGTGATGAAGTGGTCGTGACGGCAGGCGAGCACGGCGTGCGATTCTTGCTGATTTCCGGCGCGCCTCTCAAAGAGCCAGTCGCTTGGCACGGCCCGATCGTGATGAACACGCGCGAGGAACTGATGACAGCCATGAGTGAGCTTCGTTCGGGCCAGTTCATCAAAGAAGGCGTCCGCATGAGTTAACGTAAAGAAGGGATATGACCGCTCTGCGAAAAAAATTCAATAAATCGTACAATTTACCAAGCGTAAATCATATCTCTTGAGGGAATCTCAAACTACTGGGGCTAAAACTCAGATCAACCAAACAGCCGAAAAAAAGCACTGTTGGTTTTGCTGTTAATACTAACCCCGTGGAATAGGAATTTACTCATGTCTAAGATTGTTGCTCGTTTTGCTAAAGATGAATCCGGCGCGACTGCCATTGAATACGGCCTCATTGCTGCTCTTATCGCTGTTGCGATCATTGCCGGTGCCGGCATGATCGGTTCGAAGCTGAACGCAAAGTTCGCTTTGATCGCGACCACTGTTTCTGGCGCATAATATTTCTGCCGTCTAAATATTGGCAATCGATATCTAAAAGGTCACTTCGAAAGAAGTGGCCTTTTTCTATGAATGATATCAAGGCTATAACTAAGGTCAATTTCTTAAAAATTAACCCTACTTGTTTAGATTAATGTAAAGAAAGAGCGGTAGAGTATTATTACACCGCGTAGATCGCGAGATTTATAGATTTCTTTCACGTAACCCCCGAGGAGTAATTATGTCTAATCTAGTTTCGAAGTTCGCAAAAGATGAGTCTGGTGCAACCGCCATTGAGTATGGCCTGATTGCTGCGCTTATTGCGGTCGCTATTATTCTGGGTGCGGGCATGATTGGTACGAAGTTGAATGCAAAGTTTGCAAAGATTGCCACCACAGTTTCCGGTGCATAATATTTGGCCCTGACGGACATCTACCTCTTAAAGGCAACCATTCGGGTTGCCTTTTTGCTTTGTTTGCCCCGCGAGTTAAGTAGCCTTCACCAAAGTTTAATGTCCCTGAGATAGCCTTGCGAAAAAGGATATGCTGATGCTCGAAGCCGCAATACTGATTGTTTTTCCCTTTGCGATGGCCCACGCGGCGATATCCGATATGTTGTCCATGACGATCGCCAACCGCGTATCACTGCTGCTGATTGGATCCTTTGCCCTCCTTGCGCCATTAACTGGAATGCCACTTTACGATATTGGTATGCACGCATTTGCCATGGTTGTTGTGCTCGCAGTCTGTTTCGGTTTTTTTGCAATGGGCGTCATGGGCGGCGGGGACGCGAAATTGCTTGCAGCAACAGCTCTTTGGTTCGGGTTTAGCGTTGAACTAATGGATTATTTGCTGCTGGCGTCGATTTTAGGCGGCGCTTTGACTTTGGCCATTCTCAATTACCGTGGCTCCTCCATGGCCGTTCTAACAGGACGCGTCGGCTTTCTAGCGCGCATCGCCGATGCCAAAGAAAAAATCCCCTATGGTATCGCGCTTGGCGCAGCCGGTCTTATTGTCTATCCCGATACTGAGATGGCACAGTGGGTATTGCAGCGTTTGGCCAGCTAACTTTCACGTGACCGCCAATTGATTTAGGCGTTGGCAGTTACGGCGCCGCTGTATTGAATGATTATGGCTGGCGATTTTTATCGGTTACCAAAAATTAATCACAAATCCTTTCGCTTTATTAACCATAATTACACGATTTCAGCACCATGGTCTCATACGAGCAAAAATTCTCGTTTGAGGTTTGGCAATGAAATCGACGCGTTTGATAGTTTTGGGTGTAGCACTAACCGCCGCCGCCGCTGCAGGCTACTTGGCTATGAATATGCAGCCACCGCAGCCGGTGGTCGCTGAAGTCGTTGCGCCTGTTGTCCCGCAGATGGAGATAGAGCAAGTCCTTGTGGCGGGCGAAGAGATCACTATCGGTGGTGTCCTGGATACGCAAATCAGATGGCAACCATGGCCCAAAGAAGGCATTACTGAAGGGTACATCACCCAAGCTGTCCGTCCCCAAGCCATTGAAGAGCTAAAAGGTTCCATTGCCCGGGTTGTGATTTCGCCCGGCGAACCAATCCGCGATTCCAAACTTGTGGGCAAAGACCAGAGTTTGATGTCGTCCATTTTGCCGTCAGGAATGCGCGCGGTTGCAGTTGAAATCTCCGCCAACACATCTGCCGGCGGGTTTATATTGCCCAATGATTATGTCGACATGATAATGACGCGCCGCGTTGCGACTGCGACAGGCGGCGAATCCTTCATCACTGAAACAATATTGAAAAACATCAGAGTTTTGGCCATCGACCAAACCATCCGCGAAGATGAAGAGGGCCGCAAGGTCAAGGTTGGCCAAACAGCCACGCTCGAGTTGACGCCTCAACAATCTGAAATAGTTATCGTTGCCCAGCAAATGGCAGATCGTTTGGCGCTTGTTTTACGCTCTACTGCCGATGCAGCTGACAAGGCCAGCCCGGGCGCTGATTATCTTGTCAACGGCCGTGGTCGCGGCGGCACAGTGCGCATGATTAAGTCCGGTGAAGTTACTGAAGTCGGAGCAACAAAATGATCAAGTCTTTCAACATCACAAGTGGCACGACAATGAAGCGGCGCTCATCAGCACTCCTTTCGATAGTCCTTATGACATCGGTTTCAGTAACAACAATTCCTGGCCTTCCAGTGGTTGGCGTTGCCATGGCTGCTGATAACAAGATTGCAAAAATCACCGGCAAGACTCAAAATGTCAGCTTGGGTTTAAACAAATCGATCGTCATCGATTTGCCGCAAGATGCGTCTGATATCTTGGTTGCCAATCCGGGCGTTGCTGATGCAATAACACGTACCGCACGGCGCATTTATATCTTCGGCAAGCAAGTAGGCTCCACAAACGTTTTCGTTTTTGGTGCCAACGGCGAACAGGTTGCCTCGATTGAATTGACAGTAGAGCGCGATGTCGCCGGGCTCGACGCCTATTTGGCCCGCTTCATTGAAGACTCGGACATTAAAGCTGAAATCATCAACGACAATGTCGTTTTAACGGGCACAGTACAAACACCGCAAGACTCAGCCCGCGCGGTGCAACTGGCAGAAATATTTGTAACAGGCGGTGAGGCGACAACGGGAACGTTCAACTCATCTTCAGTATCCAGTTCCTCCGCCACAACTTCAGTGGTTGTGGGTTCCAGCGAGGACACGCGCACGTCAAAAATCGTCAATCTGCTAAAAATCAGCGGTGACGATCAGGTCACACTGAAGGTAACAGTGGCCGAAATTAGCCGCAACGTGATGAAGCAGCTTGGCGTCAACTTAATCGCAAATGGCGGCGGCAACGGCATGACGTTCGCCAGCGAAACAGTCGCCGGACTTGGAAAAGCCAATGGCATCGGCTCACTCGGTCTTGCCGGCTCATACGGTGCGCAAGCGCTGAGCTCGACAATTAACGCCATGGAACAAACCGGTGTTATGAAAACTCTGGCAGAGCCGACGCTCACCGCTGTTTCCGGTGAAAAAGCCACATTCAGAGCTGGCGGCACATACAATATCATCAACGGTCGTTCTGTTGATGCTACAACCGGTCAGATTACCTATAACGTTAAAGAAATAGAATACGGTATAGGACTGGAGTTTCTGCCAACGGTATTGTCGCCGGGCCGTATCAGCTTGAAGGTTCGTACTTCGGTGTCCGAGCCGACAACAGAGGCAACAGTCACTCTAAATTCTGGTCCTAGGGACCAAGGAACGAGTATTATCTCCATCCGTAAGCGGCTGGCAGATACAACAATCGAGCTTCCTTCCGGCGGTTCCATGATGATCGCCGGTCTGGTTCGTGATGATATGCGCCAGTCTGTGGGCGGTATGCCCGGCTTAAAAAACTTGCCTGTTCTTGGCGCCTTGTTTCGCAGCCGCGACTTTATTCGCAATGAATCTGAGTTGGTCATTATAGTGACACCTTATCTTGTGCGCCCTGTAGCGCGCAACAAGCTCGCCAAACCTGATGATAACTTCGAGGCGGCGGCAGACGGAGCCGGCAACTTGCTGGGCAGACTCAACCGTGTTTACGGCACGATGCAAACAAACCTTCCGCAAGGCCGCTACCACGGCGTTGTTGGCTTCATCTATAAGTGACCGGAGAACAGAAACCATGTCCCGCGTATTCTCAAAAAACTCCAAGAACGCTGCATCGCAAGCATCAAATTCTTCAAAGAGCACAACAAGCGTTGTCTCACTGGCAATCCTGGCCTCCGCAATGTTATTCTTGCCGGGTTGTGGATATCTCAAAGACAGGCAGCACATTACCGTTGGCTCCATTCCAGATGACTACCGCACCAACCACCCGATCACGCTTTCCGAACAAGAGCAGCATCTGGATGTCTTGGTTGGTACAAGTGATAATGCACTCTCGGTGCCACAACGATCAGTGATCCAAGGCTTTGTCGATCAATACAAAACCAATGGAAGCGGACCTGTTCAAATTATGCTGCCATCGAATGGCACAAATGCCGCTGCTGCACGTCGTGTTCAGGGAGACATTGTTGGCGCAATCAAGCGTGGTGGCGTTTCAGGGGGCCAAATCCTGACAACAACTTATGAAGCCGCTGGTCCAGAAAATGCCAGTCCAATCAGAATTTCTTATCGTGCGATGACGGCGTCCACTGACCAGTGCGGCAAGTGGCCGGACGACCTTGGTGAGACTTCAGAAAACAAGCACTATGCTGATTTTGGTTGTTCATATCAAAATAACTTAGCTGCAATGATCGCCAACCCCGCTGATTTGATTGGTCCTCGCGCACCGGGGCAAGTGGACCCGACAAAGCGTGGCAAAGCAATAAAGACGTGGCAGGACGCGACGGCTTCGACGGGTACCCAAATTAGCTACTAAGCACCAATTCGAGGTTAAAAAAATGAGTAATCTTGCCATAGACCGCGAACAGGAGTTTGAGCCGGTGGATGACCGCGAAGTTGCTGCGATGCAGGAACTGCGCCCGGTCCCAAGAATTTCGGTTCATGCCTTTTGTGAAACTGATGTGGTTGCAAAGCCGATGGAACGCGTGATGGCAGACCGTCGCATGGCGCGGACCCACATGCGCGTTGAGCATGGTGGCATCGCGGCGGCGGTGGAATTTTATCATTCCAACCCGACACCTAATCTAATGATTTTGGAAACCTCGTCAGAGCCAAATGCAATTCTCAATGAATTGTCAGGCCTTGCTGAAGTATGTGATCCAACCACGAAAGTTGTTGTAATAGGTCATTATAATGACGTGACGCTTTACCGCGATTTGCTGCGCAATGGCATTTCGGAATATATGGTCGCGCCGATCTCTATCGCGGATGTTATCAGCGTGGTTTCAGGGATTTTTGTGGCTGCTGACTCTGCCCCGATCGGTCGCACGATCGCCGTCATTGGTGCAAAAGGTGGCGTTGGCTCCTCAACCATCGCGCACAATCTGGCGTGGTCAATTTCCTCGCTGTTTAAGAACGAAGTTATTATTGCAGATATGGATCTGCCGTTCGGTACAGCCAACATCAATTTTGATCAAGATCCGGCGCAGGGTATTGCTGAGGCGGTATTTGCCCCTGAGCGTATTGACGAAGTCTATCTGGATCGGCTGCTGGCCCAATGTTCAGAGCGTCTGTCGCTACTTGCGGCACCCTCAACACTTGAGCGCACTTATGATTTTGACGCTGATGCTTTTGCTCAGATTGTCGAAATCGCGCAACGCAGTGCTCCCACAGTTGTATTAGACATGCCTCACGGCTGGAATGGCTGGACACGCACAACATTGGCGCGAGCGGACGAAATCGTAATCGTCGCAACGCCTGAACTTGCCAACTTGCGCAACGCAAAAAACATATTGGATACGCTGCGTAAAATGCGCCCGAATGATTTTTCGCCGCGATTGGTGCTCAATCAGGTCGGAATTTTAAAGCGTCCTGAAATTTCGGCAGCTGATTTTTGTGAACCCTTAGGCATTGAGCCGATGGCTATCATTCCTTTTGATGCCCAGTTTTTCGGCAATGCGGCCAACAATGGCCGGATGCTGGCTGAATCCGACGCGAACCATGCGACCGTTAAATTGATAAGCGAGATCGCGCACATCGTGACCGGGCGCAGCGAAGTTAAAGTGAAGAAAAAGCCGGGACTACAGTCCATCTTGGCAAAGTTGCGTTCGAAGAAAGCATAATCAGGCGACAATCCGTCAACTGACAGATACCGGGTGAAAATATGTTTGGTAAAAGAGGCAATGATGGCGCAGCGCGCCCGGCGGCGGAAGCAAAATCGCTCGCCGCCCAGCCTGCGAGTGCGGCACCCAAATCACAGGCGTCGCAGGCCAGCGGCACGGCACCTGCCAAACAGGCCGAGGCAAAACCTCAACGTGAGCGTACGGAAGACTATTACGATACCAAGTCTCAGGTATTTTCTGCGCTCATAGACACGATTGACCTGTCACAGTTAGCAAAGCTTGATGCTGATTCTGCACGTGAAGAAATTCGCGATATCGTCAACGATATTATTGCCATCAAGAACTTTGCCATGGGTATCGCAGAGCAGGAAGAACTGCTCGAGGATATTTGTAACGACGTTCTAGGCTACGGTCCGCTCGAACCGCTGCTGGCGCGCGACGATATTGCCGATATTATGGTCAATGGCGCTCGTAGCACGTATATCGAAGTCAATGGAAAAATGCAGGAAACCAATGTGCGTTTCCGTGACAACCAGCAACTTCTTAATATTTGTCAACGAATCGTGAGCCAGGTTGGACGCCGCGTCGATGAATCCAGCCCTATCTGCGATGCGCGACTTCCGGACGGATCGCGCGTCAATGTTATCGCGCCACCGCTGGCAATTGATGGTTGCGCGCTGACAATTCGAAAATTCAAAAAGGACAAACTTAAGCTCGATCAATTGGTGAAATTTGGCGCAATTTCGCCGGAAGGCGCTGTTGTGTTGCAAATCATCGGCCGCGTCCGCTGCAATATCATTATTTCAGGTGGTACAGGATCCGGGAAAACCACACTTTTGAACTGTCTGACGGGGTACATCGACCCTGAAGAGCGTATTATCACCTGCGAAGATACAGCCGAACTTCAATTGCAGCAGCCGCATGTGGTGCGCCTTGAAACCCGTCCGCCAAATCTGGAGGGCGAGGGCCAAATCACGATGACCGATTTGGTAAAGAACTGTCTGCGTATGCGCCCTGAACGCATCATCGTCGGTGAGGTGCGCGGACCTGAAGTGTTCGATTTGCTTCAGGCTATGAACACTGGCCATGATGGTTCAATGGGAACCATCCACTCCAACTCTCCCCGTGAATGCTTGAACCGCATGGAAGCAATGATTGCGATGGGTGGTTTTGGCCTGCCGCAGCGCACGGTTCGCGAAATCATTGTTGGTTCAGTTGATATTATCATTCAGGCCATGCGCCTTCGCGATGGCTCACGCCGCATCACCCACATCACCGAAGTGCTTGGTATGGAAGGCGATGTCATCATCACGCAAGACGTCGTTTTGTACGATATGAAGGGCGAAGATGCCAATGGCAAGATCATTGGCAAGCACGTCTCTACAGGCGTAGGCCGACCAGGATTTTGGGACCGCGCCCGCTATTACAATGAGGAATCGCGATTGGCAGCGGCGCTTGATGGTATGGAGAAAATACGGGATTAGCACCCATTTTAATGCAAGAGTTCTGATTGCGTTAACGATGTGGGCCTAAACAGAACATAAGAGCATAATTTTTAGTATTCAAACTGTGCGGGGTTTTAGGGCGCATTAAGGGTTAATTTCGATGTTCGGGTTGGATACAAATGTAATAGCCATGATCGCCCTCGCTTTCTTCAGTGTGGCAGGCTTGGCGTATGCGTTCCTTTATCAGCGGATTGAGGAAGAAGGCCGCACAAACAAGCGCATGAAAGCGATTCAAACGACCGATACCGAGCGTTCCAGTGCACGTTCCGCCAAGGATAAAGTGACCGATGCCAATAAGCGCCGCAAGCAGGTTCAGGACAATCTGAAGGACTTCGAGGCACGCCAGAAAAACCGTGAGCAGCTTATTCGCCGGCCACCGCTAAAGACTCAAATCCAGCAAGCAGGCCTCAATTGGGATATTAAGATATTTTATATCGTAAGTGCCGTTGCAGGTGTTTTGGCGGCACTCGGCACATTTCTGATGGGTACTCCCTTTTATGTCCCGATTGGCGCATTAGTGGCCGTTGGTGTTGGCCTGCCGCGCTGGGTTGTCTCGTACATGCGCAAACGACGCGTCAAAAAGTTTCTGGCGGAGTTTCCCAATTCCATTGATATTATCGTGCGTGCCGTAAAATCTGGCCTGCCACTTAATGACGGCCTTCGCCTAATCGCCAATGAAGCCAAGGAGCCTGTTGCCACTGAATTTAGGCGCATTCTTGAGGCCCAGCAAATAGGTCTTTCTGTACCGGAAGCGGTGGGTAAACTTTACGAAAGTATGCCTTGTTCGGAGGCTAACTTTTTTGGAATTGTGATTCAGATCCAATCACAGGCAGGTGGTAACTTGTCCGAAGCGCTTGGCAATTTGTCGCGTGTTATTCGTGATCGTAAAAAGATGAAATCCAAAGTCGATGCAATGTCGATGGAAGCCAAGGCTTCTGCCGCAATTATTGGCGCGCTGCCATTTATCGTGACGTTGCTGGTTTGGCTTTCTTCACCCGATTATATCATGCTGCTTTTTACCACAGAGACCGGCCATACCATTATTGGGGTCTCGCTGGCGTGGATGAGTATCGGCATCATGGTAATGAAGAAAATGATCAACTTTGATATGTAAGACGAAGGACTCTTGTTATGGGATCAGTTGTTAAGAGTTTTTCCGATCCGCAGTTTCTGATGATCGCTCTCATTGCTGTATCGGTGTTTGCAACGATCTTCACTGTTCTTATGCCCTACATTGGCGGAAGTCAGCTTGAAGGCCGTATGAAGTCCGTGGCCCTGGAGCGCGATGCGCTGCGTGCCCGTGAGCGTTCCAAGCTGGTTAGCGAGGCTGATCGTAAGAGACGGTCAGGCGGAGGAAGTCTTAAAGAAGCCAATCAAAAGGCAGGCATTCGCGCGGTAGTGGATCGACTTGACTTGAAAAAAGCTCTTGCCGACGAAAACACCGTCAATAACTTACGTATGGCAGGTTTTCGCGGGCAAAATCCGTTGATGATGTTCCTATTTTTGCGGTTCGTGCTTCCATTCATCGCCTTCACTGGCGCGGTAGTTTATACCTTTTGGCTTGGCGGTTTTGCTGAAAAAACCACAATGATGAAATGGTTCATATGTTTCGTCATTGCCTATGGGGGCTTTTACGCACCAAATCTCTACATTTCCAACAAATCCGGTAAGCGCAAAAAGTCGATTCAACGTGCTTGGCCCGATGCGCTCGATCTCATGCTAATCTGTGTGGAATCCGGTATGGCAACCGAGGGCGCATTCCGTAAGGTATCGGACGAAATTGGTACGGCATCCGTTGAACTCGCCGAAGAATTGGTGCTGACTACGGCTGAGTTGTCCTACCTGCCGGAGCGCCGCCAAGCCTTTGAAAATTTGGCCAGCCGGACAGGTTTGGATACCGTTCGTTCCGTCACGCAAGCTCTGATTCAGGCCGAAAAATACGGTACACCAGTGGCAACTGCGTTGCGCGTTCTCAGTCAGGAAAGCCGCGAACATCGCTTGAATGAAGCAGAAAAGAAAGCTGCGGCGCTACCACCAAAATTGACGGTCCCAATGATTTTGTTCTTCCTGCCTGTTTTGTTTGGTGTTATTCTCGGGCCTGCTGGCATCCGAGTATCCGCAAATGGCGGTATCTTTGGCGATGCAGCGAAATCGGCTCCGGCGCCATAAAGCATCACCGCTACAGCTCTCTAAAACAAAAAGCGCCATATCTGGCGCTTTTTTAATTTCAAATTTGGCTGCAGATTTAGATGTAAAAGCCTTAGTCTAACCTTGAGCGCCGTCATTTTTCTTCAACTGACTAAGCGAATCTTGCTGCGCCAGCATACGGCGTAAATAGACGACATTGGCATCAGCCTGCTCAGGTGAAAGCTCGCGGCGCGCCACTTGCTCGGCTTCGTCAAACCGGCCTTGAAGGCCGATAACCAGCGCAAGATTTTGCCGCACTGTGCTATCTGCACCCGGGCTTCGTGCCGCGCCGGCAAAATAAGTTTCCGCAGTTTTCAGGTCGCCTTCAAGCAAATAGGACATGCCAATATTTGACTGCACCGAAGCCTCACTTGGCTGAATATCCAGCGCTTTACGATAAAGTGCGCGCGCTTCTTGCGAGTGGCCTTGTTGGTCCAATATCGCGCCTTCTGCGGAAAAGAGCTTCCAGTCCGGATATTCCGGGCGTTGCGCGCGCCGGATGGCATCCAGCGCCGACTCAAACTGGCCGGAGCTGGCCAAGGCCTTGCCATATGCTGACAAAACATCACGATCATTTGGGAAGTAAATTGCTGTTTGCCGAACCACCGCCAACGCTTGATCGTTACGGCCAGTCATGCGCAGCACGTTGGCGTAACCCAGCGCTGTGGCCTTGTCTTTGGTGTTTCGCTCGTAGGCGCGGCCATAGGGACCGCTGGCAGCATCAAGCTCGGTCGATGTCATCTGATCTATTGGCTTACCGTGGCCACGGCCGATAGAGCCTGTCGTCAGCTTGCTGTTTGCACAACCTCCCAGCCCAAGCGCCAATGATATGACCACCAGGCTGGCGGTATGTTTAAACATGCTTGTTAGAACTTGAGGTGACATCAGCCTAATTCTCCGCCATGGATATTGCCGAATCTCAAAATTGGCACGGCACATTCCGCTAAAAGAAATATTCTGTTAACCCTAATGAATGGTTAAAATCTCTTATACAGGCCGCAATCTGAAAGCACATCAATGACCGCAAAACTCGTCAAATCCATCGCTCAAAATTCAAAACCTGTTTGGCTATGCGATGCCAGCCTATCTATAGCCGATGGCGACAATAGGAGAGTGTCTATTTGGGCGAAGGCTAATGGATTTGATGGCAAGTCTGGTTCTCTGTTACTGGTTCCAGATGACAAAGGCGAAGTAGCTGGCGCGCTGTTCGGTACTGGTTCTCAAACAACGGATGAGCGACTTGGCTTTGGTAAATTGGCAACCGGCCTTCCTGCCGGTGATTGGCATTTTGCAAGCCCGCCGGCTAATTCCGAACTCGCCGCCGTTGGTTTTTTGCTAGGCGGTTACCAGTTCGATAAATATCGTAACGGAAGTGATAAAGTCGTATCTTTAACTACGCCGGACGGCGTGGACCAAAAGTCGGTGGAACGAATTGCAAAAGCCGTGTTTTTTGCACGCGACCTAATCAACACACCCGCCAACGATATGGGCCCGCAGGCGATCGAGGACGCTGCGCTGGCTGTTGCCAAGGTGGGCAAGGCCAAAATATCTGTCATCAAGGGCGAGGCGCTAAGAAGTGGCTTTCCGATGATCCATGCAGTCGGTCGCGCGGCGAAAGAAGAGCCGCGACTGATTGATTTCAGCTGGGGCAGTGCGTCCGCGCCGCGCATAACGCTCGTCGGCAAAGGTGTAGCATTTGATACCGGCGGGCTGGATATCAAACCTTCAAGCTCGATGCTCCTTATGAAAAAAGACATGGGCGGCGCGGCCAACATCTTGGCGTTAGCCTCGATGATAATGGATGCAGGATTGAACCTGCGCCTTCGCGTTCTCATACCTGCCGTCGAAAATTCCATAGCGGGAGATGCCTTCCGCCCCGGCGATGTGCTCACAAGTCGTTGTGGCCTGACCGTTGAAATTGGCAATACGGACGCTGAAGGGCGTTTGATTTTGGCCGATGCCTTGACGCTGGCGCAAGACGATGACCCTGACCTGCTCATTGATATGGCAACGCTAACAGGTGCCGCCCGTGTGGCGCTAGGGCCGGATTTGCCGCCATTTTATACCGATGACGATGCCTTTGCATCCGAGCTGTCAAACGCCTCTACCAAGGTTGCTGACCCGCTTTGGCGTATGCCCCTTTGGTCGCCTTATGACAAAAAGCTCGCGTCCAAAATTGCTGATATGAACAATGTCACCACCGATGGATTTGCCGGTTCCATCACCGCAGCACTGTTCCTTAAGCGCTTTGTGCCCAAAGTCCGCTCATGGGTGCATTTCGATATTTTCGGCTGGAACCCTGTTGAAAAATCCCACGCGCCGGTTGGCGGCGAAGCGCAAGGCATTCGCGCAATATTTGAAGTGCTAAGCCAGCGTTACAAATAATACCTTGCTTTCGCCGCAATGCGCTTAAATGATACGGAACCGAAACGATTATTGATTAGCTTGGCTATATGAATATTGAACTCAATGCTTTGCAGGCTTTGTCCTTGCTGCGCGACATCGCGCTTTCAGAAGTGCGCGACGACGCGCCGGACCTGACATTTCGGCAGCTTTCTATTTTGCTGACGATTTATCTCGAAGCCCCGCCACATACAATTCGGGCGCTCGCGGTACGGCTGGCAGTCACCAAACCGGTCATCACCCGCGCGCTGGACACGATGGGCGCTTTAGGATTGGTGGAGCGCCATCGAGACATAAAAGACATGCGCAATGTTTTGATTAAGCGTACACTGAAAGGCGCGTTATACGTTGAGCGTATCGGTGATTTGGTTATTGCCACGGCAAGGAATGTGACGAAATGAGCGGGCTGGACAATCGTATAAATGCCTTCCGCCCGGACCTCGCCGATATGCGCCTTGCCGAACTTGTAAGTGCGCCGAGATTTGTATCAGGACGCCTTATGCAAATTTGCGATCCTGTTGCCGATATCCGCCGCGAGCCGCGCCCGAGAGCGCCGGTTGATAGCCAAGGGCTTTATGGCGAGAAAGTTTTGGTTTTCGAAGATCATGAAGGCTGGTGCTGGGTGCAACTGCAAACCGATGGTTATGTCGGTTATATGGCACACAATGCACTCACCTCGCGCCTGACTAATCCGACCCATATCGTCAGCGCCCCGCGCACATTTCTATACCCCGGCCCCGATATGAAACATCCGGTCACGGCCGCGCTCTCGATGGGCACTGGCCTATCTGTGACCAGCGAAGCTGAAACACGCGGCACCAAATATTTAGGCCTTTCGTCTGGCGAATTTATCATCGCCGCCCACACGATTGATGCTCACAACCGCCCTAATGACCCTGTCGCAGTGGCATCGAGATTGCTCGAAACGCCGTATTTATGGGGCGGGCGCTCCGGCTTTGGCATTGATTGCTCGGGGCTTGTTCAGCTTAGTCACACCCTTTGCGGCAGCGGGCTGCCGCGCGATAGTGATATGTTGCGCGAAGCCGCTGGAACGCTTATCGGGCAGGCCGCAGACCATCCGCCATTGCTTCGCGGCGACTTGGTGTTTTGGAAAGGCCATGTTGCCATGATGGAAGATGAAACTATGATGATCCACGCTTCCGGCCACACAATGAGCGTCGTGCGCGAAGGATTTGCCGATGCCGTTCAACGCATTGAGCCCATGTATGGCCTGCCGATTGCCTATCGCAGGATTGCCGCTTGAGCCCGCTTTCACTAAGCGACTATGGCTGGAACGAGCATTTCCAGAAGGCGCAAGTCGCGCTGAATCTGGGCAACACATTCCCCGCGCGCGTTATGGCCGTTCACCGTGACGCCGTTGATGTGGCGGGGCCGGAGTTCACTGGCCGCGTGCAACAAACGCTGATCCAAAAAGATGGTGAGGACCGCCCGACGACTGGCGATTGGGTCGCCGTGACTCGCGATACCAACAGGCTCGTAGCGCTTTACCCGCGCCAAAGCCTGTTCAAGCGTCGCAGTGCAGGAACAGCGGTGCGGATGCAGCTTATCGCTGCCAATATCGACACCGTCTTCTTCGTCACGTCCGCCAATCAGGATTTCAACGTGCCGCGTATGGAACGTTATCTGGCAATGGCGCACGAGGCGAAAGTAACGCCGGTTGTCATCATTACCAAGGCTGATTTGTGTGCCAATCCGCAGCATTATTTTGACGAGGCGCGGGCAATCCAAAACGGCCTCTTGGTCGAAGTGATAAACGCCAAGGACAAGGATTTAAGCGATAAACTTAGGCCTTGGCTGGGTAGCGGGCAGACCATTGCCATGCTCGGCTCTTCCGGTGTCGGTAAATCCACCATTATTAACAGTCTGATGGGCGCTGAGGTTCAAGGCACGCAAGCCATCCGCGAAGCTGACGCACGAGGCCGCCACACAACATCGGGCCGCTCGCTGCACCGTATGCCGTCTGGCGCTTGGCTGATGGACACGCCGGGTATGCGCGAACTGCAAATCGTCGATGTCGAAGAGGGCATCGAAGCTGTGTTTGATGACATTGTTGCGCTTGCAGAAAATTGCAAATTTTCAAACTGCGCTCATGTCAACGAGCCGGGCTGCGCAGTCCTGGCCGCCGTCAACAACGGCACTTTGGAGCCGGACCGCGTCGCGCGCTTCAAACTATTGCAACACGAAGAAGCACAAAACAGCGGCGCGTCGCAAGATAAATACCGTGCCGCGCGGCAAGCGGTGACTTCGAGCAAGCGGCGCAAATCCTAAGAGTTGCGTTGCCGGACACTCGGTTTTCATTCAGATTCAAAGAACAAGCATCAGCTTTGGAATGGTGAAGAATTTCGGCGGCAGTTCATTCCAGCCGCCGCCGCCGCGCTTTTAACCGCTCCCGCTTGCGGGAGCGGAGGTGCGAAGCACCGGTGAGGGCTTTTCAAGACTTCCCCTCTCTGTCGGTTTCACCGACCTCCTCTCCCGCAAAGCGGGCGAGGTTGAACGCTCCGGCCTTTGTGAAAACCAGCGGAGTTTTTCTCTAAATTTTGCATGAACGCTCAAGACGAATCCTGCCGCTCGCCCGCATAAATTGCCAGCAAATGGCATTCGAGCAAAACCTCGTCCACTTCGTGGATTTTACGCCGTTGCGACGCTGGCGCAGGGCCGGGGCGCATGGGGGAATAGCGGTGCGGCAGGTTTTGTGAGTACGCCAAATCGCGCTGTTCATACCAACGCGCAAGGCGCTTGGCGTGTTTGGGTAAATTCTCCAGCGCGTTTTTCAGCGCCAGAATCCGCAAGCCCAGCGAGGCGGCGGGGACGGGCGTTTTGTCCGGCGCATCCGAATATTCACCAGAATAAAACCCATCCAAATCCGGCGCTTCCCGCCCGAAAATCTTCAGCGGGTCAATCAGATTAAACGACGGCAGAGCAGGCTCGCCGCGCGGATTTGGCCGCGAAAATATTAGAAATTCTACCAGCCCGTCGCGCTGCGCCGGACGCAGTTTGAACCCGCGCAAAGCCATCTCGTGCGCCACAATCATAATGAGCCGACGCACGGCAGACTCAGCAGGACGAAGAATCCGCAGTGCGCGGCGGTAGAGAAAAAACGGCAAGGTCGAAAGCCGCCCGCCAGAAACCAGCCCAAGCGAAGCCATCAGCGCCACAATGATTGTGAGCAGCGCAGTGCGGTTTCGGTGTATGACTAGCGGCCAGTTCATGGTTTGCCTTTTGGTTTCAATCTATGAGCAAAGCATAAGTCGAGCCAAATGAGTGTGGACAAAATCGATGAAAATAATTTGCGCGCCCAGCCTTCCCCCTTGCGGGGAAGGTGGCGCCGCTAGGCGACGGATGGGGGTGGTGACGACGACCACCTGCTTGCAAAACCTAGCTATATCAATATCTTAACCCGCAACCGCGCATCTTCTTTACCACCCCCATCCGACCGCGAACGCGGCCACCTTCCCCGCAAGGGGGAAGGCAGGAGCGCGCGCAATTTTCGTGGATAAAACTGGCAAACTTTAGTGCGAAACCGCACCTCATCCGCCCTTTGGGCGTTCGTCGCACGAAAGCCAAATCGTTGGCTTTCTTAAGTGCGCTCCTCAATCTCCCCGAGAAAGAATCGGGGAGAAAGGAGGTACCTCAATATTGCAGCTTCAAATCCACCAAATTTGTCAGCGCTTCGCCGCGCTCCAATGCGGCCATTTGGCGGATGATTGGCTCTACCAGCGCATCCGGGTCGGAGGCTGCCGCGCAGTGCGGGGTTAGCGTCACTTTGGGATGTGACCAAACCGGGTTGGTTGCAGGCAGTGGTTCCTGCTGAAACACATCCAGCGAAAGTGCCGATAGCCGTCCATCGTCGAGCGCTTCGAGCAAATCCGCCTCGTTCTGCAGGCCGCCACGACCGGCATTGATAATCCTCGGCGCGCCAAGCGGGCCGCGCTTTATCATGGCATCAATCAGCGGCCTTGAAATGATGTTGGCGGTGGCAGGCGTGAGCGGCAACAGGCAAACCAGAATGTCCACACTGGCGAGGAATTCTTGCAGGCCAGCCTCGCCGGAAAACGTCGGGACACCATCAATATGATGCAATGACCGGCTCCAACCTGTTACATTAAATCCAAGCACTTTAAGTTTCAGCGCAGCGTCTTTGCCCAGCACGCCAAGCCCTAACATGCCAACAGTTATGTCTCTCGCCGCTGGCTGCGCGCGATTTTCCAACCATGTCTTTGACTGTTGTTGGGCGCGATAGTTCATGCCCACGCGGTGATGATCCAGCACCTGCCAGACCACATATTCGCTCATGCGGTTGGTAAGATCATTCGATACAACACGCACCACAGGCACGTTGGGAACTTGACGATCTTGGAACACATGGTCCACGCCGGCGCCAAGCGAGAAGATCACTTTGAGGTTTGGCAAGCCTGCCAGTGCGCCCTCGGCCTGTTTCCAGACTATGGCGTAGTTGATTGCGGGGTCGGCAATGCCTTCAGGATAGACATGCACTTTACGCTGCGGTGCTGCGGCTGCGAACTTGTGCGCCCATGGCTCGCTGTCCCAACCACTCGCGGCGAGTAAAATATCACCACTCATTCGCTCACCGCACCATGAGGCGCAGTCGCAATGTTGAACGCCGCCGCCATCAATGCCTTGGTGTAATCAGTCCGGGGAGTATCAAAAATCTGGCGCGCCGGACCATGCTCGACCACCTCGCCGTTGCGCATAACGATGAGTTCATTGGCCAGCGCGCGCACCACTTTGAGATCATGCGAAATGAAGAGATAGGCAAGGCCGTGTTTCACTTGCAGATCACGCAGCAGATCCACCACTTGCGCCTGCACGCTCATATCCAACGCCGATGTCGGCTCATCCAGCATCACAAATTTAGGCTTCAACACCATGGCACGGGCAATGGCGATGCGCTGGCGCTGGCCGCCGGAAAACTCATGCGGATAGCGAAAACGCGTTGCGATATCCAAGCCGACTTCAGTGAGAGCTTCCACCATGCGGGCATCACGATCTGCGGCGCTCAAGCGTGGCTCGTGTATAGACAAGCCCTCAGCGATGATATCGGCAACAGACATGCGCGGGGAAAGCGAGCCAAACGGATCTTGAAAAACAATCTGCATTTGGCGGCGCAGCGGGCGCATCTCTTTGAATGAAAATTGGTTGATATCGCTGCCGACAAAGGCGATCTTGCCTTGTGATTTAATCATGCGCGTCAGCGCCAAGCCAAGCGTGGTTTTGCCCGAACCGGATTCGCCAACGACACCGAGCGTCTGGCCCGCGCGGATTTTCAAATCCACACCATTGACCGCTTTTATATGATCGACGGTCTTGCGCAGGAACCCCTTTTTAATCGGGAACCAGACTTTGACATCCTCGCCCTCCATGACAATAGGTGCTGACTCATCAAGCGCAGGCGGCGAACCTTTCGGCTCCGCCGCCAACAAATGCTTGGTATATTCATGTTGCGGATTGGCAAAAATTTCTGCAACGGGCCCGGTTTCGACAATCTTGCCCTTGGTCATGACGCAGACGCGGTCGGCGATTTTTCGCACGATGCCCAAATCATGGGTGATGAACAAAAGCGACATGCCGCGCTGCGATTTGAGCTTTGCCAGCAGCTCCAAAATCTGCGCTTGAACGGTCACATCAAGCGCCGTTGTCGGCTCGTCTGCGATGAGCAGTTTCGGCGCATTGGCCAGCGCCATGGCGATCATAACACGCTGGCGCTGGCCGCCTGAAAGCTGGTGCGGATAGGCGCTCATGCGCTTTTCGGCGTCGCGAATGCCGACCTGTCGCAGCAGCTCCAGCGCCCGCGCTTTGGCGCTTGCTGTGCTCATATTCTGATGCAGCTTCAAAACCTCAGTGATCTGATCTTCGATCACATGCAGTGGATTGAGCGAGGTCATCGGCTCTTGAAAAATCATCGTCACATCATTGCCGCGCACGGCCCGCAAATCGCGCTCTGATGCGGTGAGCAGGTCTTGGCCCTCAAACAATATCTGGCCGGAAGGATGGCTGGCGGCGGGATAGGCGAGCAGTTTTAGCACCGAAAGCGCGGTAACGGATTTGCCCGAACCAGACTCACCGACCAGTGCAACGGTTTCGCCCGGCGCAATATCAAATGAGATGTGATCTACCGCAGTCGAGGTTTTGCCATTTTGTGTGAAGGCCACGGACAGGTCACGGATAGAGAGGAGCACACTCATTTAAATGACTTCCTCGGATCAAATGCGTCTCGCACCGCCTCACCGATGAACACAAGCAATGACAACATTATCGACATGGTGATGAAGCCTGTAAAGCCAATCCACGGGGCCTGAATATTGTTTTTGCCTTGCTTCAAAAGCTCTCCCAATGATGCAGATCCGGGCGGCAGCCCGAAGCCCAAGAAGTCTAAAGCGGTAAGCGTTTCGATGGAGCCGCTGAGGATAAATGGCAAAAATGTTAGCGTCGCAACCATCGCATTTGGCAGCAAATGACGTCGCATTATTGTGCCATTGCCAACGCCGAGCGCGCGTGCGGCATTGACATATTCAAAATTTCTGGCGCGCAGAAATTCGGCGCGAACAATCCCGACAAAACTTGACCAGCGAAACAGCATCATGACGCCAAGCAGAATGAGGAAGCCCGGTGGCAATATCGACGCCACGATCATAAGCAAATAAAGCAGAGGTAGCGAGGTCCAGATTTCGATGAAGCGCTGCATCAAAAGATCCGTCCAGCCGCCGAAATAACCCTGTACTGCGCCCGCGCTCACCCCGATGATTGCCGAGCCAAATGTCAATAACAGCCCGAACAGCACCGAAACGCGGAAGCCATAAATGACGCGCGCCAAGAGATCATGCCCGCCGTCATCCGTGCCCAACCAATTGAAATTACCTATGCGACAATCAGGATCATCGACGCCCAGCGGATAGCGTGCGCACAGCGTTTGCTTATCATACATCCAAAATGGTTTTGTCGGCGCAGAGCCCGGCATTTCATTGTTGACTGTGCGGTAACTGTAGCGAACTGGCGGCCACAGCGCCCAGCCATTGGCGGCTATTTCGTCTTGGATGACAGGGTCGCGGAAATCCGTGATGGCAAAAAAGCCACCAAATTTTTCCTCTGGATAATCGATCATAACAGGGGCCAACAGCTCGCCCTTATACCAAGCGATGATCGGCCTGTCGTTGGCTACAAACTCCGCAAACAAGGAAATCCCGAATATCACAATAAAGAGCCACAGCGACCAATAACCCCGTTTATTGGATTTGAAGTTCGCCCAGCGCCGTTGATTGATGGCAGATAGCGTCATACATCTCTCCGCTCAAAGTCAATGCGCGGATCAATCCATGTATAAATCAGGTCCGAAATCAGCGAGACAACAAGGCCCATCAAGGAAAAAATATAAAGTGTGCCAAATACAATCGGATAGTCATGGCGCAGCACGGATTCAAAACCCAGAAGGCCTAATCCATCCAGCGAAAAGATATTTTCAATCAAGATTGAGCCCGTGAAAAACGCATGAATGAAGGCGGCAGGAAACCCCGCGATCAAAATCAACATCGCATTGCGGAACACATGTCCATAAAGCACGCGATTTTCACTAAGGCCTTTTGCGCGGGCAGTAACAACATACTGCTTTTTGATTTCATCCAAGAATGAGTTTTTTGTGAGTAATGTCGTGGTGGCAAATGCCGACATAACCATCGCGAGCAAAGGCAACGTGACATGCCAGGCATAGTCTTTCACCTTGCCCCAAGCGGTGAGCTGGTCCCAGTTTTCCGACCATAAGCCCCGCAACGGAAACCAATCCCAGAATGAGCCGCCCGCGAACAAGACGATTAACATGATGCCAAACAGAAAGCCCGGAATGGCATAACCGACGATGATGACGCCGCTGGTCCAAACATCAAACCGCGAGCCGTCACGTAGCGCCTTGGCAATGCCAAGCGGGATGGAGATCATATAGGAAATCAGCGTTATCCAAAGCCCAAGCGAAATAGAAACCGGCAGTTTCTGCAAAATGAGACTGATAACTGTGCCGCCCTTGAAGAAGCTTTTACCAAAATCAAAGTGTGAATAGTCCCAGATCATTTTTAGGAAACGTTCATGCAGCGGCTTGTCGAAGCCGAATTGCACTTCCAGTTGCTTGATGAATTTAGGATCAAGATTTTGCGCACCACGATACTTTCCAGCAAGGGCAGTCTCATTGCCCACCTGCTCTTGGCCGGCGAAATCCGCGCCACTGCCGCCCAGCCTGTCGCCGTCATTCTTGCCGGACAGATCTGAAATCACCTGTTCAATAGGGCCTCCAGGCGCCATTTGCACAACGACAAAGGTGATCGCCATGATACCGATTAAGGTCGGAATCATAAGCAGCAAGCGGCGAAGGATGTAAGCGCCCATCAGTGCTCACCCGCGTCGCTAAACCAAACTTCGTCGCAAAATCTCAAAAAATCCAAACAAAACCCCGGTCATGGTAGTGATTCGCCTTGTTTCATTTGGAATCGACATGTGCCGATAGTGCAAGAGTTTATTGCTTGATGTGATCTGCCTTGGCTTGGTCAAACCACCAAATTGACGGGAAGCCGAAATTATATTTGGGTAAAGGCGAGGGGCGTGCAAACCGGTTCCAATACACATAGCGGTCAACGTTCGAAGACCATTGCGGAATTACGTAATTACTTGCGAGCAACACACGGTCCAGAGCATGGGTAGCTGCCACAAGCGTATCGCGGTCCCTTGAAAAAATTACCTTGTCGATGAGCTTGTCAACGCCTGCATTTTGAATACCCGCGTAGTTTTTTGAGCCCTCGCGCAAGGCCGACGTGCTGCCCCAATATTCACGTTGTTCATTGCCGGGCGACAGTGTCTCGCCCCATACATTGCCGATCATGTCATAGTCGAACTTGCGCAGCCGTTCTTGATAAGCGGATGTATCCAAAATCCGGTAGTTGAGTGAGATACCAATTTTTTCCAGGCTTTGTGCATACGGACCGACATAGCGCATGCCGATTTCGGAATAATCAAGATATTCAATTGTGAACGGCTCGCCAGTCTTGTCGTTGAGAAGTTCGCCGCCTTTCAAAGACCAGCCGGCTTCCTTCAAAAGCCTGATGGCCTCGCGATAATTTTCGCGCATTTTCGTTAGATCACCGCCGATGGGATTTGTGTAAGGCAACGTGAAAACTTCCGGCGGAATATCCGCTTTGATGTCGCTCAATAACTCCAGCTCTTTGCCAGTTGGCAGTCCGGAAGAGGCCAATTCCGTGCCTGCAAAATAGCTGGCAATACGTTCATAAAGGCCGAAAAACGCGTTACGATTGGTGGTCTCAAAATCAAAAGCCAGGTTCAAGGCACGCCGGACACGTGGGTCTTTAAACTTTTCGCGGCGCAAGTTTGGCACGAATGCCTGCATTTTTCCCGAAGCCAAATTTGGAAATTCCTCTTTGATAACAAAGCCTTTGCCCAAAGCGGGCAGCGCTGCATAGCCCGTTGACCAGTTTTTTGACGAGCGCTCAAGGCGATAGTCAAAAGCGTCCGCCTTGAATGCCTCCATCATAACGGTTTCATCGCCATATAAATCATAGCGCAGCACGTCAAAATTATTGGTGCCGATATCAGTGTTCAAATCCTTGGCCCAGTAATCCGGCACGCGGTTATATTCGACATAGCGACCAAGCTCGAACTTGCCTATTCTATAGGGGCCGGAGCCCAATGGGGGCTCAGTGGTTGGCTCGGCAATATTGCGCGTAATGCCGTTGGCATCTTTGCCTTCCCACCAGTGTTTGGGAAATACCGGCAATTGCCCCATTATATGCGGTAATTCACGGTTGCCTTTAACATCAAAAGTAAAGGTCACTTCACCGGGGCCTGATGTACTGGCACTGATAACATTGGCAAAATAGAAGGAATATTGCGGGCTGATCTCTTTGAGCTTGGTGAAACTCCAAATGACATCATCAACAGTGATTGGTTCGCCGTCATGCCATTTGGCCTTTGGATTGATGCGAAAACTGACGCTCGAAAAATCATCCGGATATTTAGTGGCTTGCGCCAACAGCCCGTATTGGCTGGAAATATCCTGTTCGTCTAATGACGGGGTCATCAAAGTTTGATAAATATTTGTCAAAAACGGCGCGGGTTCGCCTTTGATAATCTGGTCGTTGAACGAGTCGAAACTGCCCATAACGCCTTGTCTGACTGTGCCGCCCTTGGGTGCTTGCGGGTTCACATAGGGGAAATTGGCAAAATCTTTGCCCAGTCGCGGCGTGCCGGTGAGCGCCGAACCATTGGTCCAATCAATAGCATACGCGCCGCTACCCGCAAAAGAACTGAACAAAATGGCGGAGACAATAGCAACTATTGAAAGAGACTTACGCGACATTTTTTACCTGCAGCAAGCGACCGGTAGTGATCGGGAAACGTACGGAGACGATGCGGTAGCAACGTGGAGGCCGGTCACGGTAAGCGCAAGGCTTTCCTAACGTCTTGCCGCAATTTTTAAACAATAAAAAAGGCCGGAAAATCCGGCCCCTAATTTTTCACCAGTCACGCGCCCGTCACGGTAGCGGAACAGGGCTATCTGAAAGTGTGCGCAAGTAGGCCAGAAGATTGGCGCGGTCTTCCGCTTTTGGAAGTCCTGCAAAGCCCATTGCCGTGCCCTTGATGTAGGCCTTAGGCTTGGTTACGAACTCTGAAATTTCTTGGTAATTCCAAGTTTTGCCGACGGCGAATTCTTTAATGGCAGAAGAATAATTAAAACCTTCATGACCCGCTATCGGGTGACCAATTATACCCCAAAGATTGGGGCCGACTTTGTTTGCTCCGCCCTTTTCACCGGAGTGGCAAGCACCACACTTCTTAAATACCGCTTCGCCAGCCGTTGCATCTGCCTTGGCAAGCAGCGGCGCAATTGGTTCTACCGCTGCCGGAGCTGCAGCCGCCTCGCCGCTGGCGGGGGCGTCGCCTTCCGCCGCCATAAGTGCATAACCGGGCTTCTCAGGAGCTTCTTTGCTAAAAAGTGCGTCTGACATCAGCCCAACTGAAAATACAAAAAAGACCGTGCCTAACAATGCGCCAGCCATTTTATTGAGCTCAAATGAATCCATTTTTATAAAGTTCCCGAATGATAGCCAAAGGGCACAAGAATCCCGCCCCATAAAGTCGCCGGAAACTAAGGCTTTTGCATCGGACTTGCAACACCTATAAGCCGTTTGTAAGTAGCGACTATTTGACACTCAATGCACCGGATACGGCCATATCGTATGAACACAATTATCCTCATTCCCGCCCGCATGGCCTCGACCAGATTGCCCGATAAGCCGCTGGCAGATATCGGTGGAAAGCCGATGATCGTGCGCGTGGCAGATCAGGCGAAACTGGCAAATATAGGACGGGTTATCGTGGCGACCGATAGCGCGGATGTGGCAAGCGCTGTGCGTCTATCGGGACATGAAGTGGTGATAACACGGGCGGACCATCAGTCAGGCTCAGACCGCATATATGAAGCCTTGCAAAAAGTTGACCCGCGCGGCGAGGTGGAGTGCGTGGTCAATGTACAAGGCGATTTGCCGACGATTGATCCGGCAATTATTACCCGGGCGATTTTGCCGCTGGAAAATCCATTGGTGGACATTGCCACGCTGGCCGCAGAGATTACCCGCGACGAAGAGCGCACCAACGAAAATGTGGTGAAAATAGTAGGCGCGCACTTATCGCCCACAAGATTACGTGCGCTGTATTTCACCCGCGCAACGGCGCCGTGGGGTGTCGGCCCGCACTATCATCACATTGGCCTTTATGCCTATCGCCGCGCCGCTTTGGAGCGCTTTGTCACTCTTGGTCCATCGCCACTGGAAACCCGTGAGCGGCTGGAGCAACTGCGCGCACTGGAAGCGGGAATGCGTATTGATGTTGAGATTGTGGATACCGTGCCGCTTGGTGTAGACACCCCCCACGATCTTGAGCGTGCCCGCGCGCTGGTCAATGGAAATAGTTGAGGATAAAATATGAACGCGCAAGCCATCAAAACAAACCGGATTTCCTTTCAAGGGGAGAGCGGGGCTAATTCTGATATGGCCTGCCAGAACATGTTTCCAACCATGGAACCATTGCCATGCCCGACATTTGAAGATGCCTTCAACGCGCTCGAAACCGGCAAGGCCGATCTGGCAATGATCCCGATTGAGAATACAATTGCAGGCCGCGTGGCGGATATTCATCATTTGTTGCCGACGTCAAAGCTACAAATCATCGGCGAGTATTTCTTGCCGATCCGCTTTCAGTTGATGGTTATTCCCGGCACGAAAATGGAGGCCATTAAATCTGTTCACAGCCACATTCACGCGCTCGGCCAGTGCCGCAAGATTATCCGCAAGCATCGCTGGAAGGCGGTTGTCGAGGGCGATACGGCAGGCGCCGCGCGTGTGGTCTCCGAAATAGGTGATAAGTCGATGGCAGCGCTCGCGCCGCGCCTTGCGGCCTCGCTTTACGGCCTCGAAATCATCCAGGAAAATGTCGAAGACACGGAAAATAACGTGACGCGTTTCATCGTTCTCTCCCGCGACAAGCGCTGGGCAACGCGTAGCGCACCAGACGATGTGATGATGACCAGCTTCGTCTTCAACGTCCGCAACGTGCCCGCCGCGCTCTACAAAGCCATGGGCGGCTTTGCCACTAACGGCGTTAACATGACCAAACTGGAAAGTTACCAGCTCGGCGGCGAGTTCACCGCCACGCAATTTTATGCCGAGATTGAAGGCCATCCGGAAGACAAGAATGTGGCGCTGGCGTTGGAAGAGCTGACGTTTTTCTCCAAGGAAGTGCGGATTTTGGGAGTGTATCCGCAGGCTCAGAGTCGGTAGCGCTAAAGCCCGGCCGCCTTACGAAGCGTTTCGTTGATGCGCGTTTGCCAGCCTTTGCCGGATGCCTTGTAAAGTTCGATCACATCCTGATCCAGCCGGATCGATATAAGTTTGCGCGGCGCGTCAACAGGCGGCCTGCCGCGCTGGCGGCGCAAAGTGTCAACCGCATCAAAAAATGCCTTGGGCAGTACGTCACGCGCAGGCCGAAGGCTGGCCAACTCTCCATCGGTCAATTCAGGCGAGTCAACGGCATCCCAGTCTTCTTTGGAATAGCCGCGCCCTTCGACGAATTCTGCTTGTTGTTTAATTTTGTTCATAAAACCGCTTCCTTTCTTTTGGCCCGGCTGGACGAAAGCTGATCACCGAAATGGCCTCACTGCCAAGCAATGCAAATATCGTCACTGCTGTTCCGTCGCGAAAATAGCCAATTGCCTTGAATCGTAGTTTGCCTTCTTGGTCGGGTTTGGATGGCTCGACTAAGGCGTTGTGCCAATCGAAAAGTATAATATCTTCGAAATCCAAGCCATGCTTGTCTAAGTTGGCCAGCCTCTTTCGCTCGTCCCAAACAAATTTCATAAATTAATGTAATACAATAAATAGGTGCAGTCAAACATTCACTCAAGCCGCATTGGCCTGAATGTCGAAATCAAAATGGATGGTTTCATACGGAAACACCACGCCATCCTCTTCCCGATCTATAATGCCAGCGGCGATCATCGCCGTTAAATCCGTATGCACAGCTTTGAAATCCCGCCCGACACGCCGCGCCACCTCGCGGTAGGAAAGCGCCCCCTGTCCTGCCACAGTGCGAATAATTTCGAGCCGCTTTGGCGTTAGTATCCGGTGCATTTCAGCATAGCTTGCAAAGCTCAAGCCTGCGCTGTACTCGGACTTATTGCCCTTCATGGCATCGATCACCGACTGCCCAAGGCTTTGCAATGTCTCAATGCGAATTTTCAGTGTCTTCATTTCCCGTACCTCGCCACATCTGCCAGAAAGTCTCGTACCAAGTCATCAAGCCCCGTGAAAATGTAGGGCTCTTCGCGATCATTAATATGCCGATGATCACCTTTGCCCGCTTCATTGTCATAGCGAAGTACGCACATTTCGCTCAAGACAAAGGCAAAGCGATATTTGAACGGATGCGCACTTCCCTTCAACGGAACGGGTACGCGCCATGCCACCATTTCAACAAAGGAAACTGGCGAAATATTGTAGCGTCGGCGTATGAGCAATTCCGCTTTCATGATGTCATTGATAACATCACTTTAGGGTGATGTAAATTGGTACATCAACCCTCAACCCAGTCCCTAATCAACACACTGCCAATCGCCCCATGGGGTGGCACGCGGAAGCCTTCGGGGTGCGTATTTGCCAGCATCAGGCGCACTTCGTCTTTGCCAAACCAGCGTCCCACTTCAAGCTCGGTTGGTTCGAGCACGATGTCGTCGTTGAGCGCTTGCGCATAACAGCCGATCATCAGCGAATAGGGGAACGGCCACGGTTGGCTGGCGTGATAGGCAACGCGGCCCGTGCGGATACCCGCTTCCTCAAAGGTCTCGCGGCGCACGGCCTCCTCGATGGTTTCGCCCGGCTCGATAAACCCTGCCAAACACGACATCATGCCTTCTGGAAAATGCGGCCCACGCGCCAAGAGACACTTGTCGCCGTTGACGATGAGCATAATCGCAACCGGATCCGTGCGGGGAAAATGCTCGGCATAGCAGCCATCGCAAATGCGTTTTGCCCCGCCACCCTTCGGGTCATTGCGCGCGCCGCAGCGGCCACAAAATTGATGCGTGGAATGCCACGACAAGAGCGCCGCCCCTTGCGCCATAGCAGACAGTAGCGGGCGCGACATTAGGCCGGAGGTCAAAAGCGAACGGTAGTCAACCGCACGATACGGCTCGGCAAGCGTCTCAATATCGATTCCCAGTTTGGCCGCACAGCGGGCAGCGCCCTCTTCAAAACCGAGCAAGAGGCTCTCGGCAAAGTCTGGCTCAAACTCTTGCAACTCATTGGTTTCAAACAGAGCGCGCGGGTTCTGCTCGTCGGTGAAATTGAGGATTAACTTGCCGGATGCAAATGCCAGCCAGCGCGTCTCAGGCGCAGCGCGCGCGGTCTCGATGCCATCATCAGTGCGCTTTTCAGAAAGCCGCTCATAGGTTCCGCCGGAAAACGCGACAGTATCAGAGGCTTCCTTGTTGTCGGAAAATATCCAGTTTTTTGCCGTCATGTCGCGCTTTCAATCTGCTGCCGGATCGTCGCAATCAGCGTTTCAGCCTCATCGGCATTGTAAAGAATCTTCGTGCCAAACCCCCACACCGGCCCCGGCCAATTGGCATCACCGTGTGACCGCGCAATGACATGAACATGAAGTTGGCGCACAATATTGCCGATGGCGGCGCTGTTGATTTTTTCGGCGTTGGTCGCTGTTTTCAGCAGTTTTGCAACGAGTGCCGTCTCCGTTGCGAGCTGCATTTGGTCGGCAAGGCTCAAATCATGCACTTCGCTCGCGTCCGCTATGCGCGGCACCAAAATCAGCCACGGCCAGCGCGCATCATTCAGCAAGCGCAATCTACACAAGCCAAGTTCAGCCACCGGTAGCGTGTCGGCGTCCAGTCTCACATCAAGTTGAAATGCTGTCACGTGCCGCTGTTCCATTCCGCCGCGTTTGCAATGTGAAATGGGCCATCACGGCAAAAAATACAATGCCGCCGCCAATCAAAGTCGCTTGAACGGGAACAACAGAAAACAACAGCCACGCCCAAAGCGGTGCAAGCGGCGCATCCAGTGCCCCAATCAGCGCGGTTTCAGTCGGTGGCAACATACGCGAGCCGTATGAGAAACAAATGAAACCCGCCGCTTGGTTGACCATGCCAAAAGCTGCCAGCCATAGAAGATCAACACCGGACGGCAGCGCGCCGCTGAACGGAAACGAGATCAACGCACTGAGTAATGTTGAAAGGCAGGCGGCGGCGAGGAGATCAATGCTCAGATATTTGCGGCCTAAAACCATCAGGCTGGCCATCGCGAAGGTGGAGGCCAGCGCCATCAAGTCACCGCTGATATGGCCTTCGCCCTGTCCCGTACCCACCATGATGGCGACGCCGAGTAGCGCAATCAGGCTCGAAGCAATCGCCGTTTTGGAAGGCGCTTCGCCGAGCATCATCCAGCCAAGCGCCCCGGCCATAAACGGCACGACAGCATATATCACCGCGCCATGCGCCACGCTGGTATAGCGAAACGAAGCGATAAAAAGCTGCATCGCAAACGCGCCGATCAGCGCGTAAAGTACGCT
>JAYSWX010000064.1:0-4573 GCA_043717855.1 Phyllobacterium sp.
CGCGGCGCTTGCACTGTCGCCCTATCCGGCGCTTGCCACCAATTGTAATGCCGAACCGGCCAGCCCAAGCTGCGCCAAGGGCGAAGCGTGTGCTGGGAATGAAGCCATCGAAGGCGGCAATTTCATGGCCTTTTCAGCCAAAGGACCCGATATCAGCATTTGCGAAGCGGTAATGTGTATGGAAGGCAAAGTCACAGTTCACCGAACATCGGGCAAAATCGAATTTGTCTCGGGCAAAGTGCGCAAGCTGAACGTGGAAACGCAAAAGCCAGAGGGGCCGTCTTTTTCGGTTTCTGCGATGCTTGACCACAGCAGCGGCCTTGGCCACATCGCTTGGGATGAGCGCGGGATTATGATGACGTGTAAGGTGTAGCGTCGGGGCACAATGTGTATACGGGGCTGCTTTCATCCATTAAAGGCAGCCCATGATCCCCTTCGTCACATTATTCGACACCCGCGGCCAGAAAATCTCGGTCAATCCAGAGATCGTCCAGTTCGTCAAAGCCGCCGACAATGCGCATGACGAATGCCTTGTCGTGTTCGGCAAAGATCAGCTGTTACGCGTGCGCGGGACGTTGGATGAGGTAACGCGGGTTTTGAGCGAAGGGTGATAAGCGACCTCAGCGCCCCATTACCGATTCAACAAACTCTCGTTCGTCTCACCCTCGGGCAGCGGCCCGCCACATTTGCTGCACACACCGGCCGCATCATCCGCCGCGATCAACCGCGTGCGCATCACCGCAAACTTTGCCTCCAATCGCGCTTTGGATTCCTCATAGGTCGGCGGCTTCCACTTACCGCCATATTTCTTGAACGTCCAACCCGCCTTAAACTCTGCAAACGTCAGCACATCATCGCCACCGCGCGCCAGCTTTCCACCCGACATATCGCCTTGTTTTAGCAACAGCCCCAGCATCGCATCCGAAGGTTCGATCCGCCGTTCATACTCCTCGCCTTTGCGGATGATAATCGTCTCGCGCCCCTCAACCGCGCGTTTATAGGCAATCGCGATGAGCCCTTGGCGAGAGCGTTCCAGCGCATCGTCCCACGCGGCGGCAAACAAGGGGAAACGTTTTTTGGCACGATAGGGCGCAACATCCGACATCCCCGCAACACGGCACGCATCCTCGACACAACCGGTATGCGCCAGCACATCCAGAAACCGCTGTACCCGATGCTGGTTCCAGCCATCATGCCGCAATCGATAGCCGGGCATCATTTTCGCAAAATCTGCCTTTATCGGGCCCGAAGGAATATGCTGCGGCGGATGCAACGCAGCATCAGCAAGATCATCCTCAGGCTTTCGGCGGCGCGCCATCAATGCACCGCCACGCAGCTATGGTCCGCCGCATCATCGTCATCATCAAATCCAGCGAGGAATTCGAAAGCATCAAAATCAAGCTCAGCCAGCTGGTCAATCACAGACAGCATTTCGTCCCGCAAATCGCAGAGCCTATCAACGAGCAAAGTCGTCCTCTGGTCGCGCACCATTTCGAGTAGATGCTGCATAAGGCCCGCAGTATCGGTTGGGATAGAAGATTTTGGCATGAAGTATTCCTATATCGGTTAATGAAGAGAATCATATATAACCGATATGGTATTTTGTAGGACAGTGGTTTCTTGGGTGAGGATGTTTACAATTGCGAACATGCCGCGGCGGCTGTGGAGGAGCGGTTTATTGCAGGTTCGCTCTGTCGTGCCGTAGCCGTCGTAACACACCGCTAAAATTTAACGCGGCATATGATTGACGCATATATAGGCAATGCGGTTCAAGCGATTTGCGCGGATCCACAACAATCAATGCCGGCCAAGCAACCACGTCTTCAATCTTTGATTTTTTCCAAAATCAGCTCCGCAAGTTTCCGAAAATCACCAAAAGCATCCTTGACACCACCTTGATGGGCGCCAATCGCGCCGTCAGCAACGGTCAGTTTAAACATCGGCTTTCCAGCTTCTTGAGCCATAGGCATCAACGATCGGTAGTCTTTTAACTCGGCCAAACAATTGCTATCAGTGGCTGGTGTCAAAGGTGCATCACCGCCGAGTCCAAGAACGTATTGGTGATACGCGGTCGGCATTTTCGATGCCCATTTATGATAAGCCTGTGTTTGACGACCTAGCCGCATGGAAAATCTACTTAAAAGATAGCCTATCGGTTCCATGCCACCCAGCGGAATCGCGAAGCCCAGATTTTCAGGTGCATCGGCTCGCCTTTTTGCCCATTCTGAGCGCCACGACTGAAGCCGTCGCCCAACATTTCGCACGCCCTGCAGCGAAAACGCATCACTACCCAAAGGAATAACGACGTAGTCACTCGAAATGAGAGCCGCACGATTAAGCGAACCAAGACTCGGCCCTACGTCGATTAAGGCAATATCAGCATTTCTCTCCGCAGCGACTCTCCCAATTGCCCGATGGAACCCACATTCCGTTCGAAATGCGCGAGATTTAGTCGTCGGGTTGTCATTTAAACAATCTGACCAACGGTCTGATAATTCATCCTCTGCCTCGGAGAGCGCGAGATCACCAGGAATGAGATACAAACCCGTTGCGGCTTCGTAAGCATTGACAGGCGCAAGATCGCCTGTTCCCTCCAAAATCGGACGAAAAGCTTGAAAAATAGTTGAATTGGACGCTGTCTCGTCAAAAAGATCACTGACTTTTTCGTCTGACAGGAAAAAAGTTGTAAGATTAGCTTGAGGATCTAGATCGGCAACAACCACCCGATGTCCCATCTCTCTTAGCATCCATGCTACGTGATAGACTAACGATGTTTTGCCCACGCCACCTTTGTTGTTGAAGAACGCTATGGTTTTCATCGGCGAGCCCTTAGAATACAAAATGTAAAATTGCCCTCGGTTTTTAGTTCAAGCGGAGGGTGTCCTGCGGCCTCAAGCTCGCGTCTTGCAATTGCGATACCCACACCAAAACGCTCAACTAAGCCGATGGATTTCATTAGCTCTGCAATATTTGGATTGCGATATGCTGTATAGCCTGGCTCGCCAAAGTTCGCTGGAGAGATCCCAAATGGGCCGCCAGGGTTATCAATTTGTATCTTATCCACAAACCAAGTTACACGAATTGGAGTAATAACCTCATAATCGCGGTGCATGATAGCGTTGCGTAAGAGCTGTTCGAGCGCATGCATCGGAAATTGCGAACGAATTTCGTGCCTTCCTTCACCGATGCTAAGAGATGCCACGTTATGTGCGCTCAATTTTTCCTCTAAAGCCCTTACTACATCTGCTATAGTTCCACGATACTCAGTTTGGTCCAAAGTGTCGTCAGTTATATTTGTTCCCGAAACGCGCCGGAACTGAATGTATGCACTCGGTAACCAATTCGTGGGGTTTCGGCCAATTGCCAGCAAGCCTGTAGGAGTAGCAACCCCTGCCGGGTCGGAAAGTTTGAGCGACGCAAGTTGCTGCTGCACCGGTCGCCCATTTTCAGCAAGTACTTCTGGTGCAATCGCCTGAGGCAGATACTCAAGCTGAAAACGCGCAATATCCAAGTCTTCAAGCGTAGTTCCTGCTACGCCTCGCGCATCGAACGGAAGTTGAATGCCGACCCGTTGCTGCGTCAATTGCCTTTCTTCATCGGGCGTCGCTTTGCCAGTTGCAGTGCCAATACGAACATATGATATTCCACCTAGACGGACCGGCGGTGAACTCGACGGCGCAACCGTTAACACCGCAATTTTTCGGCCGTCTAATTCGACAATCGAAATAGTCATATTCGGCGTCGGTACAATCCGGCCATCAAGACGGACTTGAGCAAGGCGCTGTTGTTCGGCGTCATCAGCAGCAATACCGATCAAGCGTTTATCATCGGCAACGCCCACCAAAATATATCCGTCGCCATCACCCGATGCCAAATTGTTTGACTGGGCACAGACTGCTCGAGCTATACCATCAACATTCGCCAATGACTCTTTAAACTCAACCTTATCGGTTTCGCCGCCATTGATTATTTTAATGAGATCATTGCTGCTTATAGCCATTATGGTAGCCTAGCAGCATCGTATGAACATTGCATTCGAATTTCCATGATGCTCCAACCCTGCAATACGGGAACGCCGAACATACCAACACCTAAGCACCCCTCCCCCTTGCCCCACCCCCCCAGTTACGCTAGGCGGCACAAACAGCCCGAATCTTCCGCTTTCGCTATGGCTATAGCGGAAAAACCCGCTTTCATTTTGCGTAGGAAACACATTCATGACCGCCGTTGGACACGACTCGCTTGGCACCCGCTCGACACTTTCGGTCGGGGATAAATCCTATGCCTATTACTCGCTAAAAAAAGCAGCGGAAAAGCTTGGCGATGTGTCGCGGTTGCCGTTTTCGATGAAGGTGTTGCTTGAAAATCTGCTGCGGTTTGAGGATGGCGGCTTTACCGTTTCAACCGTCGATGCGCAGGCATTGGTCGATTGGCAGAATGATCCATCGGCATCACAAAACGAGATTCAATACCGGCCTGCCCGCGTGTTGTTGCAGGATTTCACTGGCGTTCCCTGCGTGGTTGATCTGGCCGCGATGCGCGATGCGATTGCGAAACTGGGCGGTGATACCAG
>JAYSWX010000065.1:0-4565 GCA_043717855.1 Phyllobacterium sp.
ATCAAAGGCTCATTTATACTGAGAGTGGCGAATCTGTATCTAAGCAGTAACTTTAGTGGCTGCACGAAGCTGGATTATGCTTGGTAAAAAACGATAGAAACCAATTGTAGCAACGGTTGATGTATGCTCAGTATAGAACAAATCCAAAAACTTGATGAATTAATTACGTTAATGGCGTCGACAGCGCCGTTTAGTGACCAAGAATTACAAGCACTTTGGGAAAAAGATAAAAAAAGAGAAAGAGCGGTTGTAGAACTAATATTATCAGAAGGTGTCACCTTTGGTGAGGCTTCCGGAGGACATGATTTTCTCAATCAATCGGAAGAAAATTTTAAGGCTTATATAAAAGGCATCAATATTGATTTGGTCCAGCAAGTTGCAATAGTCTTGCACGATTTCAAGTTATACCTTGAGAGAGGCGATGCACCAGCTCCTTATTATCCTTGGAGAATCGCTGTAATTCTCAGAAAGACCAAATCTCTTGGGAAAGAGAAGGAATTCTTAAATGCATGGTGTAGTCATTTTTCGAGGCTTAGTCACGCAGGGGCGAGATATAGAGATTTGGTTATGAGGGCAGACAAAATTAAGATACATAGAGATTTAGATACATAAAGTAGGGCAAGTTTATGAGTAAGCGGAATGGAGCAACAATTTATTACATTGTTCCCGGCTCACCGATTGTTCAATCTATAGCAGTAAACGACTATGAACTGAAAGTTGGGACCACCTACGAATATGAAGCTCAGTGGAAGATGCCTAATAATGTTCAGCACTATAGGGTAATTCTTTCTGAACAAGCAGGAAGCCCTAGCGCGATAGCAGATGTCAACTGGTTACGAGATATTGCAAAAAAATCTTCACTTACTCTATGAATTGAATGTCGTAATCTGTGTGCAGATTGGTAGCTCGCCCACTTCGCGTCACCATTTCTAACTCCTGAACCAATAGTAATTATTCTCCCTGAGCCCGTCACAAATCCGGAACTTTTGTCCTTTAGTGATGTTGTCTGATACCTTGCACATTTGACCTCAAGCAGAAAATCACCTTATGCGTCTCTACAACTGCCAAAATTGCGGCAATGCTATTCATTTCGAAAATTCAGCTTGCCTGTCTTGCGGGTTTGAACTCGGCTATGCGGCTATTGCCGATGAGATGCTTGCAAAGCCGTTTGGCGATGAAACCTGGCAAACCAGCGGCACCTCATATCATCATTGCGCCAACAGGGTGACCATCGCTTGCAATTGGGTATCCGCTGACAATGGCGATCCTCTATGCATTAGTTGCAGGCATTCGCGCGTTATCCCCGATTTGAATATCCCTGAAAACCGCCAGCGCTGGGAGTTGCTGGAACATGCCAAGCGGATGTTATTTTATTCGCTGCAAAAATTTGGGCTTTTGCAAAAGACCGATAACATCAGCGTCAACGCACTGATATTTGAATTTATGGCCGATACGATCCCCACAGGAAGCGCAGACGGCAAGGTGCTGACTGGGCATCATAATGGTCTCATTACCATCAATATCGCCGAAGCCGACGATGATGTGCGCGAAGCACATCGCAAGGCAATGAACGAGCCCTATCGCACGTTGATAGGCCATTTCCGCCACGAAGTCGGGCATTATTACTGGGATTTGCTGCTTGCGGACGAAGCCCGCCGCGCGGATTTCCGCAGCCTGTTTGGCGATGAACGCGCCGACTATAGCGCCGCACTGGCGGCACACTATGCCAATGGCGCTCCCGCATTTTGGGAGCTGTCCTACGTTAGCGGCTATGCAACATCCCATCCGTGGGAGGATTTTGCCGAGACATGGGCGCATTACTTCCACATGGTGGACGGGCTGGAGACAGCGCAGGAGTATGGCGTTCTTAGGCCTAAAGTTTTTCCCGCAACAAACCCTTATGCGCAGCCGGACTTCCGACAGCTGCATGATGAGTGGATCCCGCTAACGGTGGCACTCAATGCCGTGAACCGCTCTATCGGCAATCGCGACTTTTATCCGTTTGTGCTCTCGCAAACTATCTTCAATAAGCTGAACTTCGTGCACCAGCTGATCTATTCCAGCCGAAATTGACATGACTAAACCGGAATAACATCCACCGCCTGCGCGCTTTTTTGATCACCCGAAGTGCGCATCAAGCCTTTGATTGGCGCGACATCGGCATAGTCACGGCCACGCGCTATGACGACATGATCCAGCCCGGCAAACGTCGCATTAGTCGGGTCATATTCGAGCCAACCAGCATCCGTCCCACACCATGCCATCACCCAAGCGTGCATCGCGTCCGCGCCTTCGAGCCGGGCTTTGCCGGGGGGAGGGGTGGTGCGCAACACACCACTGACATAGCCCGCCGGAATGCCAATTCCACGCAAGCAGGCGATCATAATATGCGAAAAATCCTGACACACCCCGTGGCGACCGGCGAACGCTTCCGACAGAGGCGTGTCCACCTCCGTCGCTCCGGGCTCGTAGGTCATGTATTGATGCAACGCCTCGCCGAAAGTGCGGACAATCTCGCGGCAGTCTTGCCCATCAGTCAGCGACGCTTTGGCAAATTCAGTCGTTTCCGGCAGCAGGCTCACCCGCGCACTTTCATAGCGGAAATGATGCGGCGATAGCCCATCAAGCTGGCCCACTGCGGCGATTTCATCCGCCAGAACCGCCAGTGACTTTGCCGCTGGTACGTCACGCTCTAACTCGCGGCGCTCTACCCGCGCCGTCATCGAAAACACGATGGCTTCGTGGCTATCGTCAAAGACTATTTCCTCAACACGATTGCCGAAAAAATCAATGCGGGTGAGATGCTCATGCGGCGTCGGGCGCACGGATAGTGCACCGGCAATCATGCGCTGCTCGCCAGTCGTTTCCAGCGGCATAAGGCGGGCCACATGGCGTCCGGCATGGACAGGGGCATTATATTCATAGGTGATGCGCAGGCGGATATCATACTGCATGGCTCACCTCAAATACGCTTGATAAAGGTCATCGGTGAGCGCGGCTATGCCCCCGCCCAGCGCGACAAGCGCCTTGGTATCCAGCGTTTCCGGCGTGTGTAGCGCGAGCGCTGTGCGCACTTTCAAAACTGTTTTTTGCAGTGGCGACATCTGCCCGCTGGCATCATCATGCGGCAAGAAGCCAAAGTGAGCCTCCAGCGCTTCAATCTGGTAGGTAATGGAGCGGGGGTTGAGCGGGTCCAGACCGATAAGATCAACCACTGTCGAACGGTTCGTCGCAACCGTATAGCGCCGCCTATGCGACATGGTGCTGTCAGCTACCTCAATGGCAAAGTCGAGGCTGCCGTCGGGAGCGTGAGCGTCAGCAAAGTCGCCAAGCAGACTTGTCAGCGATATGGCCCGCTCCAATGAGCGACCGATGGCGAGAAAACGCCAGCCGGTAAAGCGATACATATTATCGTGCACAAGGCCGGAAAAGCCCGAAATTTTGCGCAAAAGCACACCCATGGCCCGCGCGGTATCACTACCCGGCTGCGCGGTTTCTTCCATCGCGGCAATCGTCTTGGCCAAATCTTGCAGCGCGTTCCAGCCATCGTTGGACAACCTATCGCGCACGCGGCCCGCGGCGCGAGAGGCATAGGAAATCGTCTGACCAATACTCGCGGGAAATCCATCCGCCAATTCCGCCCCGAAACTCGCCGCGAACTCCGCCGCCAATTCCAATAGCTTATTGTCATGGCCAAAGTTCTCGGCAAGCCGCACATGATAGGCCCGCACAATACGGATCATGTCCTCCGCCCGCTCGACATAGCGCCCAAGCCAGAACAAATTGTCGGCCGCGCGGCTTGGCAGTAGGCCGGGTGGCTGGCGCACGAAAGTCTCGTTCGCCACCGGCAGCATGGTCTCGCGCTCTACCGGTTTTTTGCCGATAATCCACACATCGGCGGCGCGGCCACCCTGCTGCATGGCAACGTGAGATGAGGCAATGTCCATACCGATGCGCGCAAAGCCGCCAGGCATCACGGTCCAGCCATCCTTCGTGCGCACCATGAAAACCCGCAGCGTCATCGGGCGGGCCACCATCGCGTCGCCCTCAAAGGCAGGCGCGGTGGAAAGCGTAACCTTCTCTTGCGCCACCAGCCGCTCGCCATCCATAGTGAGCAGCTTGCGGATGTCGGCATGAGCATTCGTGCCGCTTTTCAACAGCGATTCATCTTCAAATCCCGGCTGGGTGGAAAATGCATTACCGATGGTCATCTGGTCAAAGTTGACGGCAACAAAGTCCCGCTCGGAGGCATGGCCGCACCACCATGTGGCGACGTTGGGCATTAATAATTCACCGCCGGTTAGCCAGCTACAAAGGCGCGGCAGAAACGCCATCAAAGCGCGGGTTTCGAGCACGCCGGAACCAAGTGCATTCACCAGTGAAATGTTTCCGGCCCGCACGGCACTCACCAGGCCTGCCGCACCAATTTGTGAACTTTCGTCAAGCTCCAGCGGGTCCGCCCAGCGGGCATCAAGTCTGCGCCACAAAACGCTGATCGGCTTCAATCCTGAAACCGTGCGGATCATCACCCGCCCGTCGCGCACGGTGAGATCCTCGCCCTCCAG
>JAYSWX010000066.1:0-4555 GCA_043717855.1 Phyllobacterium sp.
ATAGCCATGCGAAGCGACAAAACCGACAAAAGCTTCAGCAACATGATCTACATATGCGCAGCGGTCATAAATTCACGATGAATCTCAACAATCCCTAGAGCGAAATGAATTTTTATAGAATCAAAATTCAAGCTCTAAGTCTTTGTTTTGTCGCACTATCCTTAACCGCTTGATGTTCCATCTAGCTTGGGAGTGCTCTAGTGTTTCAACGCGGCCCGCTTCTTGGCTTTGCGATTACGTGAGAACATATTCAGTATCTCCACAAAGGCCGAGAACGCCATTGCCGCGTAGACATAGCCCTTTTCGATGTGGAAGCCGAAACCCTCGCCGATAAGTGTCGTGCCGATCATCAGCAAGAAGCCCAGCGCAAGCATAACGATGCTAGGGTTGGCCTCGATAAACTTCGACAAAGGCTCTGCAGCCAGCATCATCACCACAACAGCGACTACAACCGCAATCACCATGATCCCGATCTCATCAGTCATGCCAACGGCCGTGATAATCGAATCGATTGAGAACACCAGATCGAGCAGCAGAATTTGAAATATTGCAGTACCCATCGAGAGCGTTACGGTCTCAGTGACGAAATCACCTTCGGGGTCAGATGGATCAGTAGCGTGGTGAATTTCCTTAGTGGCTTTCCATACAAGAAACAAACCACCCGCAATCAAAATCATATCACGCCATGAGAAGTCATGATTGAAAACCGTAAACACCGGTGCGGTTAGCGTTACGATAATGGCAATGGTGGATAGGAGCCCTAGCCGCAGCAAGAGCGCCGCCGTAATGCCAATCCGCCGCGCCCGCTTTTGCTGCTCTTTCGGCAGTTTATTGGTGAGGATAGAAATAAAAATCAAATTATCGATGCCCAGCACAACTTCCATCACAATCAACGTGGCAAGCGCGACATAAGTAGTCGGATCGGAAAGAAAGGCAAACATGTTCATAATAGTCCCCGGTTATCAATTCAGCGGATATGGGTATTGCAAGACAAGTTACAACCCGTCAACGCCACCAAATCGGCACTGTTTCCTCTAACCGTGGTCCTAGCCGTAGCGGCGCTATCTTTTCGCATAATCCCGTGCGGTCGGATATTTCCAAGCCCACACCGCACAGGGTTGCCTCGCCCTGCGCGGCCTCAAACCGGCCCTTTGGCACTTTAGAAAGAAACCTATTGAGCGGCTCTTCTTTTTCCATGCCGAGCGAAGAATCATAGTCGCCGCACATGCCGCTGTCGGACATGTAGCCGGTGCCATAGTTCAAAATCTGGTGGTCGGCAGTCGGCTGGTGCGTATGCGTGCCGACGACTAAGCTCGCCTTGCCGTCAACATAATGGCCAAAACACATTTTCTCTGATGTGGCCTCGGCATGAAAATCAAAGATCACAGCGTCCGCCTGTTCGCCCAGCGGGCAGGCTTCCAAAATGCGGGCACCGCAGACAAACGGATCATCAAGATCCGGGTTCATAAACACGCGACCCATGATGTTTGCCACCAACACCCGTGCACCATTCTTGGCCATAAAAAGCCCCGAACCACGCCCCGCCGTGCCCGCCGGATAGTTGGCCGGGCGCAAAAATTGCTGGTGGCGGGGCGCAAATTCCAGCGCCTCGCGCTGGTCCCACACATGGTTGCCAGTCGTCACCACATCGGCGCCAGCACCAATAGTTTGCAGATAAATATCTTCCGTAATGCCGAACCCGCCCGCAGCGTTTTCACCATTCACCACCACAAAATCCAACTTATAGTCAGAAATAAGCCCGGGAAGCCGTTTCCAAACTGCTGTGCGACCAGACCGGCCAACCATATCACCAAGAAATAAAAAACGCATTTTGTCTCTTAACCGCAAGCTTTGCGCCGACGCAACGTATGTGGGCACAGGAAACACAACAAATATCATATAAGTCCAATAAAACCGACTTATCAGCGGCCTCACCTGTCAGCCAAAGAGGCTGGCTCAAAACCCGCATTGATGAGTTAAATAGAGTGATTTTCGAGAACCGGAGCGCAGCGTACTTTTGGGTACGTGAGCACCGGAAGCGCAGAATTGCTCTAGTTGGCCGTCAAAGCGGGTTTTGAGCCAGCCTCTTAAACCTGCGCAACCCGCTTTCAGTGAGTATCGCATCCAACGGCACATCATGCGGCTCGAAAGGCACAGCCTCCACCTGCTGGCAGTCAAATGCGACGCCTACGAGGCGCGGATGGATGCCCTTCTCGCGCAGTCGCGCAATCGCGCGATCATAATAGCCGGCGCCATAGCCAATCCGGTTGCCCTGCCCGTCGAATGCCGCCAGCGGCATTAACATCAATGTCGGGTCCAGTATCGCAGCCTCAAGCCCCGGTCCAACCGTGCCAAACCCCATATCAATCATCGCCGCTCCGCGCACGAGTTCGCGGAACACAATGGTTTCTTTGTCGACTATGGCAGGCACACAAAGCCGCGCGTCCATACTGGCAAAATGTGCCATCAATGGCCTCAAATCCACCTCAGTGCGAATTGGCAGAAAGCCGGAGACGACTTCGCCCGGCAGTACAACGAGCGTTGAACCGGCGTCGGCGATCTTGAGACTGCCATCGACGATATAATCAAACGACAGCACATCGCGCCGCGCCAAGGCTTCCAAACGGAGTGATTTTTTGAGGGATTTATAGTCGGTCACAACTGAAAACCAATGAGCACTGCTGAAAAGTGGCAAACGAAAATTTGGTTCAATGCGGCAAGTGTTGCGATTTTCGAGAACCGGAGCGCAGCGTACTCTTGTGTACGTGAGCACCGGAAGCGCAGAAAATCGCAACACTTGCCCATTGAGGCGAATTTTTGAACGAACCACACAACCGGTGGAGAGGTTGATCCCGGGTGCCTACAATGTAGGTGGGCGCCGTGTGCCCCAGCCCACGGGCCAAAGCAGGGACAGCTCCCTAAGGATCAGTATGGCCCCGGGGTATAAGTTACGCCTGCCGGGAAGCACAGAACGTCCAAGACTTACATAGGCGTAAGCGGCAGTGATTGCCAGCGGCAAATGCAGATTGATGGTCCTCGCACAAAAGTAAAGCGTGGCCACAAAATGCAAATAGTTATTTTGGGGATAACCATGAGAACCATTTCAACGAACAGGGCAAATGCGAAACTTTGTGAAATCGTCAGAGCAGCCACCCGAGGCGAGCGGACAACAATTACACGCCGTGGCGCTCCGGTCGCAAAGATAGTTTCAGTCGAAGATGCAAGGATATTATATCCAGAAATGGAAAAATCCTTCGTAGCACATTCGTCAACTCATCCGGTAGCATCGGATGAGCGTGGGGCCGTGCGCCGATGCGAGACTGGCTTAGAATTCGTCCTGCTGAGTCAGATGGTGTGACTTTCGAGAACCGGAGCGCAGCGTACATTAAGTACGTGAGCACCGGAAGCGCAGAACAGTCGCATCAGCTGGCCGGCAGGGTAGAATTATCAGCCAGTCTCTATTCCATGCCCAATGCGGTCATATACAAGTCCAAAATCGACTCCGCCTCTTCGCGCTCGGCCTTATCCTGCTTGCGAAGCCGGATAATCGTGCGCACCGCTTTGGTATCAAAGCCCGTGCCTTTCAGCTCGGCATAAACTTCCTTGATGTCTTCAGCGATATTCTTCTTGTCTTCTTCCAGGCGCTCAATGCGCTCGATGAAAGCGCGAAGTTGGCCAGCGGCAACAGTTTGCGAATTATCCATAACGTCTTCGGCCATTTTATCCTCGTGTATATTCGGGCTGCGAGTCGCAACTACCTGGAAATTGAGGCGCTTGGTTGCCCCATGGGGCGCGCAACGTCAATCGGTTCTTGAGCCATAGTGGCGGAAAGTGTGCAGGTCTGGGTCAAGATTAAGGCCAAGCAACAATGGCGCAAGCCGCTGCGCCCATTCCCGCGCGCCGTGATCGTGCGCAATCAAATCCTGCCGGATTTCTATCAGCACATGGGCGCGCCCGGGCTTTGTGCCCATTTCATACAGCGTATCGCCCTTCAGTGCGCCATCATAAGGTTCATTATCACCCACAGTCAGATTGGCATCAAGGCCAAGCCCCGCCAAGAGTGATTTCGCCACGCGGTCATCCTTGTCCCATAAAAGGCCAATATGCCAAGGCCGCGCCCGTCCCGCCATAACCGGCGTGAATGAGTGAATAGAGACGATCATGCAAGCCCCGCCGCACGCCTTGTCGCAGGTGGTCGCTTCGTCAAAAACTGCCTTGCGGAAGGGCCGGAAATAGCGCTCCAGCCGCAACTCGCGCTCGCCCGCCGCCAGCGGATAATTGCCGCTAATCACCGCGCCATCATAAAGCTGGCGAATGAGTGTCGGGTCATCATCTGCGCGATTGGGATCAATCAACAGCCGCGAAAACCGTGCCATAACGGCAGGCACATGCATCAACAAGGCAAGTTGCCGCGTTACATTCTCTACGCCAATGTCATAGGCAATGTGCCGCTCAAACTCATGATCCGGCAGTCCGAGCCGCCCATATTCATCCGGCAAATGACGCATCGCATGGTCGGCAATCAACAGCAGGCCTTGAGTGGAATTTCCATGGA
>JAYSWX010000067.1:0-56275 GCA_043717855.1 Phyllobacterium sp.
TAGGCGTGCTTGGCGGGCTGGCCGTCAGCTTTGATATTCCGCTGGTTAAGCTTGCAGACGGTGATATCTGGAGCGTGCAGCTTTTGCGCTCGCTGGCGGTGCTGGTTGTGACAGCCATAGTGTGGCTGGTGGCGCGGGTCGTCACAGGCAAGAGGTTGGTGCTTATTCCCGGTCGGGACGGGCTTATCGTAACTGTTCTTTATGGCGTGTCCTCGGTATTTTTCTTTGCCGCAGTGTTTGCCACGCCGACGGCAAATCTGGTGTTCATCCTGGCGTTCAATCCCATGTTCAGCGCCCTGCTCGGATGGGTGATGCTCGGCGAAAAGCCAAAGCCGGCGACATTTCTTGCGATGTTGGTTATGACGGTTGGCGTGTTTATCATTGTGCAAGAAGGGCTGTCGGGCGGGCATATTTGGGGCGATATCGCTGCTATCTTGGCAACCGTGACGATCTCGCTGTCAATCACCATTTCACGCGCCAGCGGCAAGGATATGGGCTTTACAGGCCTTGTCAGCGCCGCAGTGCCGCTCGTTGTTGCGGCGTGGTTTGTGATCTCGCAAGGCGGCCTTCACGTCAACGCGCCGGGATGGATCATTTTCAACGGCACATTTGTCACAACGATTGCCTTCTTTTGCCTATCGCTTGCGCCAAAATTTGTGTCCGGCCCGGAAGTGGCGATGTTCTATCTGCTGGAGACAATTCTTGCGCCGATTTGGGTCTGGATACTGTTTAATGACGTTCCGACAAACCAAGCGCTAATTGGCGGCGGCGTTCTGCTCATGGCACTGGTGGCGCACACTGTTTGGGAATTAAACGAAGATCGTAAATCCCAAACCAAAGCGCCGATTAGCTAAGACTTATTGAACGGTTATTGTCGTCCACATGCCGGATGTGAAATGGCCGGGTACGTTGCAATACAGAATATACATGCCGGGTTTCAAATCGAGCGTCAGCGCACCGGATTTTCCGGGATCGAGTTCTGACACCTCGCCCATATCACCAGAGGCTTCTTCATCAAGGCGGCCTTCATTGGCAATATAGGGCAACGATGCGTTTACATCTTTTATGGGCGAAACCAACATTTCATGAGTGGTTTCTTTGGACACGTTCGTAACTTCAAACGTAACCTTCCCGGCAGGAACGGTGTTCACATCAGTTTTAATACTCATTATAGATTTGGACATATCGCCCTTCATGCCCATTCCCATGCCCATGTTAACGCTTAAGTCCATCATACCGCCCTTGTCTGCCAGCGATACTTTAATCGTACTGTCGGCATAGGCGGGCATAATTGCCAAGGCAACCAAGGCTATCACGACAACTCCAGCCTTGAATTTCAAGAGGTTCGACATTTTGAATTTCCTTTCAGGAAACGGGACGTCACGCCCCTCAAAACCATGCTACTGCCGAATGGGCATTTGCGCGTTGATTTGTATCAAAACGTCGTTTGCCCTTAAAAGTTCCGACTTGAAGAAGGCGCGAGAGCCTGCAATGATGTCTCTATCTGGTGCCCCATGAAAGTGGGGAGAATCGGGAATCCGGTGATAACTCCGGAACGTGCCCAACGCTGTAACGGGGACGGTTATTCGAAGGGATGAAACCCACGCCACTGATTGAGTTCGGGAAGGCTGAATGACCGGATGAACCGAAGTCAGAAGACCGGCCAGATGTGACCAGCTTTTCGCGCATGGACAGCGCGATGGGCGTCGCTTTTGTTTGGGAAAAATCATGTCCAGTCCACACCTTATTGCTGTAGCTCCCTTTAACCCCGATGACCGCGCAGCGGTCTATCGCGCCATAGAAACGCGCCGCGATGTGCGCGACCAATTTACCGGCAGGCCTATCGAGGACGATGTACTTCAGCGACTGTTGGAGGCGGCGCATCACGCGCCGTCAGTTGGCTTTATGCAGCCGTGGGATTTTATCATCATCCGCGAAGAGCCGCGACGCGAGCAAGTCTGGCAGGCGTTTTCCAAGGCAAATGACGAAGCGGCGCAGATGTTTTCCGGTGAACGGCAAACGACATACAAATCATTGAAGCTAGAGGGCATCCGCAAAGCGCCAGTTAACATTTGTGTGACGTGCGACCGGACCCGGGGCGGCGCGGTGATTCTGGGTAAGACCCATAATCCAATGATGGACCTTTATTCGGCGGTCTGCGCTGTGCAAAACCTATGGCTGGCGGCGCGGGCGGAAGGCATTGGTGTTGGCTGGGTCAGCATCTTTCACGATGCTGAAATGCGGAAGCTTTTGAACTTGCCGGACAAGCTCGAGATCATCGCTTACTTGTGCGTCGGCTATGTCGATGAGCTTTATGCCGAGCCGGAACTTCAGGTTAAATCTTGGCGACAAAAGCTGCCGCTGGCCTCGCTGATACACGATGAAGTTTGGCAGGACCGGAGCGTTTAGCCCCGGCCCTTAATCCTTCACTCCGCAGCAATTCGCCCAGACGCGAAACCGGCATCATTACTGGCAGCTATGCCATGGCCAGCTGTGACATGGCCGATTTCCACTTCATCGGATTTATTTGGATTGAGCAATTTGCGGATAACCCAACTTGTGCCGCGCGAAACGTCATCCATAATCGTATAGACTGCGGGTACGAATAACAACGAAAGCACAGTGGACACCAGCAGACCGCCAATAACGGCAATCGCCATTGGCGCACGAAACTCGCCGCCATCGCCAAATGCCAGTGCAGCTGGCAACATGCCTGCCGACATGGCGATGGTCGTCATTACGATTGGGCGCGCACGTTTTGCGCCTGAGTCAAGAATGGCTGCGGTGCGCGTCATGCCATGTTTCACCCGCTCTACTGCGAAATCCACAAGCATGATGGCGTTCTTGGTTACAATGCCCATCAACATCAAAATGCCGATGACCACAGGCATGGATATGGCTTGCCCGGTGATGAACAGTGCAGCCACAACACCCCCAATTGCCAGCGGCAACGAGAGCAAAATCGTGAATGCATGGAAGATTGAGCCGAAGAGCAAGATCAACACCACAAACACCAGCGTGATGCCCATCGACATTGCAGATGCAAAACCGGCAAACACTTCGCCCATAACTTCCGCATCGCCTGTTTCTTGAATGCGCACGGTGGGTGGCAGCGCCTTTGTGGCAGGCAGATCACGGATGATCTGCAGGCCTTCACCAATTTCGGCCTTCCCTGCCATATCCGCACCAATCACGACGCGGCGTTCACGGTTAAAGCGGTCAATGACTGAGGGCCCCTGCCCGAAGCGCAATGTTGCCAGTGAGGACAAAGGCACGCCGAAGCCCTTGGCTGTTGGCACAGGCAATGCGGCCAGCGTATCTATGTCTGCACGCGCATCAAGCGGCACGCGAACCCGGATTGGGATTTGCCGGTCACCGACTGTGTATTTCGCCAAGTTCTCGTCAATATCACCCATGGTGGCGACGCGCAGCGTCTCGGAGATTGAGGCAGTCGTCAGACCCAGTTCGGCAAGGCGTGCTTCATTTGGTTCAACAATAATCTCCGGACGATCAAGCGCGGCATTGGAAGTAATGGCCAGATACTTGCCAGTTGCAGCCATCTCGCTTTGTATTTTGCGGGCATTATCTGACAGTGCCTGCGGGTCCGAACCCATCACACCAAGTTCGAGAGCGCGGGCGCCACGATCATTGAGGAAGTAAGCCTTCATATCCGGTATTTGCGCAAGCTTATCCAAGATCATCGGCTCAAGCTGTTTTTGCTTAATGTCACGCAGAGACTTGTGGAACAGTTCGACAATCATTGTCGCGCGGCGTGGTTCTGTCTCACCTTTTGGCGATACACCACCGATAACATAAACACGCTTCACCTCTTTAAGCTGCTGCACAGCCTTGACGGCAGCATCCGTAACCGTGCGTGTTTCCTCAAGTTTGGAGCCAGGCGGCAGTTCAATGCTGGTGATAACGCGGGCAACATCCACCTTGGGAATGAAGCCTGACGGTAAGAGTCCGACGGCCTTGATCGAGCCGACGAAGAACAAAATCCCGACCACTAACGTCACCCAACGAAAGCGAACGGCGTATTTCAATAGCTTCAAGTAGGCGCGCATGATGAAGCTGTCAATTTCAACATGGTTCTTTGGAACGCGCAGCAAATAGGCAGCCATCATCGGGGTTATTAACCGCGCAACGAGCAGTGAGAAAAACACCGCGACGGCAACTGTTACGCCGAATTGCTTGAAATATTGCCCCGCAACACCGCTCATGAACGATACAGGTGTAAAGATTGCGATGATCGTGATCGAGATGGCGATAACTGCCAACCCGATTTCATCGGCAGCCTCCATTGAAGCACGATACGGGGTTTTGCCCATATGGATGTGCCGGACGATGTTTTCGATTTCCACAATCGCATCATCGACCAGAACCCCGACAACAAGGGTGATGCCCAGTAATGAGACAAGGTTCAGCGAGAAGCCGATCTGGTGAATGACCCAGAATGTCGGTATTGCCGAAAGCGGCAGTGCCGTTGCAGAAATGAGCGTAGCGCGCCAATCGCGCAGGAATAGAAACACGACCACGACAGACAGCAGCGCGCCCTCGACAAGCGAGCTCATTGCGGCCTCGAAATTGCCGCGTGTGTAACTCACATTGTCGTCAACGATTTCAAAGTTCACCTCAGGATAGACTTTCGCCATATCCTTTATGGCGACTTCCACCTTGTTTGCCACGCTCACGTCGCTTTCGCCTTTTGCGCGGAAAATGGAGAAGGCAACGACGGTTTGGCCGTTGGAAGTCGCAAAACTTTTCGGGTCGCCCCAGCTGTCTTGGACTGTGGCAACATCCGACAAGCGCACAGTGCGGCCACTGCCTATTGGAATTTCGGTGGCCGATAAATCATCAATGGTGCGCGAGCCGCCGAGTGTGCGAATGGCCTGCTCACGGTCACCAATGTCCCCTCGCCCGCCAGTCAAATCTGCATTCATACCACGCAAAGATTGGTTGACTGTGGAGGCGGTAATGCCGAGTGCCATCATGCGCTGCGGGTCGAGGCTGACACTGACTTCGCGCTTCACGCCGCCGTTGCGGTCCACACGGCCCACGCCTTTTACGCCCTGAAGCCTGCGAATGACAGTATTGTCGACAAACCACGAAAGCTCTTCGATGGTCATTTGCGGTGCGGTAACGGCGTAGGTCTGGATAGACTGGCCTTCAATATCAATCGAGTTGATAATCGGTTGGCTGGCGGTGGCGGGCAGAGACGAGCGAATGCGCTCAATCGCATCCTTAACATCGCTCACGGCCTTTTGGGTTTGCACCTCAAGGCGGAACTCAATCGCCGTTACAGAGCGACCTTCGTTGACCGTAGAGATAATATTTTTAACGCCCGTGATGTTTGCCACCGCGTCTTCAACGGTCTTGGTGACCTGCGTTTCGAGCTCGGTCGGAGCGACACCGGGGTCCACCACGGTGACCGCGACAAGCGGAATATCAATAAGCGGAAAGCGCGTTATCGGGAGCTTCATGAAGCTGGTTACGCCAAGCGCGACCAGCACCACGAACAGCAACACGGAAGGCATTGGGTTACGAATTGACCAAGCAGAAAAATTCATTTCAACGCCCCTGTCTCTTCAACGACCGGAACTGCGGTGACATGATCGCCATTAGCGATGAAGGTTCCCGCGCGTTCCACCACATCTTCACCAGCGACCGCGCCTTCAAGAATTTCTACATATTTACCAGCGCGAATACCTAGTTTCACCTTACGGGTTTCGACAACGCCGCCTTTGACGATTTGCAAAAATGCATCTTTTGAGGCGTAGACAAGCCCAGAAGCCGGAACAGAAAGTGCCTCGCGGTTGGCAATTTGAATATCAATATTGGCGAACGCACCGGGGCGGATGCGCGGGTCAGCGTCAATTTCAACACGGACTTTACCTAAGCGCGTGGCGGCATCAATTTCAGGATCGACGCGGCGGACTTTACCCTTGATCGGTTCGTCAATACCCGAAAGATTAAGGGTTGCAGGCATATCAAGCGCGATGCGTGGCAGCGCGTTTTCGGCAACATCCGCGACAGCTTCATATTTTCCATCGCGCGCAATGCGGAACAGCGGACCGGCACCGCCAGAGACAACAGCACCCAGCTGCGCGGTACGCGCCAAAATCAGTCCGTCTGCCGGAGCTTTTACCTCCGCTTTTGAGATGCGAAGTTCAACTTCTTTGCGCTGCGCGGCGACCAATCCGCCTTGAGCTTTGGCGGCCTCGAGACCTTGGTTGGCGGTATTCAATTTGGCCTTGGCGCTGTCGTAACCATTGGTGGCGGTATCACGGGATGCCGAGGTCGTGACGCCGGATTTTGCCAGCGAAACGGCGCGTTCATACTGATCCTTGGCCTGCTTGACGCCAACTTGCGCATCGAGAATTTGTGCTTCGGCCTGCGCGACGGAAGCGGCATTTTGTGCTTGTTGGGCTACATTTTGCGCTAACAGCGTTTCCAAGCTGGATGTATCCAGCCGCGCCAACACATCACCGGCCTTAACGACATCGCCGACGTCAGCGGATAATTCTGTTACCAAAAGGCCGGCAACATCAGTGCCAACCGCCACTTCTTGAACCGGCTTTACGCTGCCATTGACGACCAGTCGCTCGTTCATCATGCGCTTAGTGACGGCAGAAACCGTGACTGATGGCGGCTTGATTTGCTCGACAACGGCATCGGCCGCGTTTGCGAAAGTCACGGCAGACAATGAGCCAAACGCGAGCGCAACGGACAGATGCAGTGACTTTTGAAGCGGTGAATTGAACTTTTTGAACATTGGGGGCGTCCGTTCTTTCGGGAAGTTAAATTAGTTTATCGGGTGGGCTTACGCCATCATCAAGGTAGGTAGGGCGCAGCAGGGCGTTCGTCATTGCGCGCAGCATCGTTTCGATTTTTTCGAAGCCTACATCCTCATCAAAGAGGCTGCCCATGATGATGCCCTCGCCCGTGGCCATAAACATAGAAACAATTGCAGAATTTTCGACAATCGGGTTAATTTGACCGACTGATTTGGCATGATCGAGGAAGGCCTTGAAGAAGGCTGTAAACTCGCCCTTATTCTTTTCACAGCAGTTTTTAACAGTTTCATTGCGCATCGACTCGGCGCGGATTTCTGTGAACAAAGGTGCAAAACCACGAGCATGAACATGGGCGAAATGCGCCATAATGCCGGTGACAAATCCATCAACCAAATTTGTTCCGCCGCCAATTTGGGACAGCGAGGCCAAATCACCTTGGCGGTCATTTTCGGCAATGGCTTCAATGATGGCTTCTTTAGACGGGAAGTAGCGATAAAGCGCACCGGGGCTCATATCCGCTTCGCGACAGATATCGTGCATCGAAGCGCCTCTGAAACCTGACCGGACAAAGCATGTGCGCGATGCGGAAAGAATGCGTTCAAGCTGTGCCTCACGCTTTTCCGCGCGCGCACCACGCTCCGGCGCTGTGGCTGCCGGTTCGTTCGCTTGCTCGTTTATGTCGGTGCTAAGGTCCATGATCAGAATCTATAAGTGAGAACGTTCATTCTCATAAATATGCGAATGAACGTTCGCATGTCAATAGACGTAGTGACGTAAGGGTAAATGAGAAATGACGGGGGCATTACCGTCAGGCGAGATAGTTGCGAAGGCGCTTAGCAGTTAAAAACAATCTATAACTATTCCAAATCCAACTTTATCGCCTTTTTCAACAGCCGATCTTCAAAATCAGGTAATGTCGTGGGTGTTCCCGCAGTAAGACCAATTACAGAATCTTCTAACGTCGTGTATTGAACCATTTGAACAAAAAGTTCCGCCGTTGTTGCTTTTTCCTCGTAATCAACAATACACCATACAATATCACAATTGCTTATATGATCGACAGAGGGCATCGCTGCCATCGCATTCAAAAACGGACTATCTACCACCACAACCATTTTTTTACCCCAACGGCGGAGGCTTGGCACCTTGATCTGCAATTGAGGCATCAAACGCTTAGGGCCGCTGCTTCGAAAATCTGGACGCCTCATCCCGCCTGGCATAGGAACAATCCCGTTAACTCCAGCAGAAATTGCAGGATGATCTTTCGACATTGCCGCACCAGAGAAATAAACCGCCTGAATTTCAATAGCACACCATTCTTTTGGCGTTTTGCTTGGATGAAGGAATACCAAATCAATTTTACCGACATCATCTTTTTCTGAACCAACGTCAGAATCTTCTTCAGTCAATTTATTGTCTAATATATTTCGTCTCAGGAACGGTATTTCTTTTGCAACAAGAGGCTCGCGGGTTTCCAAAATCAAATCCCCGATGTGGTCGATGACTTTGCGTCCTTCATGGAACCTATTTGGGCAAGTTGCCGTTATTGGTCCAAACTCTATGGAACCGTCATCATTTTGAACAAAGTTTCTAATAGAGCAAACCCCACCCTTTTTCGAACATTTGGCATCCTGCTTCGGCGCAATATCTACTACATCTTTCAAGAACGGACATAATGGCACTGATTGCGGATTTAAAAATTCACGCCGCTTATCCGCGTCAAGGGCTCGGAAAAGCACACCGTACCATTCCGCTATTCCATAGGAAGACTTGTTCCCTTTTCGCGTTGTCTTTTTCATTAAGCCACTTCAAGTACATCTGACATTAACAGGTCGCAAACTTTCAGACTCTCCGCCACCGCGCGCGCCAATAACGGTGGAACAGCATTACCTACCTGAACATATTGTTCAGTCCGCGACCCATGAAAAACAAAGCTATCCGGAAAAGACTGCAAACGCGCAGCTTCTCTAATCGTAAGTGCTCGATCTTGCTCTGGATGAATGTACGCCCCCCAATGAACATCACATTTAGTCAAAATGGTACAAGCAAGATCAGTCTTCTTCGGTCGACCATACCGCTTTGTATGATCGGATCGCTTTGCTTTTTTCATGCCCTCAGGGAGAAGCACGAACGGAATATCGCGCCATGAACCTCCCGCAGGGATATGTTTCATTCTTTCAATATTTATCGAACCCAATTTCGGAGCAGAATGATTAGCAACTTCGCGACGATTACCTCGCAAGCTCGCTTGATAAGCGCAATGTGGCGCATTTGCATACTTCTGTAAATCCTTCCCGCCGCCGTTATCCAATGGCGGTAAATCAGAAATAGCATCCCAAATAGTTATAAGCGGGTTGAGACCCTTACCATGAGTTGGTTCAGGAAAATTGATCTTTGCACCAATTCTGTTTGCAATAAAAAACAGACGACGGCGCTCCTGCGGAACTCCGTACTCCTCCGCTTTCAAGAGTTTAAACTCGACATCATAGCCGAGCCCGCTAAATCCACTCCGGATCTCCTCAATAATTTCCCCGTCAGCAATTGAAGTGAGTCCAGCAACATTTTCCATGACAAGCCACCGTGGGCGCAGACCTTCGACAAGCCGAAGATACTCACGAAATAGTCCAGCTCTTGGATCGCTTACTCCTCGTTTATGGTTGTAAACCGAATACCCTTGGCATGGCGGCCCACCCACAAGAACGTCTAGTTCGCCTGACTTCAACCCACTTACGCTAAGCAACTTATTGACTGAAAGCTCCTGTATCGGCCCTCCGATAAACACAGCTTCTGGATGCGTGGCAACAAAAGTATGGCCAGCGGCAATGTCAAAATCATTACCAGCGAGTACATTATATCCCGCCTGACGGAAACCTTCGCTGAGACCGCCTGCTCCACAAAAAAGGTCAATAACGGTTCCCATAACATTTTCCCTAATGGTTTATCCAAAACTAGCACAAAGAGAGAACAAAGCAAATTATTATTGTTTCAAAATTTTATTTTTCCCTACCCGCCGAACTTCCCAGTCCGTGGGAAGCCCTTCGGTACCATGCGACCAGCAGATGCCCGTGCGCCGATAAATTCCACGAGCTCATCCTTCGACCTATTGAACTGGCGGTCAGCGGTGTCTTGCCAAGTCAGGCCTTGCGCCATGCTAAATGTTTTCACATCGACCACGCCGCCGTCCTTGTATTTCTGGAAGCGCACCCCTTTGCCTCTGCCCATTTCCGGAACTTCGGAAAGTGCGAAAACCAGCAATTTACGGTTATCACCGACAATGGCGACGTGATCGCCTACCACAGGGAAGCAATATTTGGCTTCATCCGGCGCTTTGATGTTCATCACCTGCTTGCCCTTGCGCGTGTTGGCAGCAGTCTCGGCCTCGGGCACGACAAAGCCGTTACCTTCATGGCTGACAACCAACAGCTTGCGCAATGGATCGTGGATGAAGGCCGTGACAATATCCTGATCGTTCTCAAGATCGACAATGATACGTATTGGCTCACCGTGGCCGCGACCGCCCGGTAGCTTATCAGCGCCGATCATGAAGAATTTTCCACCCGTGGTGAAAATCATGATTTTGTCTGTGGTGTAGGCCGGGAAAGCCATTTTCAGCTTGTCGCCTTCTTTGAAGGTCAGCGTGGCATAGTCTGCCATGTGGCCCTTCATGGCGCGCAGCCAACCTTTTTCGGACACAACAACCGTCACCGGCTCGCGCTCGATCATGGATTGGGCGATGTCTTCTTCAGCGTGGTCTGGCGCGTCGGCAAATGTCGTGCGGCGCTTGCCGAGCGCGGTTTCCGGCCCGAACTTATCGCGCACACGGCCAATTTCGATGGCAATCATTTGCCATTGCTTGGTGTCTGAGCCAAGCAGCCTCTCAATGGCTTCCTTTTCCGCAGTTAGCGCATCAAACTCTTTGCGGATTTCAAATTCCTCGAGCTTGCGCAGCGCGCGCAGGCGCATGTTCAAAATGGCTTCGGCCTGAACATCGGTCAGGCCCCATTTTGCCATCATCACGGGCTTGGGTTCGTCCTCCTCGCGGATGATGCGGATGACTTCGTCGATGTTGAGAAACGCGATGAGATAGCCGCCGAGCAGCTCAAGGCGCGTATCAATCTGGCCAAGGCGGAACTTGGAGCGGCGCACCAGCACCTCTTTGCGATGCTCCAGCCATTCCTTCAGAACGCCTTTGAGCGAGAGAACGTTCGGCACTTTGCCGCGCGTCAGCACATTCATATTAAGCGAAATGCGGCTTTCGAGTTCGCTTAACTTAAACAGCGATTCCATGAGCAGTCCGGGGTCAACCGTGCGGCTTTTCGGCTCTAGAACAACGCGTACGTCTTCGGTGGATTCATCGCGCACATCATCCAGCAATGGCAATTTTTTGGCGATCAAAAGCTCGGCAATTTTTTCAATCAGCTTGGACTTTTGCACTTGGTAGGGAATCTCGGTGACGACGATGACCCACGCGCCGCGCGCCGACTCTTCCTTTTCCCAGCGGGCACGAACGCGGAAGCCACCACGCCCTGTGCGGTAGGATTCTGCAATTTCATGGGGCGGATCAATGACGATGCCGCCTGTGGGGAAATCCGGACCTTTGACAAATTGCAGCAAATCACCGTCGCTGGCATCCGGATTTGCGATCAGATGCAGCGCCGCATCGCAGACTTCGGCGGCATTGTGCGGCGGAATGTTTGTTGCCATGCCAACGGCAATGCCGCTGGAGCCATTGGCCAAAATATTGGGAAAACTACCAGGCAAAACGATTGGCTCTTCGTCTTCCTCATTGTAAGTCGGGCGGAAATCCACCGCATCCTCGGTTATGCCCTCGAGAATGAGCGAAGACACTTCCGTCATACGCGCTTCGGTGTAGCGCATGGCGGCGGCGTTATCGCCATCGATATTTCCGAAGTTGCCCTGCCCGTCCACCAACGGATAGCGAACAGCAAAGCTTTGCGCGAGGCGCACCAGCGCGTCATAAATGGATTGGTCGCCATGCGGGTGGAACTTACCCATCACTTCGCCCACGATACGGGCGCATTTAGCAAAGCCTTGGTCCGGCTGCAGGCGCAGCAAGCGCATTCCGTGCAGAATGCGGCGATGCACTGGTTTCAGCCCGTCGCGCACGTCCGGCAGGGCACGGTGCATGATTGTGGATAGCGCATAAGCAAGATAGCGCTCTTCCAGCGCATCTTTCAAATCAATCGGTTCAATGCCGGTGCGTTCCGAATCGGAGCGAGGTGTCTCTTTTGCCATGGCACGCGGTTAGCAAGTGCAATTGATTGCGGCAAGTGACGCTGTTGCCGCGAAAGTAGATGTAAAATAGTTCAAATGCCTTGAATAAGCCGCAACACTTCTTTCAGGCTTTGTGTGGCAATGAACGCGCGGCAGTTTACGCTTCGTAACATTTCTGGCACAATCGCTGCCGGGGCACTACCAATAAACATTTGCACAAGAGAGGTCTTTTAATATGTCGGCACTTCGTTCGTTTAAATTCTTATCAGTTTCCGCATTGGTGCTGGGTTTGGCAGCACCCGCACATGCCGCAGTTGAAGCGCAAAAGGTGGTGGATGCCATCGTCGCGCAATTTGCCGGCCAAGGAATTACGCTGGCCGTTGAGTCCAGCGCGTTGGATGGTGACAATGTGATCGCCAAGGGCGTTACAGCTAAGATGGACGGCGTAGCAGAGCCGTTCAAAGTTGGCGATATTGTTCTGGAAAATGTAGCCGAAGACGGTGCCGGCTACATTGTCGGCAAGATTGCTGCACCTGCGATCACAAAGGAAGAAGACGGCACGAAAGTTGAATTTGGCGGCGCATCGCTGAACAATGTACATGTTGCAGGCGCGGGCGAGACTGATCCGATCAAGCAAATGTTCCTTTACGATTCTGCTGAAGTTGGCGCTGTGAAGGTGACAACGGGCGGCGCGGAAGTTTTCACGATGGCAGGCGGCAAGGCCACAATGTCACCTTATGTGGCGGGCGAGGCGATGACTATCGACGCATCGTTTAACGGCCTGCATGGTGATTTGACAAAAATTCCTGATCCAAAATCGCAAGAAGCGATGGCTGCGATGGGTTATACGGAAGTTAATGGCGATATCACCATGAAAGGTACGTGGAACCCGACAGACGGCCATTTGGCAATTACCGAAGGCGCATATGATTTCAAGGATGTTGGCAAACTTAATTTCCTGATGGATATTTCCGGTTATACCGCGGCGTTTGTTAAATCCATGCAGGAAATGAACAAAACTACGGCGGGCCAAGATGAGGCGGCAAAGAGCGCGGCTATGCTTGGGCTCTTTAAGCAGCTTACATTTAACTCAATGAGCATTCGTTTTGATGACGCCTCGCTCACCAACCGCATTATTGACTACGCGGCAAAGCAGGCTGGCCAGCCACGCGACCAGATCATCAACCAGTCAAAGGCGATCATTCCGTTTGCCGTGGCGCAGCTGAATGATCCGGATTTTGCATCAAAGGTAACAACCGCAGCGTCCGCCTATATGGATGCGCCAAAAAGCCTTGAAATTTCTGCCAAGCCTGCCGCGCCAGTTCCATTTGCATTGCTCATTGAAACGGGCTCAGCAAACCCGGCTGAATTAATCAAACAGATGAATGTGACTGTTACTGCTAATCAGTGATTAAGTTTTAGGATACAAAAAATCCCGGCAGTTCATCACTGCCGGGATTTTTTATGTTTGAATCACTTGGTACTATCTCTTCAGGTGATTACTTCGGCAAATTCACCCTTAGATGTGCTTCGCGCAGTTGCTGTGGAGAGGCTTCGCTTGGGGCGTTCATCAGCAGATCTTGCGCTTGCTGGTTCATCGGGAATAGCGATATTTCGCGCAGGTTTTTCGCGCCTACCAGCAGCATCACGATGCGGTCCACGCCCGCCCCCATGCCGCCGTGCGGCGGTGCGCCGTATTGGAACGCGCGGTATAGACCGCCGAAGCGCTCTTCAACGATCTCGCGGGACATGCCGGCAATTTCAAATGCCTTGACCATGGTTTCAGGCAAATGGTTGCGAATGCCGCCGGAGGCGATTTCGAAGCCATTGCAGACCAGATCATATTGGAACGCTTTGATCGTCAGCGGGTCTTGGCCGTTTAGCGCGTCGATGCCGCCTTGCGGCATTGAGAACGGGTTGTGGCCGAAGTCCACTTTCTTCTCTTCCTCGTTCCATTCGAAGAACGGGAAATCGACAATCCAGCAAAGCTCAAACTTTTCGCGGTCAACAAGGTTGAGTTCCTCGCCAGCACGGGTACGTGCTGCGCCTGCGAAATTTACGAATTTCTTGGGGTCACCTGCTGTGAAGAAAGCGGCGTCTCCCGCACCTAGACCAAGTTGGAGTCGGATAGCTTCCGTTCGCTCTTCGCCAATGTTCTTGGCCAGTGGGCCTGCTCCAGCTACATAAGTTTCCTTGGTTCCATATGGGACGTTGATGCCATCCTGTCTCGAATGTTGGGCATCAGCAATTTGACGAAGCGGGTGGTTCGAATCCGCAATTGCCTCAGCCGACAGAGGTTCCTCACGCCAGAAAATATACCCTAGCCCCGGCTGGCCTTCGCCCTGCGCCCAATTGTTCATCCGGTCACAAAACGCGCGGGAACCGCCAGTTTTCGCTGGTATCGCCCAAACTTCCGCCTTTGGATCGTTGGCCAAAATATTTGAAAATACCTTGAAGCCAGAGCCTGCAAAATGTTCAGAAACGACCTGCATTTCAATCGGGTTGCGCAGGTCCGGCTTATCCGAACCATATTTGCGCATCGACACATCATAGGGAATGCGGCGGAAGTTTTGGCTGACGGGCTTGCCTTCGGCGAAGGTTTCAAACACGCCGCGCATCACTGGCTCCATCGTGCCCAGAATGTCTTCTTGCTCAACAAAGCTCATTTCCAAATCGAGCTGGTAGAATTCGCCCGGCAGACGGTCTGCGCGCGGATCTTCATCGCGGAAGCATGGCGCGATTTGGAAATAGCGGTCGAAGCCGGAAATCATCAGCAATTGCTTGTAGATTTGCGGCGCCTGCGGCAGCGCATAGAATTTGCCCGGATGAATGCGGCTCGGCACCAAAAAGTCGCGCGCGCCTTCAGGGCTGGAGGCGGTCAAAATCGGCGTGGAATATTCCGTAAAGCCGACTTCGCTCATGTGCCTGCGCATTTCAGCGATGATCTTGGTGCGCTTGACGATGTTTTTGTGCAAAGTTTCGCGGCGCAAATCGAGGAAGCGATATTTCAGACGGATGTCTTCCGGATAGTCCGGCTCGCCGAACACCGGCAGCGGCAGCTCCTTGGCGGCGGACAAAACTTCCAGATTGACGGCATGAATTTCAATATCGCCTGTACCGAGGTTGGCATTCTTAGTGCTGTCGTCGCGCTCGACAACTTTGCCATCCACGCAAATAACCCATTCGCCGCGCACGGTTTCAGCCGTCTTGAAGCACGGCGATGCCGGATCGACGACGATTTGGGTAAGCCCATAATGGTCGCGCAAATCAATGAACATAAGCCCGCCGTGGTCGCGCACGCGGTGTACCCAGCCGGATAGCCGGACGGTTTCGCCTGCATTCATTCTACGAAGAGCGGCGCATGTGTGGCTGCGATAACGGTGCATGGTCATGTTTTTATCCTTAGTTTTCAGGGCAGAAGCAACACTTCGAATCCCCCGACGCATGGCATCAGCCACGCGGCTTCAAATTTGGGCGGACAAGCGCATTTGAGGGATAAAAAGTCAAGAGTTAGTGGCTGTTTTGCCAATGCCAAACAGTTGAAAGCAAATAGTTGATGGCGGAATCAACTGTGGCGAAAGTCAGATGGCGCAAAGGCGGCATCAGTAGAAAAATGGCAAGAACAATGTGATATAGTGCTATCGCAATCAACCATCTCCTAAACGGATGTTTTGTCGTTTTGTGGCGGAAAATCTGTTGCGCCAGCAAGGCACCAAGACTGCCGCCCAGCATGGCGAGGCTAAGTAATTTAACCTCGGAGATTCGCCAAGCGCCCGCTCTTGATCGACGCTTATCGAGCCAGAACATGTAGTAGGTGGCAGCGTTTATCGCAGCAAAGTAGCTTGGAAAAATATATTCAAATCGCATGGGCATCCACATTAGATTGCAGCCTTGTTAAGTGGCCGCGCATCGTTAGCAAAACAAAAGACTAGTTGACAAATCATCCTTACGTTGAAGTAAGAAAAAGTTCAGCAAATTTAAAAATCATGCAAGACAGGTTTGAAACGTTGCGATATACGCGATGCCATGGATATTATTCTCACCACCGCGCAACTTGAAGCTGCCGTTGCCAAATTAAGTGAATGCGATTTTGTGGCCGTTGACACGGAGTTCATCCGCGAAACGACATTCTGGCCGGAGCTTTGCCTCGTGCAACTGGCGACGCCGGACTATGCTTGCATTGTGGACCCGCTGTCTGCGGACATTGATCTTGCAGCGTTTTTCACGCTGATGGGCAACAGCGCGGTAACAAAAGTGTTCCATGCCGCCAGACAAGATGTTGAAATTGTTCATAAATTAGGCGGGCTTATTCCCGCGCCGATGTTCGATAGCCAAGTGGCTGCAATGGTGTGCGGCTTTGGTGATTCCATTTCTTATGACCAATTGGTGATGCGCATGACGGGCATCCATTTGGATAAAACATCGCGTTTTACCGATTGGCGGCAGCGCCCGCTGACGGAAATGCAACTTACATATGCTCTGGCAGACGTTACACATTTGTCGACCGTCTACCCGCTTTTGAAGGAAAAACTGGAAACGGCGGGCCGTACCGAATGGGTTAAAGAAGAGATGGAAACGCTGTGTTCTGTCGAAACTTATGAACTTTTGCCCGAAGATGCATGGCGTCGTCTTAAGATGCGTGTGCGCAAGCCTATCGAATTAGTTGTATTGCAGCGCGTGGCCGCATGGCGCGAAATCGAGGCACGCACGCGCAATGTGCCGCGCTCGCGCGTGCTTAAAGATGATACTATTTATGAAATTGCCCAACAACAACCGCGCGATCAGCTGACACTTGGCCGCTTGCGCACTGTGCCAAATGGCTGGGAGCGCTCGGGAACGGGCCAAGAACTGCTCAAGATAATTATCGGCGCGCTGGAAACGCCGAAAGAATTGCTGCCGAAACTGCCGCGCCATGTGTCCGCGCCGGAGGGCACGGGTGCTGCGACAGAAATGCTGCGCGTCTTGCTCAAACTTATCACTGAGGAAAATGGCGTTGCGGCCAAAGTGGTGGCGACATCCGATGATCTCGACCAGATAGCCTCGCTCGGCGAAAAGGCTGACGTTCCGGCGCTGCACGGCTGGCGGCGCGAATTGTTCGGTGACGTGGCCTTGAAGCTGATTGCGGGTAAGGTCGCGTTGAAGTTTGAAAACAAAAAAATACAGGCTGTAGTGCTGGATTAGGCACCGACCACCACCGTGCGCATGGGCTTTGCGATGAGTTTGGCAAATTGTTGCAAGCGGTTCTCGGTGCGCTCGCCTGCCAGATCAGCTGCACCTTGAGGCACTGCGAACAGGAAGCCGCCGTTGCCGTCAGGGATGATTTTTAGGCGCGGAATAAGACCCGGCATTGCCGCCGAGTAAAGATAGACAACACGCAACAACGCCCCGAGCAGTTTAGCACGATCATAGAGGCGCTGCGGGGCCAGTGTTCGCATTTCTGGAGAGAGTGCATCGTCGATCATGCCTTCGTGACGATAGAAATTTGCCAATGCCATATAGAGGCGGCCCGGATGGTCGATGCCGACAAAAGCGCCGTGGGCGATGATGTTCAATGATTGCGCACCACGATAATCCGGATGCGCGCGCCATCCAATATCAGCAAGAAGGCAAGCAGCCTCGCGGTAGCGGATTTCGTTTTCGGTTTCATCAATACCAAGAACAGCGAGTGCGCCGCCCGTCCATTGCGCCAATTCGCGGGCATGTTGCGGCGAACGTGAGCGCAATATCGAAAGCTCTTCCGCCGCTTCCAACAGAGGATCCTTGAGCTGCTCATCCGCATTTAAAAGTGAGTATAGATATCCCTCACGCACGCCAAGCGCTGAAAATAGTACAGATTTGGGGCGCATTTTTTGGATGACTTCGAGCAATACAATTGCCCCATAGGGCAGCAATGACTGGCGATTGCGAGAGACGGTTTCGATACCGTCGATGTCAGCTGCCTCGCCCTTGGCGACTTTGCGCAGGAAGGGAACGGCTTCGGAAAAGGGAATTTCATACTCATGCATCACATGCAGCGGATAACGTGCCGCGCCCATGTGCAATTTTCCAAGGTTGCGCCACGTTCCGCCAACAGCATAGAAGGCGCGGTCCCTGCCTGCATCCAGAAGTTCCGCGCGTTCCAGTTCCAGCTTTGCAATTTTTTGGGCTTTTTCGAGTGAGCCGCCTGCCATATCCGCCAGCCGCAAGCCGCCCAACGGCAAAGTGATGCCAGTGCCGATCACGCGTTCTTTGACGTCGACCAGCTCCAAGCTGCCACCGCCCAAATCACCGGCGATGCCATCTGGCCGATGAAACGAGGAAATGATGCCCATTGCTGAATAATAGGCCTCTTCGCGACCTGTCAGAACATTGATCTTGACGCCCAAAATACGTTCGGCCTCGTTGATAAACGCCGAACCATTCGAGGCCTCACGCGCGGCAGCCGTTGCAAGCACATGCATGGTGTTTGCGCCCGCCTGTTGTGACAAAGCACGGAAGCGCTTAAGGGCCGCCAATGCCGCTTCAGCCGCTTTCGGGTTTAGACGGCCTGTATCGGCGATGCCTTTGCCCAGACCACATAATATCTTTTCGTTGAATAGAACAGTCGGCGCTCGAACGACGCCCTCATACACCACGAGACGCACCGAATTTGAGCCAATATCGACAACGGAAACCGGTTCACGTCCTGTCAGTCGACCTTGGGCTTTGCTATTCATGCGCTACTCTGCTTGCGTTACACTCTTATTCCGCTTGGCCAAAGAAAAGTCACGGGGCGCAGATTTCTTTAATGATTGCCCTCTGCCGGACAGGCTGGGGTTAGTCATAAAATATTCCTGCGCATTAAAGGGCTCGTCACCCTTGCCTTTAACAATGCGTCGCGATGTTCCATCTGGCAGAACAGCGAAACTTTGTTGATTGTCAAGCAAGTTTGCAAGCATGATTTGCGAAAGCACCTGTTGATGCACAGTCGGATTAGTAATTGGCACCAAAACCTCAACGCGGCGGTCAAGATTGCGCTGCATCAAGTCGGCCGAACCGACGTAAACAAACGCATCGTCCGAGGGCAGTCCGCCACCGTTACCGAAGCAATAAATGCGGCTGTGTTCTAAGAAGCGTCCGACAATTGATTTCACGCGAATGTTTTCAGACAGGCCTGGCACCTGCGGGCGCAGACAACAAATACCCCGGCATACAATATCAATTTGCACACCGGCATTACTGGCGGCATAGAGCGCATCAATAATCTGCGGATCGACAAGCGAATTCATTTTCAACCATATTTGAGCCGGACGGCCTGCTTTGGCATGTTCGATCTCTTCGCTGATGTGCTGCAATATGCGGTTGCGCAGTGAATAGGGCGAAAACGCGATGCGCATTTCATCCGTGGGCTCGGCATAGCCGGTGATGTAATTGAAAATCTGCGCCACATCTTTTGCAATTGCCGGGTCATCAGTAAACCATGACAAATCCGTATAAATTTTTGCAGTATTCGGGTGATAGTTACCGGTGCCGATATGTACATAGTTGCGCAGTTTGCCGTCTTCGCGGCGCACCACTGATGACAGCTTGGCGTGGGTTTTCAGCTCGATAAAACCGAAAACTACCTGCACGCCTGCACGCTCCAAATCGCGCGCCCAGCGGATGTTTGCCTCCTCGTCAAAACGAGCTTTGAGTTCAACGAGCGCGGTTACTGAAATACCAGCTTCCGCCGCTTCGATAAGCGCACGAACAATTGGACTATCGTTAGAGGTCCGGTAAAGCGTCTGCTTAATCGCCACCACGTCTTTATCATGGGCGGCTTGGCGCAGAAACTGTACCACCACGTCAAAGCTCTCGTAGGGGTGATGGACGATAAGGTCTTTCTCTCGAATGGCGGCGAAACAATCGCCATTATGATCGCGGATACGCTCTGGAAAACGCGGCACGTAGGGAACAAATTTTAGTTCCGGACGGTCAATCGAGACAATTTGGGTTAGCGTTGCCAGAGCCAGAAAGCCCGGTAGTATCACGACGCGGGTCTCAGAAACCTCAAGTTCAGCGGCCACAAAATTGCGCAGCGCTTCGGGCATATCGCTATCAAACTCGATGCGAACCACCGAACCCAGTCGACGGCGTTTCAGCGCGGTTTCAAACAGACGCACCAAGTCCTCGGCCTCTTCTTCCACCTCAATATCCGAATCGCGAATAACGCGGAATGTACCCGCACCACGCACTTTGTAACCGGGGAATAGCTTGCTAATGTGCAGGCTGACGATATCCTCCAGCGTTATAAACCGCGCCTTGTTGACATCCTCGTCAGGTAAGCGTGCAAAGCGCGGGAGTGCAGTGGGCAGGCGAAGCATCGCTGTCATCGGCTTTTTGCCGATAAGGTGCGACAGTTGCAGCGCCATCGTAAACCCAAGGTTTGGAATAAAGGGAAACGGGTGCGCGGGATCAATCGACAAAGGCGTTAGAACAGGGAAAATAGTTTCGAGGAAATGGTCTTCCAGCCAGTCCACGTCTTTCTTTGAAATGGCATCCTGACGGACAATTTCAATCCCGGACTTGGCCAGTGCTTCGCGCAATTCCGCCAAGCACTGCTGCTGATCAGCCTGGAGTTTGGCTGATTCCGCCAGCACGCGGTCCAACTGGTCCTGCGGCGTGCGCCCGTCATCGCTTTTAACTGTGATGCCTTCACGCACTTGGCCAGCAAGGGCAGCCACCCGCACCATGAAAAACTCATCCAAGTTTCCCGCACAAATAGCCAAAAAACGTAGGCGTTCAAGCAGAGGGTGATTGGTGTTTTGGCTTTCATCCAAAACGCGATGATTGAACTGCAGCCACGAAAACTCGCGATTGATAAAACGCTCAGGACTGGTAGCCAATTGCACGCCGTCTACCTCCTTATGGACTTTAATGGCATCAATAATGGTCTTTTGTGAATGCGGCTGGTTCATAAAATCGCCTACGTGTATTTGATCGCGCTGCTCTCTGTCACATAATTGTAAAAGTCTTTTGACAACAAACAGTATCGTACCTTGAAAATTACGCCAATTTCAGACAGATAGGCTAAAGTTTGGTTGGTTATGCCTACCACAAATCATTTAAATAAGGATACGCGCTATGGCCGGCCATGCAATTGCCTATTTTCAAAACGATGCTGGTCATGCAAAAATTGAAATTGGCGTGACCGAATTTATGTGCGCGGGCGCAACGTCGCCATTTGACCATCCGCATGTATACCTTGATCTTGGCGTCGATAATGAAAAAGTTTGTCCCTATTGCTCAATGCTCTATCGTTACAATAAAAAGCTTGCAGCTAACGAGACATTGCCAGCAGGTTGCGCCTACCACGATCAGGCGGCGTGAATTCCGGTTTTGACCGGTGAGCGTTCAAGCTAGACCTATTACCATACAAACTGACTGCGTGATTATTGGCGCAGGCATCGCCGGATTGGTCGCGGCTCTTTCGTTTGAACGACTGGGCTATAGCGTCCGTATTCTTGAAAAGGTCTCGCGACTGGACGAAGCGGGTGCCGGCATTCAGCTATCGCCCAATGCGACGTCAATTCTTGCTGCACTTGACGTTTTGAAGCCCTTGCTAGCCCACGCCACCGTGGTGCAATCAATCGACCTTTGCGATGGCAAAAGTGGCAAGACGTTGTTGGCACTGCCAGTTGGTGACGCTGCGGAGACTGCGCCGTTCTTAAGTGTTCATCGTGCAGATTTGCAGAAGGTCTTGCTCGAAACTGTGCGGCACAAGGCTGGTATCCGGCTGCATTTGGATTGCCATGTTAAGTCTGTTGGCAACATGGACGGCGCGAAAGTTGTGACCTTCACTCAAAACGAAGATGTGCGCAGTTTCACAGCACCGCTTGTCATCGGTGCAGATGGAATCCGCTCCGGCACACGGCGTCTGGTTTCTGCTGTGCCCCCGGAATATTCCGGCTTTACAGCTTTGCGTGCCACGATAAGTCTACGTGATTTCCCGCAGCACATTCACGACACGTTCGGGCGACCTGTCGTGCGTGCTTTCACGAATGCACAAACCCATCTCGTTGCCTATCCGATCTCAGGCGGGCAGCGTGTCAATTTGGTTCTGATTGCGAAAACGCCGGAAGGCAGCACCGCGCAGGCAAGCGGTATAAACACCTTTGGCGGGCCAGTGCGACAGCTTCTTAGCGGCGTTCCAGAGTGGAAAAGCTGGCCGTTATACACGGTCAGCGCTACGAAACCTTGGACAGGTAGTCATAAAATCGCGCTTATCGGCGATGCCGCGCACGCCATGCTACCGTTTGCGGCGCAGGGTGCGGCCATGGCGATTGAAGATGGGTTCGTGCTGGCGCAAGCCGTTTCAAAGCATGGCGGCAAAATTTCAGCAGCACTGGCAGATTATGAAAGCCAGCGGCGTGCCCGTGTTTTGAACGTCATCAAACGCACCCGTCTTAACCGTTTTGCCTACCACGCATGGGGACCAGCAGCGCTGGCCCGCAATCTGATTTTCAAAGCGCGCGGCCCTGCTATGTTGGATAGTTTGGCTTGGCTTTATGACTACCGCGCGGCAAATAAAGATTAGCGCCGGACAAGCCGCTTCGGACTGGTCAAGAATTCAGGAGATAGATATTCGTCGATTTCGGCTTTGGTCAGATCCGTCTCGGCCAGCAGCAACTCACGGATTGGCTTGTTTTCTGTGATTGCCTTCTTTGCGATTTCTGAACATTTCTCATAGCCCAGCACCGGAAGAAGTACGGTGACAATACCGACACTGTTCATGACCAATTCGGCGCAGCGTTCGCGGTTTGCGGTGATGCCGACAACGCAGCGCTCGCGCAGTATATTAGCTGCATTTGTAAGCAGACGCTGACCCTGCGCGATGGCAAAACCGATTGTCGGTTCAAATGCATTGAGCTGTAGCTGCCCGCCCTCGGCGCACATGGAAATTGTAACGTCGTAGCCGACAACCAAATAGGCCGCCTGATTAACGACCTCTGGAATAACCGGATTGACCTTGCCGGGCATAATGGACGATCCGGCCTGAACGGCGGGAAGGTTTATTTCACCGAACCCAGCGCGCGGGCCGCTGGAGAGAAGGCGCAAGTCGTTGGCAATTTTTGAAAGCTTAATGGCGGTGCGTTTGAGTACGCCGGAGAACATCACGAAAGCGCCGGTATCGGAAGTCGCTTCAACCAGATTTTCGGAACGCTTAATAGGCTCGCCCGAAATTTCGGCAAGACGGGCGATAACGATATCGGTGTAGGCGGGGTCGGTATTGATACCCGTGCCGATGGCTGTGCCGCCGAGGCTGACTTCGCGCAGTAGATTGAGCGAGTCTGTCAGACGCGCAACATCCTCGCGGATTGTAATCGCAAAGGCTGTGAATTCCTGACCTAGAGTCATCGGCACGGCATCTTGAAGCTGTGTGCGACCAACCTTCAAAATATCACTAAATTGGCGGCCTTTATCGGCAAAAGCGTCGGCCAAATCACTTAAGGCTTGGTTCAGCTTATACGTTGCAAAAATTGCAGCCAAACGCAGTGCAGTCGGGTAAACATCGTTGGTGGACTGCGACATGTTCACGTCATTATTGGGATGAAGCACCTCGTAACTGCCGGGCTGTTCACCCATTTCCAACAGGCCAAGATTGGCGATTACTTCATTGGCGTTCATGTTGGTGGAGGTGCCTGCTCCGCCCTGAATGGGATCAATAATAAACGCCGCGTGGTTCTTGCCAGCGATCAGAGCCTGACAGGCAGTGCGGATAGCCTTCGCTTTCTTGGCACTCAAACTTCCTAATTGCTGGTTGGCATCAGCCGCTGCCCACTTCACCATCGCGTGGGCGCGGATGAGCTCGGGATATTCAGAAATTGTGCGGCCGGAGAGCTTGAAATTTTCGGCTGCACGATGTGTGTTGATGCCCCAAAGAGCGTCAATCGGGATATCAACTGTGCCCAAAAAATCCTTCTCGGTACGGTTTATTTTTGACATGCTCATGTTGAAATATCCCCAGAAATGAATCAAATTAACCAGATAAAGTCGCCACAACGATTTTTGTCTTTAGTTGTTAAATTTGTGCTTTTTGCAAGCAAATTCTCTTATTTTTTCACTTTTTATAGAATTTAAGAGCTATTCTTGTACTTTTCAGAGAAAAAATCGCAATTTCACGTCAATTTTGGAGATTTAGTGAAAGCCGCAGACTCTGTGGCAGGGGGTTCCACCAGCCGGTTTGGAGACCGGCAACACGCAGCATTTTTGCCGCCCATGTATTGCAGCCTACCACGGCGTTAAATGTCCCTTTGGCTTCATAGAAGCGATCAAACTCACTATAGGATTTGCCCGCGATGAGCTCTGGTTTACCCCTGACGTCACGCTGAAAGCTTGCCAACACCTCTTGGCGCATGGCCTTCAACCCTGCTTCAGTAACTTTGAAACCCGCCACATTGGGATTGGATTGATCGACCTTGCCAAGCAAATCAATATGCAGTGCTGATGCGTCCGCTGTCAGCCCTTTGAGGGCCGGTATGAATTTCAACTCGCCCCAAGTCGGCGTTTCCAAATAGAAAGCCCGCCCGCCCCAGCCGAGCATAATCCACCGCACATTCGGATTATCCAATGGCATACCGCTATCAGCCAAAAAGGCGAATTCCGCCAAAGTTTCGGGCGTTGCCGGAATGGCGATATCGGCGTGGATCAGATTGGTTACAACCAGAATTTCCACTGACTTTTCACCGCTAAAATCGGCGTTAAACAGTGGACGCGGAATGAGACACCCTGCGGCCAAAACCAAAATGACAACCGCCAGAAAACCACCTGACAATTTGAAGACAGTGCGCAAATCCGTCAGTGCAATATCTGGCTGAGGAACAGTCTTGTGCGCTCGTGCTGCGGATTGGAGAAGAACTCGGCCGGCGCGTTTTGTTCAACAATTTGGCCGTGGTCCATGAATATAACGCGGTTTGCAACTTGGCGGGCAAAGCCCATTTCGTGGGTCACGCAAATCATGGTCATACCGTCTTCGGCAAGTGACACCATAGTTTCCAGAACTTCCTTAATCATTTCCGGATCGAGCGCCGATGTCGGCTCGTCAAACAGCATCACGCGCGGGTTCATGCACAGTGAGCGGGCGATTGCCACGCGCTGCTGCTGACCGCCGGAAAGCTGTCCGGGATATTTGTTGGCTTGTTCAGGAATTTTGACCTTGCGCAAATATTCCATTGCGATTTCTTCAGCCTGCTTCTTTGGAAGTTTGCGCACCCAAATCGGGGCCAGCGTACAGTTTTCCAAAATCGTTAAATGCGGGAACAGATTGAAATGCTGGAACACCATGCCGACCTCGCGGCGCACCTCGTCTATTTTTTTAAGATCATGGGTGAGCTCAATACCGTCCACAAATATCTGACCCTTTTGGTGCTCTTCAAGGCGGTTAATGCACCGGATCATGGTGGATTTGCCAGAGCCGGATGGGCCGCACACAACGATGCGCTCGCCTTTTTGGACAGTGAGATTAATGTCCTTTAAAACATGAAATTCGCCATACCATTTGTGAACACCGCTCATCTCGACGGCGGCATGGGTGGCTGGTTGTATCACGGCGGCAGTGTTGTTCATGGTCTAATGCTCCTAGCGCTTATGTCCGGTTTCAAGGCGGCGCTCAATAAATTGCGAATAACGCGACATTGAAAAACAAAAAATCCAGAAAATGAAGGCGGCAAAAATCAGGCCGGTTCGCGGCGTAGAGGGCGAAGACCAACTGGGGTCCGCAAAGTTTTGGCGCACAATTCCGAGCAAATCAAACATACCAATGATGTAAACCAGACTGGTATCTTTAAAGAGCGAAATGAACGAATTCACAATGCTCGGAATTACCAATTTTAGGGCTTGCGGCATGACAATTAGCCACATTTTTTGCCAAAAACTCAAACCAAGTGAATCCGCGCCCTCGGATTGACCCTTGGGAATTGCCTGCAAGCCGCCACGAACGACTTCAGCCATATAGGCCGAAGAGAACAGCGCCACGCCGATGAGGGCACGCATCAGCTTATCAAAGCTCACGCCGGGCGGCAGAAACAGTGGCAGCATAACGCTGGCCATGAACAAAACCGTAACCAGCGGCACACCGCGCACAACTTCGATGAAAATAACCGAAAACATTTTGATCACCGGCATATCGGACCGACGGCCAAGGGCTAACAAAATGCCGAATGGCAGCGAAACGGTGATGCCGACGAAAGAAATGACCAGTGTTACCAACAGCCCGCCCCAAAACGGGGTTTCAACAAAAGGCAGGCCGAAGAAGCCGCCTGCAATAAGGAAATAGGCAATCACTGGAAACACCGCGAACAGCAGCAGCGCGTTCAGCCCTTTGCGTGGCAACTTAGGTATGGCAAGCGGAACCAAGAGGCCGATAAAAATCACCATCGCGAGCAGCACGCGCCAGCGCTCTTCGACCGGATAGCGCCCGACCATGAACTGCTGAAACTTTGCGCCGACAAAGGCCCAGCAGGCGCCGGACCAACCATCAGCATGAATGCCGCCCTGCACCGTGGTCGTGCAAAATGTGCGGTCCGTGCCTGTCCACTGCGCATCGATAAACAGCCAGCGCAGCACGGGGGGAATATATAGGGCAACAAACAGCAGGACGAGCACAGTCAGAATTGTATCGAACGGTGTGGAGAGTAAATTCTTGCGCACCCACGCAACCGCACCTTTTTCCATGAACGGCGGCGGCAAAATTTCTTGGTCAACAGTGCGCACGAACGCCCGGGGCTCGCTCATCATCAACGCTCCACCAAAGCCATTCTGGCGTTAAACCAATTCATGAACAGCGATGTTGCAAGGCTGATGCCAAGATACACCAGCATCCAAACCGCAACAATTTCAATCGCCTGCCCTGTTTGATTAAGGATAGTACCGCCGACGGCCACGAGGTCCGGATAGCCGATGGCAATTGCCAGTGACGAGTTTTTCGTCAGATTCAAAAACTGGCTCGTGAGCGGCGGGATGATAATGCGCATGGCCTGCGGGATGACGACCAGCCGCAGCAGCGCGCCACGTGGCAGGCCCAAAGCCTCAGAAGCCTCAGTTTGCCCCTTGGCAACACCAACGATGCCACCACGCACGATTTCAGCGATAAATGAGGCGGTGTAAATAGACAGCGCAAAATACAGGGCCATGAATTCAGGCTTAACTTGAAAGCCGCCAGACAGGTTAAAGGTTGATAGTTTCGGGTACTCAATGGTCAAAGGGAAGCCAGCCAAAGCGAACGCTAACAGCGGCATCCCCACAATGAGAGCCAACGATGTGAGGCCAACGGGGAACTGCAATCCGGTATCATTTTGGCGCTTTGCTGACCATCGCCATACGAAAATGCTTATGACAACACCAACCGCCAATCCGGCCAACACCAGCCAGCCGCCTTCACCCCAGATGGGCTTTGGGAGAAAAAAACCACGACTGTTCAGAAAGCCGCCAAACGGCACATTCAAAGATTCCTTGGGCTGCGGCAGGATTGCAAGAACACCGAAATACCAAAAGAAAATTTGCAAAAGCGGAGGAATGTTGCGGAAAATCTCCACATAAACGGTACAAATGCTACGCACCAGCCAATTGCGCGACAAGCGGCCAACACCCACCACAAAGCCAAGCACCAATGCGGTTACGATGCCAACGGCAGAGATAATAAGCGTATTGATGATACCGACGTAAAGCGCGCGGGTGTAAGTGGAATCGCTATCAAACTCGATTGGCGTTTGCGAAATATCAAAACCGGCACGGCCGTTCAAAAATGCAAAGCCGGACGCGATATTGGAGCGGTTCAGATTTTCAATGGTGTTACCGATTATCCACCACACAAAGAATGAAAGCGCACCAAACAAAAGCGCCTGCCAAACGATGCCACGCAGTTTTGGATCATAAAAATAACGTGAAAATGCCTCAGTCCGGCTTTGGGAGAGCTCACTGATTGACATCAAATTCTCCCCTCAAACGAGACAACTACGACAGGGTGACAGGCGGCGCTGTGCCGCCTGATCTTAGGAGAGGCTAAATCAGCGTATTGGCGGTGCGTATTGCAAGCCGCCTTTTGACCACAACGCATTGATGCCACGTGCGATTTTCAATGGGCTTCCGGCGCCAACATTGCGCTCAAAGCTTTCGCCATAATTGCCGACAGCTTTGACAATGTTGTAGGCCCACGCATTAGTCAGACCTAAGTCCGTTCCAATTTTCGTATCAACTTCAGTGCCAAGGAAGCGCGCGATTTCCGGGTTGGTTGAAGTTTTCATTTCATCAACATTGGCCTGCGTCACGCCAAGTTCTTCGGCGGTCAACATCGCATAATGGGTCCACTTAACGATATCGCCCCATTGATCGTCGCCTTGGCGAACGGCGGGTCCCAGCGGCTCTTTGGAGATGATTTCAGGAAGCACAACGTGATCGTCGGGCGCTGCCAGCGACAAACGTGTGGCATAAAGGCCGGACTGGTCAGTCGTCAAAACATCGCAGCGACCGCTGTCGTAGGCGGCGTTCACTTCCTCGTTCTTTTCAAAGAGAACCGGGCTGTATTCCATTTTATTGGCCTTAAAATAGTCAGCCAAGTTCAATTCTGTGGTCGTTCCGGTTTGAACGCAGATCGACGCTCCGGAGAGCTGAAGGGTCGAGTTAACGCCAGTGATCTTCTTAGAGTTAATCATAAAACCTTGACCATCAAAGTAATTGATGGCGGCAAAGTTCAAACCGAGCGCTGTATCACGGTTGATTGTGTAGGTGGTATTGCGCGCCAGCATATCGACTTCGCCGGATTGTAACGCTGTAAAGCGTTCCTTGGCGGACAATGGTGTGAACTTCACTTTTGTGCCGTCGCCAAAAACTGCGGCAGCAACCGCGCGGCAGAAATCAATGTCAAGCCCTGTCCAATCGCCCTTATCATCTGGTGCGGAAAAACCTGCCAAACCAATGTTAACGCCGCATTGCAGGAAGCCCTTGGCTTTAACATTATCGAGGGTCGTTGCGCCAGCTGATGTGGCTGCAAGCGATACGAATGCGACGCCGCTTAAGGCTCCGATAGTCAGTTTCAACATTTTCTTGGTCCTTTTTCCCATTACAAAAATTCTTATCGGGCGGCACGAGATTATCTAACTTTCCATCGCGATTTGTGCGCAGCGCCATTCTTATTGTGTATGCAATGGCATTATGCCCGTTTGGTCAAGGGAAGATTTAACAAAAATAATGTTTGCTCAAAGTATAAATTTCGTGGCTGGCAGTGATCTTAAGGTCTGAAAACCATTCAAAGCAATTTGCTCGACGGCGGAGCCATTTTCGCAGACGGATATATCGAGCCATGCTTAAACTTTAGCCCCAGATTTCCCAAAGCAAGCCATCGCGCAAGCCACAGTGAATAGATGTAGCCAATCGTAAAGCCTGCGAGCACATCAGAAATATAGTGTGCAGCCACTGCAAACCGCGTAGCGGCTGCCAAAAGACCTAAGGTTAAAATGATGGGTCGCCAGCGCGGCAACCAAATCATCATTACTGCCACAACAGCACCGACGGTGGAGGCGTGGCCTGAGGGCATGCTTGCATAGTCATACCCGACGGACCATGGTGACAAATACCACGCGCCGTGAACATCTATCAATTTGGGGCGGGCGCGCCCGATGATGATTTTTAATAAATCCACCAACAGGCCCGATATCGCAACAGAAGCGAAGACGTGAAGGCCTTGGTAATAGTAGTGGCAAGCACGTTCTCGAACCAGTTCATGTCTTGATGTGCGGTAGATAACCATGCACGACAAAGCAACCATAACGGAAGGCATCAAATATATCTGCGAAAGACCAATATCGCTCACCGCCGCGAGCGCTTTTTTTATAGGATCATCTGAAGCCTTAATCATGCGTGTAAATTTCTCGTCGAAGTGCACGAATACCGCAAGTATCGTAATCGCTATTGCTGCATAAATCGAAATTTCAGGACTCCAAGCGCACTTCAAATCTGATACCCTCAGCAAGGTAGCGAGGCGACGTTTTCCTTGACTTAAGTTGACGAAATGTCGCTCACCGCCATGTAAAGTATCGTTACTCATTGTGTACTCCCTGATTGCGCCTAACGCTTGGCTGCCCTAAGTATTGCGCTTTCAAACATTCGAGGAAATTATGGCATCGCAAGACAACGATTACGTGACGGGTTGCGGTATAAATACCAAGCTGGCGCATATCGGCTATGAGCCGCGCGATTATCATGGCTTCGTCAATCCACCGGTTGTTCATGCCGCGACGGTGTTGTTTCCTGATGCCAAAACGATGAAGTCGCAGGGACAAAAATATACCTACGGCACGCACGGCACACCGACGACAGATGCGCTGACGGATGCTCTCAACTCGCTGGAGGGTTCGGAATGCACCGTTCTTGTGCCATCCGGGCTGGCTGCGGTGAGCGTTCCCTTGCTGGCATTCCTCAAATCAGGCGATCATTTGTTGATTGTCGATTCGATTTATCACCCCACCCGGCGCTTTGCGAATAACATGCTAACCGGGCTGGGCATCGAAGTGGAATATTACCCGCCGGAGGTTGGGGCTGGCATTTCGGGATACATGAAGCCGAACACCAAGGTGATTTTAACAGAGTCCCCCGGTTCCAATACGCTGGAAATACAGGATATACCCGCTATTGCCAAAGCCGCCCATGCGGCAGGCGCAATTGTGATGATGGATAATACGTGGGCGACACCGTTATTTTTCAAGCCGTTAGACCATGGCGTTGATATTTCGATTCATGCGGCGACGAAATATCCGGCGGGTCATGCTGATATTCTTATGGGCACGATTTCGGCCACCAAAGCCTGTGCGCAAAAACTCAGTGACACGATGCGCGATCTTGGCATTTGTGTCGGCGGCGATGACGCCTATCAAGTGCTGCGCGGACTTCGCACCATGGGTCTGCGCTTGGAACGGCATCAGCAAAGCGCACTGGCGCTGGCGCAATGGCTGGAGACGGATAGCCGTGTCGCCCGTGTGCTGCACCCTGCACTGCCGTCATTTCCCGGACATGATCTGTGGAAACGCGACTTCTGCGGCTCCAGTGGTCTGTTCTCCATCGTGCTGAATGGCGGCGGCGAAAAAGAAGCCCATGCATTCTTGGATGCGTTGCAAATCTTCGGCCTCGGCTGGTCATGGGGCGGCTATGAGAGCCTAGCCGTCCATGTGTGGCTTGGCGACCGGAACGTCGCCAAAGTGCCTTCAGAGGGGCCTGTTATCCGGCTTTCGATTGGTCTGGAAGATGCGATAGATTTGCGGGCAGACATTGAGCGCGGGTTGGTGGCAGCGTTTGGTTAGGGCACCAGCCACTCACCACTCATTTCTTCGCCTTGATAGCTAAACTTGGCGCGGCGGTTTGCGGCTTGGGCTAGATAAACCAACTCAATCGTCTCGACATAAATGACAACAGCGCAAAAGTTTTCGATGCCGTCGTCGGGCAATGATGTCTCGATTGTCTTTAGGACAAACGCATCGCCAGCATCGATTGATGCTCCTGAGGCGGGATTTACGGCATAGCAAATCTTGCTCATCGGCAGGGAGCTTTGCCATGCGGCATGGGCTTGCATAGATGGATGACGAAAGACTTGCGCACGACCACCAAGGCGTAATTGCATCCGTGCCTGCGCATCATACATCAGCATTTCAACTGCCGGATTTTGCGTCAGTTCGGCGATTTTTGCCGAGCGCACGTCAGTGTGAAAGCGCAGCGTGCGCGTTGCGCGGTCGCCTGCCCGCAAAACGACAATGCGCGTCCTTGGCTTTGCATCCAGACCAATGCTCGCAAGCGAAGGCGTGTGGGCTGGCTTGCGCCTATCCTTTACGCCGTGCTCGATGAGCGACCACGCGGCATCATGAAACTCAGCGAGGGTAAAGTTGGATTGGAACACTGTTTCGGCCTCGGCGTACAAACGGAAGATGGCGACCCCGGCATGGTTCGAACATGCGACCGACGGATTAGAAATCCGTTGCTCTATCCAGCTGAGCTACGGGGCCGGAACGCTTTGAGCCTCAATGAGTCCAAGGCTGGCGGCGGTCGAACTTGAAATTATCGGTGTAGGAAACTCTACGGCGTTTTGGTTCCTTTGGCTCTTCAACGCGGAATGCAATTCCGTGCTTGGTGGCGTAGGCGATGGCTTCGTCGCTGGAGCCAAACTTCAAATGCACCTGGCTAAGCATGTCAGACGAAGACGTGTAGCCCATCAGCGGTTCGACCGTGCGGGGTGTCGCGGCGTCGTATTCCAAAAGCCAGAGGCCAGTGTTACCCTTGCCGGATTGCATTGCAGTTCTTGTGGGGCTGTAAATTCTGGCCGACATAAAAGCGCTCCGCCTAAAATATTTGGCCTTAGAGCGCTTTTCGATTTTATGCAATCAAATCCGCGCTCTAACCTTTTTCTTGTCGCGTTTTCCTTAATCGCTTGATGTTCCATCAAGCCTGGAAACGCTTCGGGTTTGTAAAATAATGGTCGGAGCGAGAGGATTCGAACCTCCGACCCCCTGATCCCAAATCAGGTGCGCTACCAGGCTGCGCTACGCTCCGTACCGTGGTTTTTTACAAACCGAGGTCCGAATACATGGTTCGTAGCACACCTGCAACGGTAAAACGCTGATCGTGTGCATTTTTATTTGGCATTTACAAATCCATGGCTTGTTGCCCCTGATCCATTTCTGTCATCACCCCTGCTGCCAATTGGCGCGTTATGCGGCTTTTGCTCTCCAGTGCCGCGCTATCCAGCCGTTCCACGACGCTTTGGGCCGTGGCAAGCGAGCGTTCGATGCGGCTGACAAGATAGCTAACCACCTGAGGTTCGACCATTAATTGACGATCTGAAAACAGTTTTACGATCACACCCAACAGCAGGGAATCATCCGGCTCGGAAATTTCGATGGTCGGGGCGGATCTTAAACGCGACAGCAAATCCGGCAGCGCAACTTTCCACGACGACGGCCAACTACGTGTGGTGATGAGCAGTGAACCGCCGTCTTCGCGCACTGTGTTGATTAAATGGAACAGTGCCGTTTCGTCAAAAGCTGTTTCGCCGATGCCGTCAATTAGCACGCTTGCTCCCGCCAATTGCGCGCCGGAAGTAATGGAGAGTTGGTCGGCAATAACTCGTCGTGCCCCTGCCCGCTCAGCCCAAATACTGGCCAAATGGCTTTTGCCGGAGCCCGGCGGGCCTGCCACAATCATGAAGTTTGCAGGCCATTGCGGCCAACTGTCAATAAGGCTGACCGCCGCCATATTGCTCGGAGAGACGACCAATTCATCACGCGAAAGACCAGTGGTGTGCGCCAAATCCAGCGGGATTTGGCGTGGCTCCGATGTGTGGCTGGTCACGAAATATGCCCGTCATGACCATGGTACAAGGGCGAGGCCATATAGCGCGCGATGGCAAAGCGCACCAGAACGCCAATGGCCGCTGACGCCGGAACTGCAACCAGCAGCCCCACAAAACCGAACAACGAGCCGAATGCGAACAGAGAAAACATGAGCCAAACAGGATGCAGCCCGATGCTCTCGCCAACCAGCTTAGGCGACAGAATATTGCCCTCGAAAAACTGACCAACTACAAATACTGCGCTCACAGCCGCCAGCATTACCCAATCCGGCCAAAACTGCACAATAGCAACGATGAGGGCTAAACTCAGCCCGACAATGGCCCCGACATACGGAATAAAAGACATGAGGCCCGCTGCCATGCCGATCAACAATCCAAAATTCAGGCCGGTCATTATTAGTCCGGTTGCATAAATAGTGCCTAAAATAATGCACACGAGGCCTTGGCCGCGAATGAAGCCTGCAATTGCAGTATTCACATCATTGCCAATTGTGCGCACGGTTTGAACTTGGTCGCGCGGCACCCAACTATCCACCTTGGCAATCATATTGTCCCAATCAAGCAGCGTATAGAACGCGACTACCGGGGTGATAACGAACAAGCTGGCGACATTGATAACTGTACCGGCGGATGTCCACAGCGAGGTCAACACAGTCGTTCCAATAGTTGTCGCACTTCCCAAAATCATGCCGATGTTCTTTTGCAGGGATGCCGCATCAATGCCAAGCTTATCATGCAGCCACGCCAGATTTTGCTCCGTGGCAAGGCTTTGAAGCCGTGCAATGTAAGACGGCACATTGCTGCTGAAATCGACGATTTGCGTCGCCAGAATTGGCACGACCAGCATGATGAATGCGACGAAAACGATTATAAAGGTAATCAATATTGCCAGCGTTGCCAGCAACCGGCTTAAGCCAAAACGCTCTAATCGATCTGCAACCGGATCCAGGAAATACGCCAGCGTCATGCCGACTGCAAACGGCAACAAAATCGAGCTGAAAAGCCACAGCAAAAAGCCAAACGCCAACAGCGATCCCGTCCAGAAAAAAGCCTGCCGCTTGAATATCTGGCCTGTCACTTCTTGGGCACGTGTGATCTTCGTTTCGACTTGCGGCGCAACGGTTTTATTTACAATATCTAATTTAATCGATTTTTTCGTCATCATCCGCCATATGCCTCAGCCATGTCACGAGATAGGCCATTGCTGAGGCCACGGTCAATATAGCTACGATTATTATGAGCGGCTGGCTTATTTGATCCCAACTCGCTTTGAGCGCCAATTGCCCCAAAATAACCGCAACCAAAATGATTTGTGCGGCGGTATTGGCCTTGGATATAAACAACGGACGCACTTCCACAGGATTGCCCATCACTGTGGATAACATCACGCCACTTATTATCATGACATCGCGCGAGACTACCAGCACTACCAGCCACACCGGAATAGCGCCGACATAGACAAGTGCCAGAAACACCGAGACCAGCAACAGCTTATCGGCGATCGGGTCGAGATACGTGCCAAGCTCTGAGCGCATATCAAACCGTCGTGCAATAAATCCGTCCACCCCGTCCGAAACGCCAGCCACGACAAAGCCAATGAGTGCGAGCATCATGTGGCCTGTTGCCATCAACAAGATGATAACAGGGACAAGAAGAAGGCGCAGGATAGTGATGAAGTTAGGGATCGTCATTTTAAGTAAACGCTCTGCGGGAGAGATAGTTGCGTGACTAACGATACGTCCGTACGGTGCGTGAGGGAAGTTGAGTAATTATCCACCATAACCGTCCCCATACCTTCAACCTAAGATGAATATTTTTGACGCGTTTTTCAATGCCACTTGCTCATTTTTGTCACAAAGGCGGCTCAAGCGCTTTGCGTCGGCACATCGTGCACCTTTGGAACGCAGGCTGACGTCATTTCCCCAAACTTTTTAGACCCCGCACTTGCTTCGGGAAAAGCATCGTGTCATTGCCTGCCCATCCACGGGATTTATTAATATGACCATTCCAAACGGCCTGACTTACCGCGACGCCGGGGTTGATATTGACGAGGGCAATCTGCTCGTTGAGAAAATCAAGCCGATTGTGCGCTCCACCCGTCGCCCCGGCGCGGACGGGGAGATTGGCGGGTTTGGCGGGCTGTTTGATTTGAAAGCTGCCGGGTTCACCGACCCTGTTCTGGTGGCGGCCAATGATGGGGTCGGCACCAAACTGAAACTGGCAATTGATGCTGACCGGCATGAAACAGTTGGCATTGATTTGGTGGCCATGTGCGTCAATGATTTGGTTGTGCAGGGCGCTGAACCATTGTTTTTTCTTGATTATTTTGCCACAGGAAAACTGAATTCCGATCAAGGCGCTGCTATTGTGGGCGGTATTGCGGAAGGCTGCCGCCAAGCGGGCTGTGCGCTGATTGGCGGCGAGACGGCGGAAATGCCTGGCATGTACCGCGATGGCGATTATGATTTGGCTGGATTTGCCGTTGGCGCGGCGGAACGCGCCAACTTGCTGCCGTCCAAAGATATTGCGCCGGGTGATGTGCTTTTGGGTCTCTCCTCTTCGGGTGTTCATTCCAACGGCTTCTCGCTCGTGCGCCGCATTGTGGAGCGTTCCGGTCTCGCGTTGGATGCGGTCGCGCCTTTCGACGACACCAAGACATTGGGCGAAGCACTTTTGACGCCGACACGCATCTATGTAAAATCATTGCTTGCGACCATCAAAGAAACCAACGGAATTAAAGCTTTAGCTCATATTACCGGCGGCGGCTTTCCGGACAACATCCCGCGCGTTTTACCTGATGACTGCTCGGCGCAGATTAATTTATCCGCCATCAAAGTGCCTGCCGTTTTCTCATGGCTGGCGTCCGTCGGCGGTGTGGCGCGCAACGAAATGCTGCGCACATTCAACTGCGGCATCGGTATGATTGTGGTCGTGGCACCGGAAAATGTGGATGCGGTTTCAGTGGCGCTGGTTGCCAATGGCGAGGCGGTTTGTACTCTTGGCAGGTTGGTTCCTGTTTCCGGTGATCGCGTGATTTATCACGGGGAATTGGCTCTTTGACGGTTATCAAAAAGCGAGTTGCCGTTCTCATTTCCGGTCGCGGCTCTAATATGGAAGTGCTGGTGGCGGCTTGCGCCGATGCGCGTTATCCGGCTGAAATTATTGCGGTTTTATCCAATAAAGCTGACGCGAAGGGACTGGTGTTTGCTGCCTCAAAAGGCATTACAGCCATAAGCATTCCCAATAAGGACTATCCCTCACGCGCCGCCCATGATGCAGCCATGCATGACGCGCTGTCAGGACTCAAGCCGGATATTGTTGTGCTCGCAGGTTATATGCGTCTGATGACGGCTGAATTTGTAGAGCAATGGCGCGGAAAGATGGTCAATATTCACCCCGCTCTATTGCCGGATTTCAGAGGCCTTCATACCCATCAACGGGCGCTGGATGCGGGGGTCAAGACGCATGGCTGCACAGTGCATTTTGTTACCGCTGGCATGGATGAAGGCCCGACGATTGCGCAAGCCAAAGTTCCCGTGCTGGATGACGATACGCCGGAGACACTGACGGCTCGTGTGTTGATTGCCGAGCACCGGCTCTATCCTGCGGCTTTGCGCCTTATTGCGGATGGGACCATTGCCATGGATAGTGATTTCAAACCGCTGATATTTGAGATTTGAGTTTGCATTTATGATCCGCCACATTGTGTTTTTTACTGCCAAAGACCCAAAAGACTTGCCTGCAATTCATCAAGGTTTGCTCGGGCTTGGCCAGATTAAGCACTCCTCAAAATTTGAAGTCACACTGAACACTAAGACTGATCCCTTGTCAGATGTGGTGGATGTGGTGGTTTATGCCGAGTTTGAAAACGAGGCTGCGCTTGACGCCTATCGCGATGACCCAATTTATCGCGCGACAACAAAGCTTGTAAAACCGCTGCGTGACATGCGGTTTTCGGCGGATGTTAAGGCGAAATAGTGTAGTCAAATTAAGTGCAACAGTTCCAATCTTACGGTACTATGTTAACATCAAAATAACTTGCCTTAAAAAGTGGCCACCCAAAGCCCATTACAAAGGATAATGCAGAGGTGGACAAACTGAATACCCATATGTACCTCCATAATAATTGTTTGGACCACGCCAATTCCGCATCCCTGTGATTTTCCTCTCGCTCAGCAATAAGCTTATCCCTCGGTTTATTGATTTCGTCAGCAACGCTACGCGGTGCGGAAATCATCTGCGGGATGGCTCTAATCGCATTGTCCATTTGATCGCGATTGTGAGAACTTGCAAAATGCCCGCTCTTATAACTCGAGCGAATGGCCATCGAAAACAATCCAATCCCGGCGAAAACAACGCCAAACAGAAAAAACCAAAAACTCGGAAGAAAATATTTGAAAGCATAGCCAGGATTAGGCAGACCCGCACAAAGGCTTGCAATAGCAGTCGCGCCACCTGCAGAACTAACCCCTAACCAAACGTGTAGCTGTTTAAAGTAGTCATTATGTTGTTGTTCAAAATTTTGAACAAGGCGCTTGGCATCATCAGTGTTAATTTCCATCAAAACTCTCTATGCATCTTTTTAGGTATTATTTCCTAAAATGTCAAATGGTGAATGTCAATGACCTAACTTGCTACAGCGGTTTTATCCAAACCTTGATGTCATGAAACGCTGCGCCGCCATAGGGAGCGACCGCATCCGCGCCCGTGAGCGTGTTGATTCCTTCGCCGCCCTCGAATGCACTATTGGGCCAAAGCCCTTCGGAAATTACGACGCCGCGCTGAAGTCCATCAAAAAGCTCAACATTTAGAATGACTTGGCCGCGTTCATTGCCGATTTTAATAAGTTGACAGCTGTCAACTTTAAGTGCAGCCGCATCATCTGGGTGTATCTTAAGTGTAGGTCGCTGCTCTTTGGCAATGGAGCTTGGGGTGTTCTGAAACGACGAATTTAGGAAGCTTCGTGCTGGCGATGTTGCCAGCTTGAACGGGTGCTCGGCATCGGCATTTTCGGTCGCATCGAAGTGGTCGGGAAACGTCGGTAGTGCCTCATATGGTCCCTGCGGCCCCATGCTTTTCGGCGTCTTGTTTATGTAAGGGCCATTCAGCCAATCGGCTTTTAGGCGGAACTTTTTGTCCGGCCAGTTGAAGCCATTGAGATAATGCGATGTCTCAAAATCCGGCTGCAAGTCCACCCATTTCTGCTCCTCAACTTCGCGCCACGACAAGCCCCTGCCCTTGGCGAGCATGGTCTCAATCAGCTCGCGCTCGGTCTTGCCGAAGCCCGGCTTCTCGCCAACGCCAAGGCGTTTTGCTAATTCCTCAATGACAAAATGATTGGGCTTCGGCCCCTCCGGCGCGTCAATCAATTTGGGGCCAAGCGAGATGTGTTGGTGGCCGCCGCCCTTATAAATATCATCATGTTCTAGAAACATGGTGGCCGGCAAAACAATGTCCGCCATCTTGGCGGTGTCAGTCATAAATTGCTCATGGACGACCGTGAACAGGTCTTCGCGGGCCATGCCCTTGCGGATCAAGCGCTGCTCTGGCGCGACATTCATGGGGTTGGTGTTTTGGATCAGCATGGCTTTGACGGGCGGACCGCCATAGAGCGCTTTAGCATCGCCGGTGAGGACGCGGCCAATTTTGGATTGATCGAGATGGCGCACCTTTGGGTCGGCCATGCCCGTGCCTTCAAGCTCCGCCGTGTAGAGTTTTAAGATGCCGGAGTTGGAGTTGAACGCGCCGCCACCCTCATATTGCCAATGGCCGCAAACGGTCGGCACGCACAGCGCGGCGTGCATGTTTGGCGCGCCATTGCGCTGGCGGGCGAAGCCATAACCGAGGCGGAAAAACGTGCGCTTGGTATTGCCAATAAGATGGGCGAAGGCGGTGATTTCATCGACGGTCAAGCCCGTGATAGCCGCCGCCCAATCCGGCGTTTTGATCGCCAGATGGCTTTCCAAGCCTGCCGGATCATCGGCATATTTCGCCAAATAGTCACGGTCCGCCAAGCCATCGCGGAACAGGATATGCATCACGCCAGCGGCAAATGCACCATCGGTTCCGGGGCGAAGCACCAGCCCCATATCCGCCTGCTTGATCGTGTCATTGTGATAAATATCAATGGCAACAATTTTCGCGCCGCGCTCTTTGCGGGCCTTGATAGCATGGGTCATAACGTTGACCTGCGTGGAAACAGCATTTGTTCCCCAGATGACCACGCAGTCGGATTTCGCCATTTCGCGCGGGTCAACGCCCATTAGCTTGCCGGTTCCGGCAACATAGCCAGTCCACGCCATGTTGGTGCAAAACGTATCGAACATGTTGGAATATTTCTTGGCGTGGCGCAGCCGGTCTATGCCATCGCGCTGCACAAGGCCCATCGTTCCCGCGTAGAAATAGGGCCAGATGCTCTCCGAGCCAAAGTCACGCTCGGCCTTAAGAAACTTCGCGGCAACGGTATCCAGCGCCTCGTCCCAGCTGATTTGCCGCCACTGCCCCGCACCCTTTTTGCCCACACGCTTTAGCGGGTGTAGCAAGCGATCCGGATGGTGTATACGCTCGGCGTAGCGGGCAACCTTGGCGCAGATAACGCCGGCCGTATAAGTATGGTCCTTCGCGCCGCGCACGCGCCCTATGGTTTTGCCATCGAGCACTTCCACTTCCAGCCCGCAAACGGACGGGCAGTCATGCGGACAGGTGGAGTTTTTGATCACTGAATTGGGCGTCGCGCTCATAGCAAATTCCATGAATTGAACCATGAACCTAGCATTGGATTCGCAATAGGAACAATGACAGTTATAGATGCAACCCATCACTTCTAGCCTAGCTCAACCGTATCACTATGACGCCACAGACGATGAATGCGATGCCCAGCAAGCGCCATTTGCCGATGTGCTCTTTCAAGAAGGCAAAGGATATTCCGGCAGCAAAGAGAATCGACGTCTCGCGCAGTGCCGCCACGGAGGCAACGGGAACATTGAGGCTCATCGCCCATAGCGCCGCGCCGTAGGAACCGATTGTGCCAAACCCGCCAAGCAAACCGGCGAATGCACGACGCTTGACCAGCTCAATCAATTGATTTGGCGTTTTATACAGCGCCCACGCCACCAGCGGCACGGCGTGCAGCACGAAAATCCACAGCGTATACGCGATAGCAGCATCAGATTTGCGCACGCCAATGCCGTCAGTGACAGTATAGGCGGCAATAAAGCAGGCGTTGAGCAAGGCCGTTGCGAGCGTGGATTTATGCGAAGCGCTGCGGCGCAGCGATTCCCACGCCATGGTCATGATGCCGCCGGAAACGATTATAATTCCAAGCCAGCGCAGTGCGGGTAGTGGCTCGCCGATCAATGGCAGGCTGACGAGCGCAACCAGCAGCGGCGCTGTGCCCCGCATGAGCGGATAAGCCAAACTCATATCGCCGGATTTGTATGCTCGCGCGATGAGCACGACATAGACCGCCTGCAGCACAGCGGAGGCGCAAATAAACGGCCAACTGGCGCGCGCGGGCTGATTTAAAAATGGTAAGGCACCGGCAGCAATGAAGGCTGCGAATACCATAATGAGCACAGCATTGAGAAACTTGTCGCCGTCTGATTTTACCAGTGCATTCCAACTGGCATGGAGAAATGCACCCGCCAAGACGATGAGCAGCACATAGCCCGGAATTGATTGCATAACGACTCGATTGCTTGTTTTTGCGCCAATGCAGAGCTTGCACCGTTGGTTACTGAAATCCAGCCTTGCGATAGAGCCAATGGTGTGAAAAAAGCGGGGCATGAATTATCGTCACGCCTACCATGCCGGAAACTTTGCCGATGTCACTAAGCACATCATCATTACGCGCATTGTTGAATATTTGAAGCAAAAAGACAAATCGTTCCGTGTGATAGATACGCACGCGGGCATCGGCATCTATGATTTGACAGGTACTGAGGCGCAGAAAACCGGCGAATGGCATGGCGGCGCAGAGAAGATTTTGGCTGCGGATTTGGGGCCTAAAATTACGCCACTTATTGCGCCGTGGCTCAATATTGTGCGCAGCGTTAACAGCGATACAAAATTGAGGAAATATCCCGGCTCGCCAAAGCTGGTGCGGATGCTTTTGCGCAAGCAAGACCGGCTGACGGCAATTGAGCTACATCCGGACGATGCACGCAAACTTTCAGGCCACTTTGCGGGGGATTATCAGACCCGCGTGATTGAGCTGGACGGCTGGCTGGCGCTGGGGGCGCAGTTGCCGCCTAAAGAAAAACGCGGGATGGTTCTGGTGGATCCGCCCTTTGAGGAGCGCGACGAATTTGACCGGCTGGTGGACGGGCTTATAAAAGCTCACCACCGCTGGCCGGGCGGCATATACGCGCTATGGTATCCGATCAAGGACCGTAAGGAGCTGAATTCATTCCATAAAAGACTGAAGGACAGCGGAATTGGCAAAATACTCAATGCCGAATTGGTGGTGCGTACCTTAGCACCCGACACAGGTCTTGCGGGGACAGGCATGATTATTGTGAACCCGCCCTATACGCTGGAAGCTGAATTGAAGTTAATATTTCCTAAGCTGATTGACCTGATGAAGCAGGACCAGAACCCCTATTGGTCAGTGGAATGGCTTGCTGGCGAGGTGCTGGCGGGACAGCTTGACCAAGACTAGACTTCTCGGCGAAAGTGGTAGCTACGAATCTCTCTTTGAAAGGCACTTAAATGCGCGGTGCACATGTAATTTTGGGTTTGGCGGCGTTGGTTTTGCCGTTTTCTGCGGCGCAGGCAAGCGATGTTTCCCGTTGCGATTCGCCGGGAATTTTGTCCAGCATTTCATCGCGCTTTCATCATCAATCGCGTGAAGTTCACCATAATAATTTGGTGATTGAGTCCTACACCAATGTGCATCAGCACCGCTTGGAAGAGCAGCGCAAACTCTGGCCAATTGCGCGGCGCTATTGCATGGCAACGGCCCATGTTTCCAACGGGCATAAATATTCAGTGCGCTATTTCATCGAAGGTGGGATGGGGTTAGCCTCCATTGGCGACAATGTGGAATTTTGCGTCAGCGGGCTTGACCGCTGGAATGTTTATAATTCTTACTGCCGCGTCGCACGGTAGTCCTAAGTGAAATTGTGGATTAAAATCAGCCTGTTAGCGGCTATTTTGGTACTGATGCATGGTTGCGGCGACAAGGACAAGCAACAAGCACAGTCTCCGACACCTATAGCAAACGCGGCCCCAGCCAAGCCTGCAACACAGGCAGTTGCGCCAACCGCACCCCAAGCAACTGCGCCAAAGCCGTTGGTTTCAGCATCCGTACCGCAAGGCAGCGGGTTTGATTTTTACGTGTTGTCGCTGTCCTGGTCGCCGTCTTTTTGTTTGGCAAAGGGAGCGGATAGCGATCCTGCGCAGTGCCGCGCGCCCAAACCTTTTGATTTTATCGTGCATGGTTTGTGGCCGCAAAATGAGCGCGGCTATCCGGAAGGGTGCGAGACCCAAGACTACCCAAACCGCGAACAAATTGCCTCAACTTCGGACATCACGCCATCTGCCGGACTGGTGCGGCATGAGTGGGAAAAGCATGGCGGATGCTCGGGCCTTTCGGTCGATGATTATTTTGAAGTGATGCACCAAGCGCGGGCGCGGGTGAAAATTCCAGCGCAGTTTGTGCATCCGTCACGCGACTTTGCACTGACGCCCAGTGTCATTGAAACGGCCTTTATCCGCGCTAACCCTGGACTGAATTCCCGTGAAATTTCAACTGCTTGCAGCCGTGGCAACTTTACCGAAGTGCGGATTTGCCTGACGAAAGATTTAAGCTTTCATCCCTGCCCCGAGGTGGACCGCGATGCTTGCCGCAGCAAACTTGTAACCATTCCCGCCCCATAGAAGGATTATAATTATGCCAAAATTATTGCTTTCCACAACCTCGCCGTATAGCGCCAAAGCACGGATGGCGGCTGTTCATGCGGGCTATGAATGCGAATGGGTTTTGGTTGATACTTCCAAGCCAAACACAGAGCTTACTGCGGCTAACCCATTGGGAAAGATACCAGTTTTGCTGACCGAGAGCGATGGCGCGGTGTTTGATAGTGTGGTGATTTTGCAATATATCAACCGCGCAACGGGCGGCAAACTGCTGCCTAAAAATGCTGCCAAGCGGCTTGAGGCCGAGCGGATGGAGGCCATTGCTGACGGTATTTGTGACTGTGCGATAGCGTTCATTTATGAAAAGCGCCAGAGGCCCGAAGCGCTTCAATATCAAGGGTGGCTTGATAAGCAATGGGGCAAAGTTTCTCATGCGCTGGACTATCTGGAGGCCAACCCGCCGAAGCTGCCATCACGGATTCACGGCGGGCATATTGCGCTGGCGGCGGCGCTTGGATACCTCACTTTGCGCTTTCCCGGCTGGGAAAAAGGCCATCCGAAATTAAAGCGTTACGCTAAGAAATTTGCGGATACACAAGCCGCATTGGTGGTGTATTTGCCGCACCAGAACTAGGTCGCAAAACGCCCGAAATTGGCACGAAGATGATACGGAGTGCGTGCGCAATCCGGTCGGGAACCGTCCGAAGTCAGTGTGCGGGGCGCGTGGTTATTTGAGCTGGACGCGAAGTGTGTCCTCAACTGCGCTATCAAATGAATCGCCAGTTTTTGGCGCTGCTGATTTCTTAGACTGTGCGAGTACGAACTCATCGTGCTTGGCAATCAGCGCTGCCATTTTGGTCTCAAGCTCGACGCGCTGTTTCAGCCTGCCGTCAAGCCAGACCTGACGCTCCGCGTCTGGTTTGGTTTTGAGCTCGGTAGGCAATTCCTCATCCTTGATTTTGCCAAGCTCGACTTTGTTGTTACGCACATCGGCAAGTAAATCGCCGCCGCCTGTGATGACCTCTTTGGTGATGCTGCGTTTGGAATAGTATTTGGAATTGTCGATTTTCACAGAATCCGATGACGCTGCCTTTTCGGCCATGCGGGCGCTGGTGTCGAGCTGGCGGGACTCATTGCCATAGGGGACGACTGATTCATCCAGCATTTTTTGTACCTGCAAAATTTCATCGTCATAGGGGGTGATGATAATTGTCACCTGCCCGCCGCTTTGCGGAATGGCGATGTAGCGACCGTGACCGAACTGGGCAATCTCTTTCCAAATTGGCGTTGTCTCTGCCATGTCGCCGGCTTGAACGGCATTGACGACAATATGCTTATCGGCAGCCATTTGCAGAATTTTTGGATATTGCCGTTCCTGCTCATAATCCATGTGCGGCGGGGCATCGCCGACGAGAAACACAATGTGTTTGACATTGTCGCCTGATGTCCATTGCAACCCATTGACTGCCTTATCCAGCGCCTCATTGACTGACTCCGGCGTATCGCCGCCGCCGTCGGCTTGCAGTTTGACAAGCTTGGCGTAGAGGCCTTGGATATCCTCAGATAAGGGTTCCGATTGCACCACATAATCATCGCCGCGATCACGATATGCCACCAGCGCCATAGCAATATCGGCCTCTGAATTGGTATCAACAATGGTGGAGGCAATCGACCAGATCTTCTTCTTTGCGCCGTCAATGAGGTCAGCCATCGAACCGGTTGTATCAAGCACGAAGGCTACTTCAACGCGCTGATGCGGATTTGCCGCAAGGGCAATAGTTGAGACGGAGCTTAGAAGTGTTAACGCGGTTACGAATATCGGAAATTTCATTTTACCCTCCAAGATGCAATTGAGGGGATGCTATGAACGGAATTTGTTTGAATCACGACGGGAAAATGGCGGGAATGTGAGGCCTTAGGAATTGTTATTCCTATCATATAAGGGTCCTATCGGCGCAATCACTTGATGCTCCAAAACATCTTCCGGCAATTTCAGTTTTGGTTGCGAAAAAGAGGTCAACACCGGTGATAATTAGCGCGTCTGCCAAAAGACCTGTCACGTCCATATGACTCAACCGGGCAGTCGCCTGCCCGGCTATTTTTTTAACATGGTATTATACTAGAACTTCACACCAAGGCCCAGGCGGATTTCGTTGTCAGTCAGCTTGGCATTTGTGCCCGCGCCGATAGCGTAGTTTTGTGTGCCATAGTCATTGTGGCGGAATTCTACGCGGCCGAACATGTTGTCGGTGATTTTGGCATCCGCGCCGACGCCGGCCGTCCAACCAACATGAGTTTTTGTATCAGACAGTGCGCCAACTGTGAGCTTGCCTTTAGTCGCGGCAACACCGCCTGCGGCATAGAGCAGAACCGGATCCATGTCATAGCCAAGGCGGGCACGAAGAGCACCATTGACGCCCTCTTTGCCGGATGCGCCAGCTGTTGAGCCCTTGGCCGCTGAGTAACCTAAATCAGCTTCGCCGCCATATACGAGTGCGCCATTTTGAAGGTTGTAGCCGCCAAACACGCCGCCGTTAAAGCCCTTGGTGTTAAAACTTGCAGCGGCGTTGCGGTTCTTGCCCCAGCCGTAGCCTACGGAAGCACCGGCGTAAGCACCGGCCCAGCCGGACGGCATTACTGTTTGTTCCATCGGCGCTTCCGGCGCTGCTGGAACTTCATCCACCACGTCAGCGGCGAAAGCTGTGATTGGCAGAATGATAAGTGCGGCTGTTGCGGCGAAACGTGCGAGTGTGTTTTTCATGGGTGTTTCCTTTCAAATTCAAGTGGCCGGTGCGGCTGGTTTCAATGGGTGAGGTTTTGGGAGAACCAAACTAATAAGACCACGACAAGATTGCCGCCGACCGATGGGTATAAACTTGATGACGGAATCTGGCAGGAGCGTGCGCAAAACAAGGTGATTGGGTGGTCGAATTAGGGCAATATGCATTGTGGTAAATGGGCCACTAATGTAGAAATGAGACGTATATTCAGTGACTTATTTGGTATTTCTGCCCTTTTGATTGGCGGCATTTGCACTAAATTTGATTAGATTGGTAAATAGATTCTAATTTTTAGCATTTGAGGATTCATATCTATGGCGAAACGGCCTCTGGCTTTGGTGACGGGAAGTGCGCGGCGTATCGGGCGGGCGATTGTCGAGGATTTATCTCGCAATGGCTTTGACGTGGCGCTGCACTGCCATGGCTCACGCGATGAGGCAGAAGAGATAGCACGGGGGCTGAGTGTTAACGGCGCAAGCGTGCGGGTGTTTGAGGCAGATTTGGCGCAATCGGGCACGTGTGCGGTGTTGGTGCAGGACGTTGTTAAGTCGATGGGGCCGCTTCAGGTACTGGTCAATAACGCTTCGGTTTTTGAAGATGATGAGATTGGCACATTGGATGAAGCGCTGTTTGATAGGCATTTTGCGATCCATGTGAAAGCGCCTGCGTTTCTGGCACAGGCCTTTGCCGCGCAGCTTGCGGCAAGCCAAGACGGGCTGATTGTCAACATTATTGACCAGCGCGTGTGGCGGCTTAACCCTAAGTTTTTCTCCTACACACTATCCAAGGCGGCGCTTTGGACGGCGACGCAGACAATGGCGCAGGCGCTGGCACCGCAAATCCGCGTGAACGGTATCGGTCCGGGCCCTACCCTTAAGAACACACGGCAAACGGATGAGGATTTCAAGAAATCTACCGACGGCCTGCTGTTGCAGCGCGGGCCGGAACTGTCTGAATTTGGCGCGACGGTGCGCTATCTTTGGGCGGCAAAATCCATCACCGGGCAGATGATTGCGCTGGATGGCGGGCAGCATTTGGCGTGGGAAACGCTTGATGTGGCGGGCATTCCAGAATGAGTGACACCAAGCAAGATATGCCGCCGGAAATCGAGCTGGATGATGAAGACGTCACCATCGAGGCCAGTGCGCTCGCGAGCGGAGATTGGACATCCACGGGCGCGCCAGACGAGAAGATTGTCGGGATTGAGGTGATACAAGAAATCGTGAAGCGCCTGCCCAACGGGCCGGGTGTTTACCGCATGATGAATGTGGCAGGCGATGTGCTATATGTCGGCAAAGCGCGGAGTCTCAAAAAGCGCGTTACGAGCTATGCGCAAGGGCGCGGGCATTCTAACCGCATCCACCGCATGGTTGGCGAAACGGCGTCGATGGAATTCATCACCACACGCACGGAGGCCGAGGCGCTGCTGCTGGAGGCCAATCTCGTTAAGCGGTTGCGCCCGCGCTACAATGTGCTGCTGCGCGACGATAAATCGTTCCCCTATATTTTGATTACTGATGAGCATAATGCGCCCGGCATTTTTAAGCATCGCGGGGCGCAGAGCCGCAAGGGCGCGTACTTCGGGCCGTTTGCCAGCGCGGGCGCTGTGAGCCGCACGATAAACGCTTTGCAGCGCGCGTTTTTGCTGCGCACCTGTACTGATTCATTTTTTGAGAACCGCACACGGCCTTGTTTGCTTTATCAAATCAAACGTTGCGCGGGCCCTTGCACCAATGAGGTTTCGCCAGCGGAATATCGCGACATGGTGCAGGAGGCGCATGAGTTTTTGTCCGGCAAAAGCCAAAATGTGAAGACACATTTGGCGCAAGCTATGCAGCTGGCATCCGACGACATGGACTTTGAACGCGCCGCAATTTATCGTGACAGGCTGTCTGCGCTTTCCCACACCACAAGCAGCCAAGGCATCAACCCAGCCAGCATTGATGAGGCGGATGTGTTTGCTATAGCGCAGGATGGCGGCATGGTGTGCATTGAAGTTTTCTTCTTCCGCACAGGGCAAAACTGGGGAAACCACGCTTACTATCCAAAGGCGGACAGTGCGATGCCGCTGGGCGAAGTGCTGAGTTCATTTCTCGTGCAGTTTTATGATGGCAAGCCCATTCCGCGCTTGTTGCTGTTGTCCGAACCTGTCGAGGAACAAGAGCTTATTGCCACCGCATTTACAGAAAAATCCGGCCGAAAGGTGGAAATCAACGTGCCGCAGCGTGGCGAGAAAAAGGACATTGTGGCCAATGTTCTGGCCAACTGCCGCGAGGCGCTGGGGCGGAAACTATCCGACACGGCCTCGCAGCGCGTGCTGCTGGAAGGGCTGGCGAAAACATTCAATTTGCCGAAAGCCCCGCGCCGCATTGAGGTGTATGACAACTCGCACATTATGGGCACGAACGCCGTTGGCGGCATGATTGTGGCGGGGCCGGAAGGGTTTGTGAAAAACCAATATCGCAAGTTCAACATCAAATCGACGACCATCACACCGGGCGATGATTTTGGCATGATGAAAGAGGTGATGGAGCGGCGCTTCTCGCGTCTGATAAAGGAGGGCGACGCGCCGACTGACGAGCCTGTTGAAATCGAGACTGAAGATCCGGATGCGTTTCCGGTGTGGCCGGACTTGGTATTTATCGACGGTGGCCAAGGCCAGATGACGGCGGTGAAAGGCATTCTCAAGGAGCTTGGGATTGCGGATAAAATTACCGCAATCGGCATTGCCAAGGGCGTGGACCGCGAGGCGGGGCGCGAGCGGTTTTTTATGGAAGGGCGCGATGCATTCACCATGCCGCCGCGCGATCCGGTGCTATATTTCATCCAGCGCCTGCGCGATGAGGCGCATCGTTTCGCTATCGGCACGCACCGCGCGCGGCGCAAGAAGGAGATGATTAAAAACCCGCTCGATGAAATCGAAGGCATCGGCCCGACGCGCAAACGCGCGCTGCTGTTGCACTTTGGCACGGCTAAACAGGTTTCAAAGGCAGGTGTGGATGATTTAAAGGCTGTTACAGGCATTTCCGGCGCGATGGCGGAGATGATTTACAATCATTTTCACGAAAGCCGATAGCCTGCCATTGACCCGCCGTAATTGGTCCTATTTGTTGGGGCCGACACATAAAAGCGGAATCATGGCCAAGCGAACTTATAATATCCCGAACCTTTTGACCTATGCCCGCATTGTTGCGGTGCCTTTGGTGGTACTTTGTTTTTTTCTGGAAGGGCATTTGAAATCCACTGATAACGCCCGCTGGACGGCGCTGGGTATTTTCACTGTGGCCAGCATTACGGATTATCTTGATGGCTATCTGGCGCGAATATGGCAGCAGTCCTCCACCATCGGCCGGATGCTGGACCCTATTGCCGATAAGCTTTTGGTCGCGTCCTGCCTGCTCTTGTTAGCGGCAGATGGAACGATTGCGGGATGGACGATTTTCGCTGCGATCATCATTTTGTGCCGTGAGATTTTGGTTTCGGGCTTGCGCGAATACTTGGCAGAACTGCGCGTTTCTGTGCCTGTAACACAGTTGGCGAAATGGAAAACGGCTGTGCAAATGGTTTCGGTCGGGTTTCTTTTAGCAGGCGATGCAGGTGAAAAAATTCTGCCCCACACCACGCAAATTGGTATATTCCTATTATGGGTAGCCGCGATTATTACGCTTTATACGGGCTATGATTATTTCCGCGCGGGCGCGAAGCATATTGTGGACGAAGATTGATGCGGATCATCTATTTTGCATGGGTGCGCGAACGCATTGGCAAAGGCGAGGAAGACATTGACTTGCCCGCCTCTATAAAAACTGTATCCGATTTATTGGTTCATCTGAAGGGCCTTGGCGAGGAATATGAAGCGGCTTTGCAAATACCCAAAGTCATTCGCGTGGCGATCAATCAAGAGCATGTTGAGCATAGCGAACTGATTGCGGGGGCGCGGGAAATTGCGCTGTTCCCACCCATGACGGGTGGCTGAGGTGGCGAGCGTGACGCCAGTCGTGCGGGTGCAGGCGCAAGGGATTGATGCCCGCAACGAGGTTCATGCTATAAGTCAGGGGCGCAGTGACATTGGCGCGCTGGTGACGTTTACCGGCCTTTGCCGCGATGAAGGCGGGCAGCTTGCCGCACTGGAGCTGGAACATTATCCCGGCATGGCGGAAGCGCAGATGCAAAAGATTGCGCAAGAGGCAATTGCGCGCTGGCCGATACAGGCAATTACAGTCATTCATCGCTACGGAAAAATCGCACCGGGCGACGATATTGTGCTGGTCATCACAGCCTCCCCGCACCGTGAGGCGGCATTTCAGGCGGCATCATACATGATGGATTTTTTGAAATCCAAAGCGCCGTTTTGGAAGAAGGAACATCGCAAGGATGGGACTTCCGGCGCTTGGGTTGACGCCAAAGAAAAAGATGAAGACGCCCTGTTACGGTGGGACAAATAGGCTAAAGTGAAGACTTAACGGGAGATCAAATTCATGAAAAAGACACTCGCCGCACTGACGGTTTATTTGCTCTCGCACACGAGCGCTTATGCTGCGCCAGCCACTCCCGAAGAGGCGAAGCGGCTGACGGATTTGTTCCAATTCTACATGGGCAAACAGGCGGATGCTGTGAAAGTTGCACCATCCGGCGAGGCCTACACCGTTACGCTGGATGTGGATGCGCTGATAAAGAGGGCCGAGGCCGCATCGAAGGCGGACGGGTCTAAAATGCAAATTAAGGCGTCGCCATTTTCGTTCACCCTGACGCCGCAAGGCGACGGCAAGTGGCTGTTGGCGCAAGACCTGCCGCTGGATTGGTCGCTCAACGAGCCTGGCAAAACGGCAATCACCATGAAAGCTGATTCCATGAAGACCACAGGGGTTTTCGATGAAAAGCTGATGGTATTTTCAACTTACCAATCTGACGTTGTTAATTTTGGGGGTAGCGTACAAAATCTGGGTTCGGCTCCCAAAACCGAATCAAAGTTGAATTTCAAAATCGCCGCTATGCACGCCAGTGGAGATGCCAAATCATCGGGGGTTGGTGTATTTGACGGGGCGTATGAGGTGAGCTTCAACGGCGTGACAGCATCGATAGATGAAATGCCGCAAGCTGACGGCGGTGCGCCTATGTCCGGTGCGGTCACACTCGATAAGTTTGGTTACAATGTCACGATGTCGGGTGTGAAGGGCCAAGCCTTTTTGGACATGTTCAAATGGGCCGTTGCGCTGCCGCCGGAGCTGCAAGGCAAAAACGCCAAGCTGACGGGTGCGCAGCAAGGCGAATTGAAAAAACTAGCTACCGCTGCGCTGCCATTCTTTCAGAAAATAAATGTGACCTATGGGTTGGATAAATTGGTGGTGACATCACCGCAGGGTAATGCAGGGCTAGATAAGGCTGCGGTGACCGTTGATCTCAGCGGCGCGGTCAAGGATGGATTTTTCCGTGAGGCAATATTGTTATCTGGCCTCACCTTACCGCAAGACATTTTGCCGCCATGGTCTGATCCGTTAATGCCGGACGGGTTCGGGTTTGATTTCACGGTTTCCAATCTCGATTTTGACGCTGTGACAAGGCTGATTATAGACAAACCGGATGTGTTCGATAATGCAGCCGGAAGTGAGCTGAAGGCCACCAATGATGCAAAGCTTTTAAAGGCAATCATCCCAACCGGCGCAGCTAAACTGACTTTGAAAGATGGCAAGCTGGCCGGCAAAACCTATGATCTCGATTATGAGGGCACTGTGACCGGCGGGCCGGACGTGCCGCCCACGGGCAAGGGTACAATCCGGGCCAAGGACTTGATACCGCTGATTACGGCGCTGCAAGCCTTACCGCCAGAGCTCGGTATGGGACAAGCTGCACCGGCGATCATCGCGTTCAACAGCATGGCAAAGAAGCAGCCGGATGGCTCATTGCTATGGGAATTAAACGGCGAGGCTGTTGGCAAGTTCCTTATTAATGGTGTGGATTTTTTATCGCTGGTCACTATGTTCGATGACGCGGTGCCGGATCAGGCTCCACTGACCGACGATACTGTTGAAGGCACGGAAAATGGTGCCGCCGTGGATGGCATCGATGGTTCGGGTGATGCTGGCGCTACTGACGGCAGTGACGGTTCGGGCGATGCCGGTGATGGAACAGACGGCACTGCCCCTGATGCTTTGCCAAACGCGGGCAAATCCACTGATGGCGAGCCTAAAGACCCTGCCAAAGTTGAATGATATCAGGGGTTACGCTTCAGCCGGACCAAGGCGCTGTGCAATGCCGACAGAAAGCTTGATCTGTCGGCATTAGTAAACGGCGCGGGGCCGGATGTTTGGCCCACCCCTGCCCGCAAGTCCGCCATGATGGCACGGGTGGCGACGCTCATGCCGATGGAGTTTTCAGTGAAGGGCTTGCCCGTTGGCGCGAGTACCACGGATTTAACTTTCACACAGCGCTCGGCGAGCAAAATATCAGAGGTAATAACGATCGTGCCCGGCCCTGCCTGCCCGGCTATCCAATCATCGGCGGCGTCAAATTTATCCGTTACAACAACTTGGCTGACCAACGGGTCTTTGGGAATGCGCATATAGGAATTTGCGACGATCACCACTGGCACTTGATGGCGGTCAGCAACCTTATAAACTTCTTCGCGCACGGGACAGGCATCAGAATCAACGAGAATGCGGATGGGTTTAGTCATAGGCTTTTATAGGAGAAGGAAGAGCGGCGCTCAACCTGGCAAAGCAAAGCCGGAGCTCATCGCTCCGGCTTTTTTAGCCAACTCAATGCTTTAGAGCAAAGTGTGTTTTAATAGGCTCAAAACCTTTGCTCTAAGTCCTTGTTTTGGCGCACTTTCCTTAAACGCTTGATGTTCCATCACGCTATGAAATGCTTTAGAGCGCTTGGCTCTAAACTAAAGTCAACCAACAACTTCAGTTCCAGAGAACCAGTAGGCAATTTCCTGTGCAGCTGTTTCTGGCGCGTCGGAACCGTGTACGGAGTTTTCGCCAATTGAAAGCGCGTGAACCTTACGGATTGTGCCTTCGTCTGCGTTGGCCGGGTTTGTTGCGCCCATCACTTCGCGGTTTTTGGCAATGGCGTTTTCGCCTTCCAAAACCTGAACGATTGTTGGAGCGGACGACATGAATTCTGTCAATTCGCCAAAGAAAGGACGGGCTGAGTGGACAGCGTAGAAGCCTTCAGCTTCGCGCAAGCTCATCCATACGCGCTTGGATGCGACAACGCGCAAGCCAGCATCTTCGAGCATTTTGGTGATCGCGCCAGTGAGATTGCGACGGGTAGCGTCAGGCTTAATCATAGAGAAGGTGCGTTCAATCGCCATTTTATTTTTCCTTTATCATGGGAGGTGGCGCTCTATAGACGGGCTCCATGACAATGTGAAGTGCTCAAGAAAATATTACTAACAATGCAACTTTACTGGGCGGCACAATCAAATGTGGTCAGCTTCCACGATTTATCTTTGGGATAAATGTCAGCAATTTTCCACGCACCGTCCACTTTTTCCATTTCCCAATCTATTTCCTTGTCCTCAGTGTCATCTTTGAACAACTTGAATGTGGCGACTACAGTTGCTTGATCACCTGCCAACGCTTCGGTGATGTTCAATGACTTTTTCAGCACGTCTTCTTCGAAATCCTGCGCATCCACCGACAACATGAAATCAATGCACGCGCCATCACTGGAGGGGTCATTGGAGAGTTTCATCACTTCATTGGCCTTGCCAGTGTATTTATCGACATTTTCAGCACCTAGCTCGGAGCCGGGATCTGCGTAAAAAGGCTTCACGACATCCATCGGTTGGCCTGCGAATGCGATGCCTGAAAGTAGCGAAAACGTGAGTGATAGAACGATGCGATTCATATTAATTTCCTTGTTTTTTCAATGTGTAAACATGCTCTTCGGTTGGGAACGCGCGGGTCTTTACGTCCGCTGCATAGGCGGCAACTGCTGCCTCGATAGCATCGCCGACAGCTCCGTATTTCTTGACAAATTTCGGTACGCGCGGGTTTAGGCCCAGCATATCTTCCAGCACCAAAATCTGGCCGTCGCACTCTTTAGAAGCGCCAATTCCTATGGTGGGGATGGATATTTGGTGGGTAATTTCCGCTGCTAATGGTTCGACAATGCCCTCTAGGACGACTGCGAAGGCCCCGGCCTCGGTCACCGCACGGGCGTCTTCTTTGATGATGGGCCAGTGCGCCATATCGCGGCCTTGGGTTTTAAAACCGCCCATGGTGTTTATGGCTTGAGGTGTCAGCCCGATGTGCGCCATGACAGGAATACCGCGCTCGGAGAGGAACTTAATTGTCTCCGCCATGCGTTTGCCGCCCTCAAGTTTTACGGCCCCACAGGCGGTTTCCTTCATGATTTTCGCAGCGTTCCTAAACGCTTCTGCTGGGCTTTCCTCATAAGTGCCGAAGGGCATGTCGACAACCACCAGCGCCTGTTTAGAGCCACGCACAACGGCGCGGCCGTGCATAATCATGAGGTCCAGCGGCACACCGATGGTCGAATCCATGCCGTGCATGACCATGCCAAGGCTATCGCCGACGAGGATAAACTCAGCGTGGCGGTCCACAATCGCGGCTGTGTGAGAATGATAAGCGGTGAGCGAGACAATCGGCACCCCGCCTTTGCGGGCGCGAATATCGGGGGCTGTCAGGCGGCGGGCGGTTGGTTCAATGCTCATGGACCGATATTCCTCATTAGAGTGGGGCCAATCTATGGCGCATATACGCGGTTGTCTATGAGACGAACGGCGCCAAATTTGACTGAGAGAAGCACCACTATTGGCCTGTCTAAATTGCCGAAAACCTTCGTGAGGCTCGCGGCATCGCGCACGTCGACAGTCTCGATGTGGCCGCGCGGCTGCGACTTCAACATATTGATAACAATACGCTTTATCGTGGCCACATTGCGTTCGCCTGTAGCAATCACCCTGCCCGCCTCGTTCAAAGATTTGGACAAAACAATACTGGCTGCACGATCTTCCGGCGTCAGGCGCACGTTGCGGGAGGAGAATGCCAGGCCATCCGGCTCGCGCACTGTTGGCACGGCAACGATGGTCAAAGGCTGGTTCAAATCCGCGACCATGCGCTTGATAACAGCGACTTGCTGGAAGTCTTTTTCGCCGAAAAAGGCTTTGTCGGGCGAAGCGATATTGAACAGTTTGGTGCAAACCGTAGCCACGCCGCGGAAGTGGCCGGGGCGGAGTTTGCCCATGAGAACTTTGGATAGTTTTGTGGTTTCGACGATGGTTTCTTCGCCGCCGGGGTACATTTCTTTCACATCAGGCGTGAAAACAAAGTCCGTACCTTGCGCTTTCAGCATCGCCAAATCGCGATCTATGTCGCGTGGATAGGTGGACAAATCCTCGTTGGCGGCGAACTGCGTGGGGTTGACGAAGATGGTGACAACCGTGACATCGCATTGATTTTTCGAGGTTTTTACCAGTTCCATATGGCCAATGTGCAGGTAGCCCATGGTGGGCACAAGGCCGATGGTTTTGCCCGCACGGCGTAGCGGCAGCAGTGCGGCGCGGAGCTCGGCGATGGTTTTGCAGACCTGCATTTACTTCACCTCAACATCCAGCCCGACATCCAAAGTGGGGGCGGCCATGGTGATTTTTGAGGTGGAGATGAAGTCCACGCCCGTCTCGGCAACGGCGCGGATGGTCTTCAAATTGATGTTGCCGGAGGCCTCCAAAATGACTTGGCCATTGTTAATTTTCACTGCCTTTTCAAGCAGTTCGGGGCTCATATTATCAAGCAGAATCACATCAGGATTCTCGGCTAATGCTTCGCGCAGTTGCTCCAATGTAGTGACTTCGCACTCGACGCGGACCAGATGCCCTGCATAGGCTTTGCCCGCGCGGATGGCCTGAGCGACGCCGCCGCAGACGGCTATGTGGTTGTCTTTGATGAGGATTGCATCATCCAAACCATAGCGATGCACCGAGCCGCCGCCGAGGCGCACGGCGTATTTTTCAAAGGCGCGCAGGCCCGGAATTGTCTTGCGGGTGCAGGTTACGCGGGCTTTGGTGTGGGCAATTTCTTTAGCAAAAACAGACGTATAAGTGGCGATGCCGGACAGGTGCATCATGAAGTTTAGCCCCACCCGCTCGCCGGAAAGCACAGCTCTGGCGGGGCCTTCAACGCGGGCGATTACGTCGCCAGCGGCGAGCACATCACCATCGGATTTCATGGCCTCGAAGCTTATTGACGGGTCCATCATGGCGAAGGAAACGCGGGCGAAATCTATCCCGGCAAGCACCCCAACTTCGCGCG
>JAYSWX010000068.1:0-4443 GCA_043717855.1 Phyllobacterium sp.
TGCATTTTGCCGGAGCGATAAAGATCAATCAAAAAACTAGTCTGCGTGTCGTGCCCGAAGACTCGGGTCGCCTCGGATGGCGCAAGAAATCCGGGCAGACTGTCGTGATTTTGTGGCACGTCCATATCGCTCATGAGCTGCGCCCCTTCGCGTTAGCCAGTCGCAAATTCACCAGCGCTAGTATGTCGCTCGCAATTTTCGCTTGATCTCGTGTCGCGTCAATCACAACGCATCTATTGGGTTCGCGTTTGGCAATGGTCAAAAATCCCTCGCGGCGCTTCTGATGCATCGCCACGGTCTCTTTTTCAAACCGATCCGCAGGCCCTGCCCGCCGAATTGCCGCGCGTTCTAAACCTATTTTCGGGTCAATATCCATGATAATGGTAAGGTCAGGCGTCATTCGATTAATAGCAAGTTGTTGAAGTTGTTCAACAAAATCGTAATCAAGCGCTCCGCTCATGCCCTGATAAACACGACTTGAATCTGCAAATCGATCACTAATCACAATTTTCCCGGCAGCAACAGCAGGACGAATAACCTGCTCCACGTGGTCATTGCGCGATGTCGCAAAAAGAACAGCCTCCATCACCGGCCCATAAGGCTCTGCCAATCCGCTCAAAATAACGTGCCGCACAGCTTCCGCGCCCGGCGATCCACCAGGCTCGCGAGTCACCGCAACATCATGGTTAGACGCCTTCAAAGAGCCAGCGAGCATCGCCATTTGAGTGGACTTTCCAGCCCCCTCGCCCCCTTCAAATGTGATAAAAAAGCCGCTCACTCTTGTCTCTTTTGTCTCTAAACCTACGCATTTTTATACAAAGGGATATGCCCCATCCAGCAGCGTTTAGCAAAAGTAGATTTGCCGTTGTCAAAAATATTAGACTTAGCTGGGCATTAGAGTGAGCGAATCCAGCCTGTCGCCAGTTCTGTTAACGCGCTGGTTGCCCGTTGAAATAGCGTCCCCGCTGGCACATCATTGAGCGCAAACAATGGTGTTTCTTGACTGAGCGCCTCACCAACATAGACCTTAAGTGTACCGATTCGTTGACCTTTTTCGATTGGCGCACTGATCGGCCCGATATACGAAATTCGTGCTTTCAGCTTGTCCTTGTTGGCAGTCGGGATCAATACCGCCACGTCTTCCGGCGCGCCGATCGCTACACTCAATGCCGCGCCGCCAAAGACTGACGCATCGCCCATTGGCTCATTCTTGGCATAAATTGAAACACGCGTGAAAGCCGTGGCGCCCCAATCCAGTAACTTGCGCGATTCTTCCGCACGTTCGCGCTCGCTCGTCATGCCGCTCATTGCCACAAAAACCCGCATACCATTGCGCTGTGCGGAACCGACAATGGCATAACCTGTTTCCTCAGTGAAACCGGTTTTCATTCCATCCGCGCCAATATCCATGGCCAGAAGCGGATTACGATTGCGTTGCAGAATCTTATTCCAAGTAAAGTCTGGTTCGGCGAATATCTTATAAAGCTCAGGGTATTCCTGCCAAATGTGCTTTGCCAAAAGCGCCAGTTCCCGCATGGTTACCTGCTGTCCGACAGCTGGCAAACCAGTCGAATTCTTGAATATTGATTTCGTGAGACCTAGCTCTTTCGCTCGGTCATTCATCAGCGTTGCAAAACCATCCTCAGACCCCGAAAACCCCTCCGCAATAATAATACAAGCATCGTTTGCTGATTGAACTATGACAGCGCGAAGGAGATCTTGTAGCGGAATGACCGAGCCCAACTTGGCAAACATCGTCGATCCGCCAGATGCGGCACCGCCCCTGCGCCAGGCATTTTCGCTGACATTGAACGTGTCAGTCATGGAACGGCTGGCTGTCTTAACCGCATGAAACACCAACTCTGCTGTCATCAGCTTAGCGAGTGAAGCCGGAGGAATTGGCGTATCCGCATCCTTTTCAAACAGAACTGTGCCTGTTTGTGCGTCAATCATAAACGCAGTTTTTGCTTTCGTTTCAAACAGTTGTGCATTCGCAATAGAAAGTGGCCCGATTAAAAAGGCGAAAAAAAAGACTAAAGATAATACAACACGCGACATGACCATTCCCCGATCTGTTATGGTCTTATGGCATCAGTTGCAGGTCTTCAACTGTAAGTGACGTTAATGAATAGAGAAGACTATATTTTACCGCACAACAAACGCGTCAATGTAACCATTCTTCCAAGCAGCCTTGAGAACATCATCCGTTCTTTGCTTAAGTTTGGCTACCGCGTAAACTTCAACGTTGCCATCTCTACCTGCCTCAGTTGAGATATCAGCAAGCGGGGATAATGACATTTGAATCTTCTTAACTTCGGTTCTGGTGTATATCCCAATTAAAATGCGCTCAGCAGGTCCACCCTGTTTCCATATCTTTATGGAGGATTGGGAGAGGCCCAGCGCGTCAAACGCGGGCGACGCTCTGTTGGCGACGGAAATACGCAAGTCGGCATAACCGCTCAACAAGCTGCCTTTCAATTCATCTGCCGAACCGGGCACACAGAGTTCGCTGATGAGACACTCTTGAGGACGGTTAGCTGGCAAAGGGACGCTGCTAGGAATTTGAATGTCCGCATTGGCTGCAAATGGATCAAACGGCTCCTGCCCTGCCGAAACGCCTATTGGCGGCGTATATCCCTCGTCGGCTGCCAAACTCAACACTGGCTGAACCCCGGAAATTTGGTCGCCGACTGTTGCAGGGGCATTCATTGCAACCATTACATCAGATTGCCCTGGAATTTGCGGCTCGCCCTCGCCGGGCTGGTAAGATGCCAGCAAATAGGCATCATCATTGCCATTTACTGGCGCGCGGCCGATATATTCAATATTAACTTGGGCTGTTCCAGCGCCGGTATAATCAAGCAATTCCGCAGCTTTGCGAGACAGGTCAATGGCACGCCCGTGTGCGTATGGCCCGCGATCATTAACCCGCACGATCAAAGAAGTGCCATTGGCCTTGTTGGTAATGCGCGCGTAACTTGGCAGCGGCATGGTTGGATGCGCAGCCGACAACATGTTCATGTCGTAAATTTCGCCGTTAGCTGTAAGCCGTCCGTGAAACGCATCGCCATACCATGAGGCAGTCCCCGTCTGCTTAAAAGACGGATCTACTTTGGGATAGTACCACTTACCGCGCACTTGATATGGTTTGCCCACCTGATCGCGCCCGCCCCCGCGCGGCAGCCGCTTGGCATGTCCAAGAGACATCGTAGAGATCGCAACATTCACGACACGCGGGCTGGCTTTAACGCCGTAATCTTTTTCAGAAAAATATTCGGTAGATCGCGTTTTCTCGACGTAAGTAACTTTTGGGCCACTTGATGCACAGGCGGTCAGCGCAAAAGCCGAAGCGCAAAGCAACCAAAATCCGCGAGACCTCAAGCGAATGCCCGCGTTGTTAACGACCAAACCGTTCATATGATGCTTATTCCCCAATAGCCCATATCACCCACGCTCATAAAAGAACTTTCGGCGCACTAGACGCCAGTATTACACACATATTCTTTAGCGTTGAATTAAAAAATTGTGGCGATACGGCGGCTTAATCAAGACAATTCTCAAGCTTTCCTCGAATCTTGACACTTTTATCCGGAAATCTTCGCGGACCCGGTATACCCATCGTTGCGCCGCCAATTGAGATTGTTAGGGCTCGCTAATTGCAGCTTAAAACAGAAAGTTTTTCCTTTATACCAAGTGGGAAACTTTTGGCAAAGTTGATCATCGGCTACCCACCAGAGACCCGTTTCTTTAGGTGCAAAAAATTTAGATAGACCTACAGCACTGCCGTCACCAGTTACGCGGCCATTATTTTTATAGACCAAAGGAAACTCGAACCCGACGCTAGAAAGCACCACTCTTTTTCCAGTTATCGTCTGTTTTATATCTTGGCCTTTAAGATCAGCCGCTATCGCCGGAAGCGCAGCAAAGCCTACCGCCACGACAGGCAAGATAAGATGAATAAGAGTCGCGCGCAAATTTCTCAAATCGGTATTCCTTCCAGCAAGTATCTTCACGTTATTAGTGGTCCCTACGATGAAACTTGCAACATGGATTAACGTAAAACTGCCAGTAAATGCAATCTCCCGCAGATTCCTGCACTTTCAGCCTTGATTGCAGACAAATTTCTCGCCATAAGCACCCGCGAAGGAAGGGTGTCCGAGTGGTTTATGGATCCAGTCTTGAAAACTGGCGTGCGGGGAACCGTACCGTGGGTTCGAATCCCACCCCTTCCGCGTTTCTTGGGTGGGATGAGAACCCACGCAAGTGCCAAGGGTTCGAGCCGGAGCGAGGCTTATGCCGAGCCCAGACGGCTGAGCACAGCGAAGCCAATCCCACCCCTTCCGTTTCAAGTCCGGGAGTCGAAACCCGCACGCCGCCGTCGGCCTGCAATGCAAGCTGGCAATCGATCAGGGGTGCGATTAATTTGCGGCGTATGAAAATGGT
>JAYSWX010000069.1:0-28424 GCA_043717855.1 Phyllobacterium sp.
AAGACCTCGGCTTTGAAAAGTTGCAATTTTTCCTTGTTATATCGCATCATTATTGAAAAACTAATCGCGGTTACGCCCGTCTGAGAGGCAGGTAGAAACGCAATTCTTGCACAGTCAACGGCTAAACAGTCTCAAAAATTAGGGTTTGAATTCAAAAAGAGAAAGCAGCCAGCATCGCCGTCTTCAGGAACACATACGCAAAAATGATATTTATTGTACCCAGTGGTTGGAGCAAATATCTTAACAACATCTCCAATTTTCATAGTTAAATATTTTCAGAATAAAATGCTACATCTAAAGCCTTAGCTAGATCAGGAACGTCAAATAGCATTGCATAGCTCATATCAAATGCCTTTTTTTCTGAACTATCTTCCCAAGCATCTACATATGCTGGATCTTCGTGTGTCAGTTTTCTGATTTGTTGAAATCCAAGTGACTTTACAACTACAAATGAATCAGACAAGGCGCTTATATCACTTTCAGAAAGTACATTGTTATCATAAACTCTAGCAGCATCAAAGTACCGCTTAGTTGTACCATTTTGAGAAGTAACTTTCCAAGGAAGGCAATCAGTGGAAGGATTTTTCTTTAAAATATCATAAACTGTTGATGGAACAGGGCCGTGTTCCATAGCAATGTATTTATCAAATGTAATTGGCCTTCCAAACTCATTTAGATGGCTTCTATCCGCCAAAAAAATAGTTTTAACTATGTCATATTGGCTTGATATTTTCTTTAGTCGATCAGACTCCCCAACGATAAATACAATCGCTTCAACAATTTTAGCAATGTTGGGAGTCATCACTATTACAGGGGCCTTCTGGCGCATCATTACCACCTTACGCTTGCAGCTTCCCAAGCGGCTTGAAAAAGCCGTACTAGTGTAAAGGACACTGTGTTTGGTATTTATATTCCAAAAAATGTCTCTCCTCGAAATGAGGCAAATTGAAGCTTAATCGAGGGCGTTCGTTAAATTTGTGCCATATATGTATACTGCGCCGATGGAAATTACCAGCAATATTCATCAATGATCTGCCATGGTTGGTGCCGGAACCTAATAATAGGGCGCTGTTAGCTATCACTTTACCCAATTTGGTTTACTAGTGGCACAGCAGACGACGCTTCAGCGATTTAAGTCGCGCGCGAGCGTAGACAGGAAATTGTATGATGAGCGAAACTCCCAAGAGCCGCATTAGCGACGAAACTTTTGATGAATTTCTGGCGGAGCAAGGGCTGTTTGAAGTAGCGCAGGATGTTGCCATAAAGCGCGTTCTTGCGTGGCAAATTGCGGAGGCAATGAGGGTGGGCTGGACTGACGACAGCCAAACCCCGCCCTCTACCTCTTCTTAAACCGCGCAGCGAAGAACCCATCCATGCCTGCCAGCCCGTCCTCATCATTCGGCAAGTCTGCCGGCGTTGATCGCAGGTAGCCGTGGGCGTCTATCAGGGTTTCCATGCCGGGTAGTTCGCTTGGCAATATCGGGTCGGCGATGAGGGTGGGGATATCGTAGACGGCGCGGTCGGCGAGGTCTTCGCCTTCTTGGGCTATCAGCGAACAATTGGCGAACACCAGTGTGCCGCCGGGTTTTACCAGCGTGGCGGCATAGGTGAGCAGTTTGAATTGAAGCGCGGCGAGTTTGTCGATGTCGGCTTGCGTTTTGGTCCATGCCACATCGGGATGGCGGCGGATGGTGCCGGTGGATGAGCAGGGCGCATCCAAGAGCACGGCGTCGAATAATTCAGTCGGCTTATAATCTAACAGATTGCCTTGCCATGTTTCGGCCTTGAGACCGAGGCGGGCAAGGTTGGACTCCAAGCGCTTGAGTCGCGAGGCGGAAAGATCGAGCGCGGTGACCTTCGCGCCAGCGACACAGAGCGTTGCGGTTTTGCCGCCGGGTGCTGCGCAAAGGTCTGCCACGCGCTTTCCCTTTACGTTGCCCATCAGCTTGGCGGGCAGGCTGGCGGCGACGTCTTGCACCCACCACTCACCATCGCCAAAGCCGGGCAAATCCGGCACGGAGGATGGCAGGTCTGCCACGCGCACGGTGCCGTTAGGAAGCACAATGCCACCAAAGGCATCGGCCCATTTTTGCGGGTTAGACTTTACCGTGAAATCAATCGGCGCTTCTATGCGGTGCATGGCAACGATGGCCGCCGCCTTTGAGCGTCCGTAGGATTGCATCAGGCTTTCGGCCAGCCATTTGGGCGCATCAACAGTGTTGGCGTAAAGCGCTGGCATCTGCTCATCGGTGGCGCGGATGAGATTGCGCAGCACACCATTGACCAGATTGGCAAACTTGGCATTGCGCGGATCTTGACGGGCGGATTCTACCGCGAGATCGACAGCGGAATGGTTTGGCACATCGAGAAACAGAATTTGCGCGGCGGCGACATGGAGCAGATGTTGCAGGCTCTTGGCGTTGGCTGGCAGCGCACGATCATACAGCGTGACGAGAAACGCCTCGATGGTGTTGCGATGGCGCAGCGCGCTAGAGAGAATGGCGCGCACCAGCGAGCGGTCGCGGGCATCTAACGCACGGTATTGCGGGTGGCCGTTTGCCTCGTCCGTCAGGCCGTCAAGCGGGGTTGCGGTATCAATGACCGCGCCAAGCAAGCGCTGCGCGCACAGGCGCACCGCAAGGCCCGGACGGGCGGATGTATCGGCGACTTTGGCCTCGTCATCCCATCTCATGACGGGTTCCGTCCCCATGGGCCGGAAGAACTTGGTCCTGAATTAGTTGGTCCCGAGGATGTCGGCTGCGAAGGTGCTTCGTTCATTGGTGCGGGCTCTTCATTTGTGGCCGCATGGCCCATTTCTATCGCCAGCGCTTCAAGTTCCGCCACGCGACTTTCTGTCGACGGGTGGGTAGAGAAAAGCCCGTCCATGCGCAAGCCCGATAGCGGATTGATGATGAACATGTGCGCAGTGGCGGGGTTGCGCTCGGCATCTTGATTGACAGTGTGATTGGCTTCGAGCTTTTTGAGCGCGGATGCCAGCCAGAGCGGATGGCCGCACAGCTGCGCGCCGAGCCTGTCAGCCGAATATTCGCGGGTGCGGCTGATGGCCATTTGCACAATCATGGCGGCGAATGGCGCGAGCATGACAGCGATGATAGCGCCGAAGCCGCCCAGCGGGCTGTTGCGATCTCGATTGCTGCCGAAGAACATGGCAAAATTGCCCAGCATGGAAATGGCGCCAGCGATGGTGGCGGTCACTGTCATAATCAGTGTATCGCGGTTGCGCACATGAGCCAATTCATGCGCGATGACGCCGGAGGCCTCCTCAGTGGTGAGGCGTTTTAGCAACCCTGTCGTGACGGCGATGGCCGCATGGTCGGGGCTGCGGCCTGTGGCAAAGGCGTTGGGCTGGTCATTGTCGATGATGTATGGCGTTGGCATGGGCAGATTGGCGCGCTGGGCCAAGGCTTGTACGATGGCGTAATATTCCGGCGCGGATTGTGCGTCCACTTCGACTGCACGGTTCATGCGCAGCACGGCTTTGTCTGAACCCCACCATGAAAACAGGTTGGTTCCTGCTGCAAAAAGAAACGCAATCATCATGCCGCCCCGCCCGCCGACGGCATAGCCGACTGTCATGAACAGCGCTGTCATAAAGGCCATCAGCATGGCGGTTTTAATCATGTTCATTGAACAATCCCTCTGTGGAAAATGTCTCACTTGTTGCCTATATCATGGGGAGTGAACTTATGTCTTTCAATCCGGATACATTATGAGCGAGCCAAAACCAGTTGAACTTTCCGGTGCTGCCAAGCGGGCTTTGGCTGAAGCTGAAGCGCGGCGCGCGGCGGCGACAAGTGCTAAAGTGGAAAGACAGAAGGAAATTGGCGGACGCGGCGGGGAAGACCCGGTGCGCTATGGGGATTGGGAGAAAGACGGCATAGCGCACGACTTTTAATAAACTTGACGAAAAGCCAATCTGGCGGGCAACTAAAGCGACTTTCTTCCGCGTCCGGTGCTCACGGACTTAATGTCCGCTCCGCTCCGGTTCTCAGAAACTCACTTTATTTGCCGCGCCATATGGGCTTTTGGTCATGTTTATGCGGCGGTGCGCGGCCGGAGACAATTATTAACATGGTCTAAATTTTGCGTACCAAGCGCTACAAATCCGTATCGAAATGGCACAGCCTCGCCACGCAAACTCTTTGCCGCGTGTGGCATGGTGAATGAAGCGTTAAGCTATTTGGCGATGTGCGAAATCGTTAACATGTCATTCACCATAAAATCGGAAATTCTCCAATAAAATCAATGAGTAGCTGTTTGACTTGTGGCCAAGTCCGGCTGTTGGCGCACTAATCGCAATGCTTTGGATGAAAACGGTTCGCCCGTTCCATCTGGAGACACATTATGAACGCGCTCACATCATTCAAATCAACCGTATCGCGCTTTGCCAAGGATACCAGCGGCAATTTCGCGCTGATGTTTGCAGCCGCGTCCACGGGCATCGTGCTTTCCGCCGGATTTGCCGTTGACGTAACGCAAATGCTGAGTGCGCGCGCTGAACTGCGCCAGGCCCTGGATGCGGCGATTGTCTCCACCGCGCTGGATATTTCGCGCAACAAGGTCAGCGAGGCAGATGCCAAGCCCCGTCTAGAACTGTTCTTCCGCGCTAATCTCAATTCAAAGCGGTTTAACGATGCGACCACGCTTTTGACCAATGTGAAGGTTGATGCGGTAACGAACATCATTTCGGCGTCCGCCATCACTGACTACCAGTTGGTATTCCCCGTGTTTGGCGCAGATAAAAGCAAGAAGGTTTCAACATCGTCTGCGGGCCAATATCGCCAGCGTTTGGTTGAGGTTTCGATGGTACTGGATGTGACCGGTTCGATGAGTGGTCAGAAGATTGCAGATCTTAAGACAGCCGCGAAGGCTGGTGTGAAAGCATTTCTTGATACTGGTTATGGCAATGCCCGTGTAGCGATTGTGCCTTACTCGCTCAGTGTCAACGTTGGTTCACTGAGCAAATATGTTGTTGATGAGGCTGGGCTGCCTATCAAAGACACCTGTGCTACCGAGCGTCGCGGCGCTGAAATGTTCACTGACGTAGGGCCGACTGTTGCGAAAGTGACGAGAGCGAACGCACTGACGGGCTGCCCAAAATCTGAATTGCAGCCACTCACCAATAGTTCCATCGCTTTAAATAAGACAATTGATGCATTGCAGGCGACCGGTAGCACCGCAGGCCAAATTGGTTTGCAATGGGGTTCATATATGCTCTCGCCAAATTGGAAAAGTGCATTGCCTGCTGTCTCAACGCCTGCGGCTTATGGAACACCAGAACTTGATAAGTTTCTGATCCTTATGACGGACGGGCAGTTCAACACTGATTATTCTGGTCTAACCAATGCACAGATCGCTTCGTATACGGGTATTGGAGCACGTTCTGGGCGGCTTGCAATGTCCTATTGCAATGAAATCAAAGCCAAGAAAATCAAATTGTTCACCATTGGGTTCCGTCTAGCTGACATTAAACCCGCGTCAGATAAGAAAGAAGCGACGCGCTTATTGCAAGATTGCGCATCCACCCCAGTCGGCACAGAAACCACATTCTTCAACGCCGATAATGGGGCTGAACTGAAAGCTGCCTTTGAAGAAATCGCCAAGCGCGTGGAGCATGTGGCACTGATTAATTGATCTCTTAAAATGCGAAAGGCCGCCAACTTATCTAAAGTTGGCGGCCCCGCGATTTAGTAAGGCCCGTCTGGCCCGAATGAACTTTAGAGTTCACTCATGAGAGAAGCGTCAGCTGAGAGAATACTCCCGAACGTAAGCTACAACACCGGCTAGACATAGACCCATACAATCACTCGACATAGGATCACCTCCTCTCATCTGGTTGAACACATACCCAAATTGGTGTGATTTGCGTGATTTGGCAAGGGGGTAAAAAGGAGAAATTTACCCCTTCTTGTTTTGCCTGTTCTCAATCAAATCATCCACCACCGCTGGATCGGCCAGTGTTGAGGTGTCGCCTAGTGAGCCAAAATCATCCTCGGCGATTTTGCGCAAAATGCGGCGCATGATTTTGCCGGAGCGGGTTTTTGGCAGGCCGGGTGAAAACTGGATTTTATCCGGCGCGGCAAACGGTCCGATTTCTTTGCGCACATGGGTTACCAGTTCTTTGCGTAGTGCATCGCTGCCCGCCTCGCCTGCCATCAGGGTGACGTAGCAATAAATGCCCTGACCCTTGATGTCGTGCGGATAGCCGACGACAGCCGCCTCGGAGACCAGATGATGACTGACGAGTGCAGACTCTACTTCTGCCGTCCCCATGCGATGTCCTGAAACGTTGATAACATCATCCACGCGGCCCGTAATCCAGTAGTAGCCGTCGCTATCGCGCTTGCAGCCATCGCCGGTAAAATATTTGCCTTTGTAGGTGGAGAAGTAGGTTTGGATATAGCGCTCGTGATCGCCGTAAATGGTGCGGGCTTGGCCGGGCCAACTATCTGTAATGCACAGATTGCCATCTGTTGCGCCCTCCAAAACTGCGCCTTCATTGTCCACCAGCTGTGGCTGAACGCCAAAGAACGGGCGGGTGGCGGAGCCGGGTTTCAAGTCAGTTGCGCCCGGTAGCGGCGCAATCATGATGCCGCCGGTTTCCGTTTGCCACCATGTATCGACGATAGGCGATTTCTTGTCGCCGACCACATTGTAATACCATTCCCATGCTTCCGGATTGATCGGCTCGCCGACTGATCCCAAAAGTTTTAACGAATTGCGCGACGTCTTTTTCACATGGTCATCACCTGCCGCCATGAGCGAACGGATGGCGGTTGGCGCTGTGTAGAAAATATTGACTTTGTGCTTGTCGATAACATCCCAGAAGCGCGAGACGGACGGGTAATTTGGCACGCCTTCAAACATCAAGGTTGTCGCGCCATTGGCCAGCGGACCATAGACGATGTAGCTGTGGCCAGTGACCCAGCCGACATCCGCCGTGCACCAGTAAACATCGCCATCGTGATAATCGAAGACATACTGATGCGTCATGGAAGCGTAAACGAGGTAGCCCGCCGTGGTGTGCAGCACGCCTTTTGGCTTGCCGGTGGAGCCTGAGGTATAGAGGATAAACAGCGGGTCTTCCGCCTTCATGGACTCTGGTTTGCACTCTGGTTTGGCTTTCGCCATTTCGTCGTGATACCAAAGATCGCGGCCATTTGCCCAGTCAATTTTGCCGCCGGTGCGGCGCACGACCAGCACATGTTTGACGATAAAACCTTGATGGGCGGCGATGTGAATCGCCTTATCGGTGTTGTCTTTGAGCGGAACAGTCTTGCCGCCGCGCAATCCTTCGTCGGCTGTAATCACAAAATCCGACTCGCAATCGACGATACGCCCTGCCAAAGCATCGGGTGAAAAGCCGCCGAAAACGATGGAGTGAATGGCGCCAATACGGGCGCAAGCCAGCATGGCATAGGCGGCTTCAGGAATCATCGGCATATAGAGCGTAACGCGGCTGCCTTTTTTCACGCCATTGGATTTCAAAACATTGGCGAGGCGGTTCACATGCTCGTATAATTCGCGGTAGGTGATCTTTTTGTCATCGTAGGGATTATCACCTTCCCAAATGATCGCCACTTGGTCGCCGCGCTTCTTAACGTGGCGGTCCACACAGTTCCATGAAACGTTGGTTTGGCCGTCTTCATACCATTTTATGCCAACTTTACCGGTAAAAGATGTGTTTTTGACCTTGGTATAGGGTTTGAACCAATCAATACGCTTGCCGTGTTTGCCCCAAAACTTTTCAGGATCTTTGACGGAGTCCTTGTACCATTTCAGATAAGTTTCATTGTCAATTAGCGCATTTTTTTTGGCCGACGGCAAAATCTTATAGGTCTTATCGGTCATCGTGGTTTTCTCCCTAGGGCAAGCCGCAACCCTCCAGGCGCGGCGGCACAATCAGAGTTGATAGCGCCATTTCGCGCAGGCAATAGCAAGTATAAATCCAATAATAAACTAGACATTCGGTTAGGTTTTTAAGTCGCTTTCAATTTCTTTAATAATGTCTAGCCCATCCAATTTGTAACACTGAGTCACAGTCTGTGATGGAACTTTGCACTGTTCCGCCACAATTTGCCTTAGAAACGCGAATGACGGGAGGGTTTTGTTAACCTTGGTGCTTAGGGGCCTTTGGCTTCGTGTGGTTCTTTTCAGACCAGCGCCATCCAAAAATTGGGATTTGTATGCGTACAGTTTTTGAGTTTGCGCGGGTTGCCCGCGGCCTTGCCATGTCTATGCTATCTGCCGCAATTGCTGCGGCCACTTTAATCGGCGTTTTGCACCCAGCCAATGCCGGTGCCTTTTTAACTGACAGCCCCAAGCACGCAGTTGCCGTGCATGACTTTGGCGAAGAACACGCGTTCCTCGGCGAGTCGATTTACGACAAGATGGACGCCGTGACCTTGGCGTCACTGCCGCGCGGGATTGCGCACATTGCCTATCTTGCGCCGTCCAACTGTGTGCCGTCAGGCTTGAAGGCGGTGCTTGCGCAGGTGTCCAAAAAATATGGCCCCATAACCGTTAATTCAACCTTCCGCTCCACGGGCAAAAACCGCAACATTGGTGGCAAGGAGCATTCCATGCACCTATCCTGCCGCGCCGTTGATTTTCGCGTGCATGGCAATAGCTCTGGCCTGATGCAGTGGCTAGCGTCAAACCACAGCGTCGGCGGTTATAACCGCTACCCGGCTGGGTTTTATCATATTGATAATGGCCCGAAGCGGACTTGGTAGTCAGCTAAACCTCGTGCAGATAAAGCTGGTAATCCACATCGGCGATTGTGCGGGCCACGCGCAGATATTCTGACTCTTTAATGGCCACGAATGTGCGGTGTAAGTCTTCGCCCAACGCGTCTTTTAGGAACGCGGATGTTTTGGCCAGTGCGATGGCGGAGCGCCAGTCGGTCGGGATGGCGTTTGCGCCTTGGTCTTCGGCATAGCCATTGCCCTTGGTTTCCGGGCCGGGATTGATTTTGTTTCTGAGGCCATAGCGAATGCCCGCCAGCACGGTTGCCGCCACCAGATAGGGGTTGGCATCAACGCCGGACGGGCGATGCTCGATGCGGCGTGCCTTCTTGGATCCTGCGGGAATGCGCAAGGCTACCGAGCGGTTGTTCACGCCCCAAGTGGGTGAGACGGGGGCATAGGATTGCGACGTGAAGCGTCGCCATGAATTGGCGTGCGGGGCAAACACCAACATGCTTTCGGCCATCGTGTCTTTCAGTCCGCCGAGCGCATGAAGAATTTCCGGCCTCCAGTTGCCTTCGACTTCTTCGGTGAAAACATTGTTGCCAGACTTATCACACAGCGAGACATGGAAGTGCATACCGGAGCCTGCATAATCGGCGATTGGTTTGGCCATGAAACAGGCCGTGACTCCGTGGCGGCGGGCTTGCGCGCGGACCAGCCGCTTGAGGCGCAAGAGATCGTCCGCCGCCTTCATCACATCTTCGCGGTAATGCAAAGTCAACTCATATTGGCCGGGGGCATATTCGGAAATAAGGGTCTCGACGGGCAGGCCTTCGAGTTTTGCGGCGGCATAGATATCGGAAAATAGCGGCTCCATGCCGAGCAGATGATCGACTGAATAGACCTCCGTCTTGCCGCTCTTGCGGCCATCCAAAACGGCGGCGGCGGGCTGTACTTTACCGTTGGCATCACGCTCATTGGCCAGCAGGAAAAACTCCAGCTCAAACGCGCCGGAGGGATAAAGCCCCTCCTCAGCCATTGCATCGACTTGGCGCTGCAAGGCCAAGCGCGGATCTGATGTCATGGGCTTGCCGTCCAAATGGAACATCGACATGAGAAACTGCCCGCGTGGCGGGTTGGTGCCGAACAGCGGCGCAATGGTGCCGGGAATGGGCCAAGCGCGCATATCGCCATCGCCGCTATCCCAAATCAGGCCGGTTTCGTGGACATCCTCGCCGGTAATATCCAGACCCAAAATGGAGATAGGCAAATGGCGACCGCCTTCGTAAAGCGGGACCATTTCATGGCGGCGGATGATTTTGCCACGGCCAATGCCGTTGGCGTCTGTCAGCACAATATCAAAGGCTTCGATTTCAGGATGGGCGTCCAAAAAAGCTTGCGCTTCTTGGGTAGTGGAGCCGGATGGTGATGTCATTTTCGGATACTCTTTTAGGCAGTGAGTTCAAAGGTAACGGCGGCGAAACTGTCGATCAGATGATCGACTTGGCCGATGCGCGTTTCCGGTGAAATCAGCATCATATTGTGGAACGGCGCAATGAGTGAGCCACGGTTGAGCAGCCCGACATGAAGCGCGGCTTCAAGCTCCGGACGATGGGCGGCGTAGGCCTCCGCGCCAGTCTTTAGGGGCCCCGGTGCGCAAATAAATTCCACCCGTGCGCCGACGCGGGCGACATGCCATGGCAGCTTGCGGGCGGTGATGATTTTGGCAAGACCGGCTTCCAAATGCGCGGCGAGCCTTTCCATGTGTTTGTAGTTCTTCGCTGTCATGACTTTGGAAAGACAAGCACGCATGGCCGCAAATTGCAGGGGATTGGCGGATAGCGTCGTACCGATGCCGGAGTAACCGGGCTCGCGGCTGGCGTTATCGACAGCGTAACGATCTGCTACTAATTGGCTGAGGCCCCAGACAGATGCAGGAACGCCGCCAGCGACGGGCTTGCCGAGCACGAAAATATCGGGATCGAGATCGTGGACCTTGGTATAGCCGCCAAGTCCGGTGGAGATGGTGTGCGTCTCGTCTATCAAGAGCAAAGTGCCAGCATCGCGCGTGAGCTTGCGCACCGCTTCCATGAAGCCAGCATCTGGCAGCACCATGCAGGAATTGGTGAGCACAGGCTCGGTGATGACGCAGGCGATGTCTTTGCCCGCGAGGGCTTTTTTCAAGCCCGCAACATCATTGAATTCGCAGACGACTGAGTTTTCAGTGAGGTCTACCACTTGGCCGACGAGGCCAGGTTTGGCGGCCGTTTTGCCGTCGATGAGTTTCACATAGGTTTCATCCACCGCGCCGTGGTAGCAGCCGTTAAACACCAAAATTTTGCTGCGGCCCGTGACGGCACGGGCTACGCGCAGGGCGAAACGGTTGGCATCGCTGGCTGTCGTGGCGATTTGCCAGCGGAAGGGGCCAAAACGCTCGACCAGAAGAGTGCCGACTGCCAGCGCATCTTCTGTTGGCAACATATAGGTGAGGCCGCGCTTGGCCTGTTTGCGGATGGCTTTGGCAACAGGCTTGGGCGAATGGCCGAACATGGAGCCGGTATCGCCGAGACAAAAATCATCCAGCCTGTTGCCGTCCAAGTCCTCTATTTTCGCGCCCGTGGCTTTTTCCACCAGCATGGGGAAGGGCATGGGCCAATCCAGCATCCAGTGCATCGGCACGCCGGAAATGAATGGCGAGGCATTGGCACTGAGCGCCTCGCGCGTTTTAGCGCGGCGGCTGGCGTAAAGTTCATCTTGAGCTTTTTTATAAGCGTGTATCTTGGCGAGCGCGATGCCGCCGCTGGTGTCTGATTGTGCTACTATTGCCATTTTTGGTCAGGCGAGATGCGTCCCGTTCTTCTTGGGACATACATTAGCGTGAGATTTAGCGCGATGGCAATCGGGGAGGTTTGAAAGCAAGTTACTGCCCAAACCCTTCGCTCGTCATAAAAGAAGGCTTTCGGATCTTGCTTGCATATTTTCACAATATAACTTGTAAGAAACTTCAATTTTTTCATCAATATTTTTTTTGACCAACGATACATAACCAATATTTATTTGAATACCATTTGGGTGTATTACGCCATGGCTGTTGTCATAACCCACAATCGCTCGCCCATCGTTAAGACTTGATAGATTATGCAAGTTCAATCCACTAATTCCAAATATTTCAGAATTTGTGAATTCTATAAATATTCCAGAATGACGGGCGATTGCTTTTCCATCGTTGACTAAATTGATCTCTAAACGAAGTGTCTTATCTCCAAGATTTTCAGTTTTCTGCAAGAAATTCACGCTTAAGTTAGGCTTTTGACGCCTTCCAAACATGTCCTCTAAATCAAAGTGTTCCAATTTATAAAAACTTTGCCCATTTCTTTTATAATAACGATCCTCACCTAGTTTAGCCATGTGAGGCCCGGCATCACTTTCAGGAATTAGTGTTGCCGCAAAGCCGGTATTGTTACCAATGTCAAAGGCTCGACTCTCAATTCCTTCGACCATTGGACTTGCTGCTATGCTTGTAATTTCGTTCAGTCGTGAAATAAACTGTGCCAATTGGGTCAGATGAACGGCCCCAAATGCACAATCTACTTCAAGTTCATTTTTCTTTGCGTCAACTCCCCAAATAACAATTCCTCCACTAGAATTGGCAAAGCCGGATATAGATTTAGCGATGTTTTTCTTATAATCTGCGCCATTTAAGTTGGAATTATTTATCCTCTTAAAATCCAATCGCAGGTGCTCTTCCTGACCATCGGCAATCATTTGATTGATAACTTCAATCGAAAGCTGGTCGAAAATATTTCTTAAACTCATGGTGCTCGTTTCTTTCGTTCAAACGCTTTTCAAAGTCAGATAACCGAATACAACTCGCTAGGCCGTAGCCGTGTAATCCCGCACCCCAAAAATCGCCGATCCCACCCTTACATGGCTCGCGCCAAAGGCTATCGCGGTTTGATAATCGCCGGACATGCCCATTGAGAGTTTCTCGACGCCGCATTCTTTTGCCAGTTTTCTGAGTAGCGCGAAGTGCGGGCCGGGGTTTTCTGCCGCTGGAGGGATGCACATCAGGCCTTCGATGGTGAGGCCGTGGACTTCGCGGCAGCGGGTGATGAAAGCTTTTGTTTCGCGCGGGTCTATGCCGGCTTTTTGTTCCTCTAATCCGGTATTTACTTGGACGAATAGTTTTGGCGATTTGCCTTGCTTTTTCATTTCAACAGCAAGCGCGGCGGCAATTTTTTCGCGGTCCACGGTTTGGATGACATCAAAAAGCGCGACGGCCTCGGCGGCTTTATTGGATTGCAGCGGGCCGATGAGATGCAGCTCGATGCCCTCGAAATCTGCCCGCAATTGCGGCCATTTTCCCTGCGCCTCTTGTACGCGGTTTTCACCGAAAATGCGCTGTCCTGCGTCAAGCGCGGGGCGGATTTCATCGGCATCGAAGGTTTTTGAAACGGCAACGAGCGTGACGGAGTCCGCCGGGCGTTTGGCCTCTATTGTGGCGGCGGCAATGGTTTCGCACACTCGTGCGAGGCGTTCGGTAAGGGATGGCATATCAGAAATGGTCCTTAAAATATCAAATCAGCGGCAAAAGGTTGACGGTTCGCCGCAATCATGGTGAAGGTCCGCCAACAAATCAAACGACAATTTATTGACCTTGCAGAGATTTCATGGCGACCGAACGTTATAACCCGCGCGATGCAGAAACCCGTTGGCAGAAGGCTTGGGATCAAGCCAAGCTGTTTGAAACCAACAATGATGACAGCCGCGAAAAATATTACGTGCTGGAGATGTTCCCCTATCCATCGGGCCGCATCCACATGGGCCATGTGCGTAACTATACGATGGGCGATGTTGTAGCCCGCACAAAACGTGCGCGTGGCTATAATGTGCTGCATCCGATGGGCTGGGATGCGTTTGGTATGCCTGCCGAAAACGCAGCGATGCAAAACAAGGTTCACCCTAAGGATTGGACATATCAGAACATTGATTCCATGCGACGCCAGCTGAAAAGCATGGGGCTTTCGCTGGATTGGTCACGCGAATTTGCGACCTGCGATGTGGAATATTATCACCGCCAGCAAATGCTGTTCCTCGATTTTATGGATAAAGGCTTGGCCTACCGCAAGCAATCCAAAGTGAACTGGGATCCGGAAGATATGACCGTGCTTGCCAACGAGCAGGTGATTGACGGTCGCGGCTGGCGCTCCGGCGCTCTGGTTGAACAGCGTGATTTGGTGCAGTGGTTCTTCAAGATCACGGACTTTTCGGAAGATTTGCTGGCCTCATTGGATGAATTGCCAAACTGGCCGGAAAAAGTGCGCCTGATGCAGAAGAACTGGATTGGAAAATCCGAAGGTCTGATGCTGCGCTGGGAAGTGGCGGGCTACGCGCCTGTCGGCGAGATTGAAGTTTATACCACGCGCCCCGATACGCTGTTTGGTGCGTCGTTCTTGGCGATTGCGGCGGACCATCCGCTGGCGAAAGTGATGGCTGAAACCAATCCTGAATTGGCTGCGTTTGCCGATAAATGCCGCCAGATGGGCACGTCTGTTGCGGCGCTGGAAACGGCTGAGAAGATTGGTTTTGATACCGGCGTTAAGGTACGCCATCCATTTGATGAAAACTGGCTGGTGCCGGTCTATATCGCCAACTTTGTGTTGATGGACTATGGCACAGGCGCGATATTTGGCTGTCCTGCGCATGACCAGCGCGACTTTGATTTTGCCACCAAATATGGCCTGAAAATCGAAACCGTCGTGATGCCAGCGGGCGAAGATGCGGCAACATTTAAGGTTGGCGATAAGCCTTATGACGGCGATGGCGTGATGATAAATTCGCGCTTTCTGGATGGCATGACGCCGGAAGCGGCGTTTGACGATGTGGCGGCGCGACTCGGGTCAATTAATCTCGGCAATGCGCCGCAGGGCGCGCGCAAGACGCAATTCAAGCTGCGCGATTGGGGGATTTCCCGCCAGCGCTATTGGGGTTGCCCGATACCCGTCATTCACTGCGAAGTGTGCGGTGTTGTGCCTGTGCCAAAGAAAGATCTGCCTGTTAAACTGCCGGACGATATTGAGTTTGACCGTCCGGGCAATCCGCTGGATCGCCACCCGACATGGCGGCATGTGAACTGCCCGCAATGTGGCGTAGCTGCGCGGCGCGAGACGGACACGATGGATACATTTGTCGATTCGTCCTGGTATTATGCGCGCTTTACCGCGCCGTGGATGAATGAGCCGACGGATGCCAAGGCTGCCGATGCGTGGCTGCCGGTGGACCAGTATATTGGCGGCATTGAACATGCGATTTTGCATTTGCTCTATTCGCGCTTCTTCGCCCGCGCCATGTGCGCGACTGGGCATCTTGGCGTGAAAGAACCTTTCAAGGGTCTGTTTACGCAGGGCATGGTGGTTCACGAAACCTATCGCAATGCCGCTGGCTGGGTGTTGCCTTCCGATATTATTATCGAAGGCGAGGGTGACAATCGCAAAGCCAGACTTTTGTCTGATAGTTCACCAGTGGAAATCGGCGCCATCGAAAAGATGTCGAAGTCGAAGAAGAACACTGTCGATCCGGATGATATTATCGGCTCGTATGGTGCGGATACAGCGCGCTGGTTTGTGCTGTCCGATTCGCCGCCGGAGCGCGATGTGATCTGGACGGAAGCGGGTGTTGAAGGTTCGCACAAGTTTGTGCAGCGCATTTGGCGGTTGATCGGCGAGGCGGCTCAGGGGTTGAAGGCTGCGAGCGCTGTTACCGTTATGGATGGCGAAGCTGGCGTTATTCGCAAGGCTGCGCATAAGACGTTGAAGGCGGTTGGCGAGGACATCGACCGTCTGAACTTTAACAAGGCCGTTGCGCGAATATATGAGTTGGTAAATGCGCTTTATCCGGCGCTGACAGCGGTTGCTGGCGGCGCGGCTGACGCTAATATTGCTGGGGCAACCAAAGAAGCGGCGAATATTCTGGTGCAGCTTATCGCGCCGATGATGCCGCACTTGGCGGAAGAATGCTGGCAGGTTCTTGGCAATAAGGGCATGGTGGCGGATACGCCTTGGCCTGTGTTCGATCCCGCGCTGATTGTGGAAAACACAGTGACGATGCCGGTGCAAATTAACGGCAAGCGGCGCGGTGATTTGACAATTGCCCGCGATGCGGACCAAGCTGGCGTTGAAGCGGCTGTGCTTGCTTTAGACTTTGTGCAGGCCGCACTTTCTGGTAATGCACCAAAGAAGATAATCGTTGTGCCGCAGAGGATTGTGAACCTTGTTGTCTAAACACACACTGACGCTTTCCGGCCTTGCGATATTGGCGGCCCTCACTGGTTGTCAAGTGCGCCCGCTTTACTCGGACGCATCTCCATCCGCCATATCGACGCCAGCGGCGCTAAAGTCTATTTCTGTGAACGAAGTGGACTCCCGCTACGCTCAAGAAGTGCGCAATCAGCTGATATTTATGCTGAACGGCGGCGCGGGCGAACCTGCCAGCCCGCAATATAAATTGGATTTGGGCGTGACGACGCAGACGATTTCGACAGCTGCCGTTGCCGTTGATGCAACGAGTGTCGGGCAACCGACAGCGGGCGGCGTGGTGCTTACTTCGCTTTACGTTTTGACCAATGCCACCAGTGGCGAGGTTATTACGACAGGTAAGCGCTCGGTGACGGCTTCTTTTGACCGTCCTACACAGCAGTTTGCCTCGCTTCGCTCACAGCGCGATGCGGAAAACCGTGCTGCGCGGGAACTGGCGGAACTGGTAAGACTGGCGTTGGCAGCTGATTTGTCGAAATAGGATGATGCGTGGACGTGCTATTGTATAAAGCGCAATAATTGGCGCGTCGATAATTGCCATACAAGGCAAAATCTGATCAGCAAAAAGCCGGACATTTCAATTACCTCGGCTCCTGACTATCTGATCTTGAATATTATGCCTTGGCTTGCTTGGCCCGCTCAATGGCTTCCAAGATCATTTTCTCGGCTTCAGCAGCGTTATCCCATCGAATAACTTTGACCCATTTTCCAGGTTCCAAGTCTTTGTAGTGTTCAAAGAAATGCTGGATTTGATCCCGCGTGATTTGTGGCAAATCAGTGACATCATGGACATTTTCATAGCGCCGCGTCATTCTCGTCGAGGGAACAGCGATTAGCTTTTCATCGCCGCCCGCTTCATCTTCCATAACTAAAACACCGACCACACGGCACGAAATTACAGCGCCCGGCATAATGGCGCGCGTGTTGCAAACAACCACGTCAATCGGGTCACCATCAAGCGACAGCGTATGGGGGATAAAGCCGTAATTGCCGGGATAACGCATTGGCGTGTAAAGAAAGCGATCAACGAACAGCGCGCCGGATGCCTTGTCCATTTCATACTTAATCGGCTCACCGCCCACCGGAACCTCGATGATAACGTTGACGTCTTCCGGTGGATTTTTGCCGATGGCAATGGCTTCGATACGCATGGGCGCTCCTGAACGATTTTGACTATAAACCGCTTAACGGACGCAATTGTGCGATGCAATAAGATAATGGTTTAAGCTTATCAGCTCCAAGCGAATGCTATTTTGCGCAAATGACGGCCTTCGAAAGTTTCTGTGCCTTCGGCAATGTCCTTGCCGCCTATCGCCTCATAAAAACCCATAGCGCGGCTATTATCTTCCAAGGCCCAGACAACCAATCCCTTGAGGCCGAAGTCCGAGACCCGGGATTTGGCGGCATAAAACAAACGGCTGCCAAAGCCCAAACCCTGATATTCGGGACGCATATAGAGTTCAAAAATCTCCCCCTGCTGCTCAAGTGCGCGGGTACGGTTACGTCCAAGCGTGGCATATCCGGCGATCTTGCCGCCAATTTCTGCCACCAAAATGGAATTGGAGGCCCCTAGTGCCCGACCCCACCAGTCCGCGCTGCGCCGCGCGATCATGCTATTGAGCGTTTTATGGGGAATGATACCGCGATAGGCGTTATCCCACGCAGCCTCATGGATGAAGGCGATGGCGCTGGCATCAAAGGTTGCCGCAGGGCGAATATCAAAAGCGAGCTTGGTCATAATTTGTTAACCATAGTCAGCCTTAAGATTCGCGCAAGCGCACAACCAAAAAATTTATACTAATTTTCCATTTAGAAGCGGTTTGCCAATGCAGTCAGTCGTTTTCAATGAAGCAATCAATAGCACTTGATAGGTATGGACGAGTGCTTAAGCTACAGTCCTCACAACGTGAAGGGACAATTTATTATGAACGCGACCATCTCTCATCCTATCACTGCCAAATGGGCGGCAACGCACCCGGATCGGCTACAACTTTACTCGCTGCCAACGCCTAATGGCGTGAAAATCTCTATAGCGCTGGAAGAAATTGGCCTGCCCTACGAGGCGCATCTCGTTAGTTTCGGCACGAATGACCAGATGACGCCAGAATTTTTGTCACTCAACCCAAACAATAAGATCCCGGCAATTATCGACCCTGATGGTCCGGACGGCAAACCGTTGGCACTGTTCGAATCCGGCGCAATTTTGATCTATCTGGCAGAAAAGACCGGAAAGCTACTTCCGGCGGACGCAGCAGGACGCTACCAAACGCTGCAATGGGTAATGTTCCAAATGAGTGGAATTGGCCCGATGATTGGTCAACTTGGCTTCTTCCATAAGTTTGCCGGCAAAGACTATGAAGATAAGCGCCCGCGTGACCGCTATGTCGGCGAAGTCACGCGCTTGCTCGGCGTTTTGGATAAGCACTTGGAAGGCAAAGCCTGGATGATGGGAGATCAATACACCGTCGCTGATATAGCCATTTTCCCGTGGATTAACGGACTTGTCGGATTTTATGCGGCCGGTGATTTGGTCGGCTACGACAAGTTTAAGAATGTTGACCGCGTACTGCAGGCATTCGTGGCGCGCCCGGCGGTGATAAAGGGATTGGCCATTCCGGCATGAAGTACCTCATAGCTTGATAGAACATCATGCGTTTAAGGGCAGTGTCAAAACACAAAGACGAAATACCTGAAATTTGCTCTAAAAAAGAGCCCGGTTACCCGGGCTCTAAAGTGGCGATGTAACGTTATTAATAACATCGCGACGGGAGTATGAGTTCCGGTGATGAACCCCACCGGAACTGCTATCTGGTAAACTTAGTTATAAGCGCGCTCGCCATGAGACGTGATGTCGAGGCCTTCGCGCTCATCTTGCTCCGCAACACGCAGACCAATTGTTGCCTTGAGGATGTAAAGCGCGGCAATCGACACAATTGCCGACCAGACAACGGATACCGCAACACCCCAGAACTGGAAGGTCAACTGACCGATCATCGAGTAGGCAGCAACGGCGTCCGCGCCGTAATCATAGACACCGGAACCGCCGAGCGCAGGGCTGACGAAGATGCCTGTAAGCAACGCACCAACAATACCGCCAACACCGTGGACGCCAAAAACGTCCAAGCTGTCGTCGTAGCCTAACTTGGCTTTAAGAACCACAACCGCCCAGAGGCAAACGATACCGGCAATCGCGCCGATGGCAATCGCGCCCATTGTTCCGGCATAACCTGCCGCAGGAGTGATCGCAACGAGACCGGCAACAGCGCCAGAAACCGCACCAAGAAGGCTCGGATGACCACGGGTCAACCATTCACCGAACATCCATGCCAAGGCTGCAGCAGCAGTCGCTTCAATCGTGTTGAGGAAGGCCTGAGCAGTTAAGCCATTAGCTTCAAGGTTTGAACCAGCGTTGAAGCCGAACCAGCCAACCCACAAAAGGCAGGCGCCAATCATGGTCATTACTAGGTTGTGCGGTGCCATGGCTTCTTTCAGGTAGCCAACGCGTGGCCCAAGAACGATAGCGCAAACAAGACCTGCAACACCGGCATTAATGTGGACAACCGTACCGCCGGCAAAGTCAATCGCGCCTTTGCCGAACAGGAAGCCGGAAGGACTAGCGAACGCGCTCGGGCCGCCCCACCACCAAACCATGTGGGCGATTGGCAGATAGGAGAACGTGAACCAGATAACGATGAACAGCATAACAGCTGAGAACTTCATACGCTCAGCAATCGCGCCAACGATCAGCGCCGGTGTAATAGCCGCAAATGTAAGCTGGAAAATGACAAACGTGAGTTCCGGAATGACGACGCCCTTAGAAAAAGTTTCAACATTTGCGCCAGTACCAACGCCTGCAAGGAACAGCTTTGAAAGTCCGCCAATAAAAGGCGTCAATGCGGTTGCCTCCGCAGCCGTTGCCGCGCCGGTGAATGCCAGTGTGTAGCCGTAAACCACCCACAGGATGGAGATAATGCAGAAGCCAACGAAAACCTGCATCAAAATGGAAAGGATGTTTTTTGAACGGACAAGTCCGCCGTAAAACAAGGCAAGTCCCGGAATCGTCATTAGAATTACGAATGCTGTGGAAACCAGCATCCATGTTGTATCGCCCTTATCCGGGACTGGAGCAGCGGCAACGGCAGGTGCGATCGCAGCCGCAGCGTCCTGCGCCATGGCTGGAAGCGCTGAAAGGAGGCTGAGAAGCCCGCCCGCAACGCCAATTTTTGAACTATTACTCTTCATTGGGATATTCCTTTTAAGGCGTGCCTATTAAAGCGCTTCGTTGTCTTTTTCGCCGGTGCGGATACGCACAGCGCTTTCGAGCGGATAAACGAAAATCTTGCCGTCGCCGATCTGGCCGGTCTTGGCGGCATTGCCGATAGCTTCGATTGCCGGCTCAACCAAATCATCCGAAATCGCCAGTTCGATCTTGATCTTCGGCAAGAAGCTGACGGCATATTCCGCGCCGCGATAAATTTCAGTATGTCCCTTTTGACGCCCGTAACCCTTCACTTCGGTTACAGTCAGACCTTGAATGCCAACAGCTGTGAGCGCATCGCGTACTTCGTCCAGCTTGAACGGCTTTATAACTGCCATTACGATTTTCATGCGGCAAATGCCCCCTGATACTCCGGGTAAAACACGCTGGCGTTTGGCCCTTGCCAGTCCGGCACAAGCAGCGCTCCAACGATTACCAAGCGGCCCGACCGATTGGTAACGGTAGGGTTAATACAAGGACCATGCCAGTTCGATCTTTCCGCGCTAAATCATTGAAATATATATGTTAAACCACCGCGTATAGTGGCGAGATGCAATCTAAACCAACTGACATTGCCTAAATTATATGCAAAATCATAAAATTGCCTATATTATCGGCGCTATGTGGCATGGACGCGGATTAGCCCTTCTTGCGCCACGGAAGCAATTAAAATTCCATCTTTTGTGTAAAACGAACCACGGGTAAAACCCCGCCCGTTGGCCGCATTAGGGCTGTCTTGCGCATATAACAGCCAATCGTCCAGCCTGTGGGGACGGTGAAACCACATCGAATGGTCAAGGCTTGCAGCCTGAATATCGTGGTCAAATACTGTGCGGCCATGGGGAAACAGCGCACAGTCGAGCAAGGTCATATCTGAAATATAGGCGAGCACAGCAGCCTGTATCGCCCGGTTTTGCGGGACATCACCAAGCACACGCACCCAAATATTCTGTTCAGGTGCTAGCGGCTCGCGCGTGAGATAATGGTCAAGCGAGGTTGGCTTCATTTCAATCGGGCGCTCGTGCTTGAAATAGGTCGCCACATTATCAGGAGCGGTTTTCATATATTGCTCACCAAACTCGCGGTCACCCATCAGTCCATCCGGACCTTTGATGCCTGCCTTCACCGGCATCTGGTGCTCAAGCCCGTCTTCATCAGCTTGAAACGAGGCGGTGAGCGTGAAAATCGCCTTGCCATGTTGAATGGCAATCACAGTGCGTGTGGTAAACGAGCCGCCATCGCGCAGGCGGTCAACCTCGTAAACAATGGGAACCGCCGGATCGCCCGGTCGCATAAAATAGCCGTGCAATGAGTGAACATGACGATCCGCATCCACCGTGCGCTGCGCGGCCACAAGTGCCTGCCCAATCACTTGGCCCCCGAATACACGCTGCCAACTTGTCTCAGGGCTGCGACCACGAAACAGATTGTGTTCTATGGTTTCAAGGTCAAGAATAGAAAGAAGCGTTTCAAACGCAGATGCCATATTTTCGAATTCCGATTGACGTTTAAGTCAGCGTTTTGGACGTCGAAGTGCAATGAAGTCAATGCCGGAGATAGTTCGATGAGCACACAAGTGGATATATTGATTGCCGGCGGCGGCTATGTCGGGCTGTCTTGCGCAGTCGCGATAAAATCTGCTGCGCCGCATTTGAAAGTTCATCTTGTCGATGGCGCACCCGAAGGCGTGTGGGAGCGCGACAAGCGCTCATCCGCTGTTGCCGCTGCTGCGGTTCACATGCTTACCCAATTGGGAGTATGGAACGAGATAGAGCCGGATGCCGAAACCATCCGCGAGATGATCGTGACAGACTCACGCACCAATGACCCCGTCCGTCCGGTTTTTCTGACATTCGCGGGCGATAAAGAGGCTGATGCGCCATTTGCGCATATGGTCCCAAATGTTGCGATGGTGCGGGCGCTGCGGGCCAAAGCCAGTTTGCTAGGCATCGATGTCACAGATGGCGTTTCGGCAACGGCCATTTCGCCAAGCACCTCTGCCACGGGAGTTACGCTTTCGAATGGTGAAGAAATTTCTACTCGGTTGCTGGTTGCTGCCGATGGTGTGAAGTCCAAGCTACGCGATATGGCAGGCATCAAAACTGTGCATTTTGATTATGGCCAGTCTGGCATTGTGGTGGAAGTGGCCCATGAGCGCCCGCATGAGGGCCGCGCTGAGGAGCATTTTCTGCCCGCCGGACCATTCGCGATTTTGCCTCTGAAAGGCAACCGCTCTTCGTTGGTTTGGACAGAGCGCACAGCAGATGCCGACCGTCTCGTGGCCTCTGATCCGCTCCTGTTTGAGACGGAATTGGAGCGGCGCTTTGGATATAAGCTAGGTGATATCCGTGCCGAGGGCGCTCCGAAAGCGTTTCCACTAGGGCTTACTTTGGCGCGTGAATTTGTGAAACCACGACTGGCACTCATCGGCGACGCGGCACATGGCATTCACCCGATTTCCGGCCAAGGCCTCAATCTTGGCTTCCGCGATGTGGCGGCGCTGGCGGAAACCATCGTCGATGCGCTGCGCTTGGGGCTGGATTACGGACAGCTCGACGTACTTGAGCGTTACCAAGTGTGGAGACGTTTCGACACGGTTCGCACGGGAATAACGACCGATGTGCTGAACCGCATGTTCTCCAACGATATCGCACCGTTGCGCTTCATCCGCGATATCGGCTTGGGGCTGGTGGATAGGATGCCGCGCATGAAGAATTTCTTCATGGAGCAGGCTTCTGGCGTATCGCCAAATGCCCCGAAATTGTTACGGGGCGAAGCGATTTAGCTGAGAATTTTAAGAGTCGTGGCGAATGCCGGGATAGGCCTTGTCGCCCCACACTTCTTTCACCCGTGCATCGCGGCCGCAGCCCTTGCGGTAGCGCTTGTATGCGTCTGCTTGGGCAACGTACCCAAAGCGGGTCAAGACACGGTTTTTGCCAAGATAGTAATTTTGATGATAATCCTCAGCATCAGTAAATGTCGTTATGTCCTTCACCGGTGTCACAATTTTCGCGCCAAGTTCTGCTGCCGCTTTCGCCACTGCCGCCACTGCAACGGGCTTTTGCGCACCATCAACAAATAGTGCTGATTGATAGGCCTCGCCTTGGTCGCAAAACTGGCCATTAGGGTCCGTCACATCAATGGTGTGCAGGAATGTTGTCACCAGCGTTTCATAAGTGACAATCGCGGGGTCATACTCGACCTTCACCGCTTCTTGATTGCCCTCATGATCCTCATAGGTTGGATTTGCCATCGTGCCTCCGGCATAGCCGGACGTGGTGGCGACAACACCCTTGATCTGGTCAAAATCGCTTTCGACACACCAGAAGCAACCACCGGCAAAAATTGCCGTTTCAGTTTTCCCTGCGTACGCGGGAGCGATTGCAACAGTGGCGAAAAGGGCGGCGGTAATAATCTTGCGAAGCATCATAAATCTCCATTGGGTCGGTTCTTCTTAAGCCACGCGAACCCCATAGTGAAATCACAGCTTCACACAAATCAGTGATGAAGAGTTGTATCACGCAATAAAAGTATCATATGTAATGGGCAGCATAAATTTGCCAATTTTTTCAATGGAGTCTGATATGAAACGTCACGCATCTGCCACTTGGTCAGGAGATTTGAAATCCGGCAAGGGAAACATCTCCGCGCAAAGCGGCGTATTGAAAAACAATCCCTATTCATTTGCCGCGCGCTTCGAAGATGAAAGCGGCAAGTCTGCTACCAATCCTGAAGAGTTGCTGGCCGCTGCCCACGCGTCGTGCTTTGCCATGCAGCTATCACATTTTCTGGCCGAAAACGGCACGCCCGCAGCCAAGCTGGAAGCAACCGCCACTGTAGAACTAATCCCAGGCAAAGGCATTTCCGGCAGCGCCTTGACGCTCACTGGCGATGTGCCGGGCATTACGATTGCCAAGTTTGAGGAGCTGGCGGTGAAAGCAAAAGCTGAATGCCCCGTTTCCAAGGCACTAGGCGCAATCAATGTGACTTTGGACGCAAAGCTAGTTTAGTTTCAGGCCCAACTTTTGCTGCAAGCGCTTGATGCGCTGAGGAAATAGTTCGCTGCGCTTATCAATCGGCGCGGCGGCCAAAATCATCTCTATCAGCTCATGTTTTTCATCATGACTGAGCTGTTTAGATAAATACACACCTGCAATATCAATCACATTTTGCACATCAGCCACTTGGTTCGTTGCCCATGTTGCGTAGATCATAGTCTCATCCAACTTAGCGGGCGTTGCGATACTGGCAAGCTGGGCGCGCATGGGCTGTTCGACTAGCGGCGATAAAACTGTATCCTCGGTGATTATCGAAACCATGATTGTGGCCGCGGCCACAACAGGGTCATCAATGGCCGAAATGGGAGCCATAGCCGCCTTCTTGCGAATTTTGCCGCGTCGCATATTGCCGCGCACACGGCCAACGGCATCAAACACTTCATTTGCCGCATCGCTGGTCGCTTTCATGCGATACCACCAAAACGCTGCTCCGCCAACAATACCCATCAGGGCGATAATCAAACTCACTATATATACCTCTCCGCTTTCAATCACAGATAGGCTGAAAAGTTTAAGGCTACGTCAAGAGAGGTAGAGCCGGAACATGCACATGTAGAAACTCCGATTTCCCCGGGGTCCTATTTTTATTGTAGCCATTCCTTTTCGGCTCCGGTGGTACGGTTTTCAGCCATGTCTAATGTGAACTATTCAAAAAACTCCTCGTCGATCTTTTTCATTTCAAATACTTCTTCGACGCGGCAACCAACGTTAAACCGAATCATGAGTTTTGTCAGATCACGTCCATCGATCAGTACAATTCGCTTACCAAGTTTTTCCGCTGTTTCCGTTGCCGCTCTTGTGAACGTTGAAGTCGTAACGAAAAGACCTTTGCTTGCCTTATGCATATCGAGGCTGCCGAAGAAATCACGAATATCTGGAGCACCCACGGTAACGTCTTCAGCATAACGCTTCGCTTGGACGTAGACTCTATCAAGCCCCAATGTATCTTGGTCGATAACACCATAGACTCCGTTGTCTCCTGATTTGCCAATCGCCTTGCCAGCTTGAGCCAGAGTGCCGCCGTAGCCCATGGCTAGTAGGAGTCGAACTACTACTCGTTCGAAAAACGCAGGTGAAGAAGCTCGAAGTCTTTCGAGTATATCTTGAACAAGTGCTTGTCGAAGCAACTGATGAGCGCTCTGAATTGCGTCCTCAGGTGTTGCTTCATTTGGTATTGCGCTTGCTTCTGCGATATTACCTGCAACTGGTTCTATTTCTTGTCGCTGCCGTTCTCGCTCTTCCATAAACTTAGGAATAGATGTCAAATATTTCACATCAATATCTTGAATGCCCATATCTAACAGTCGTTTGCCCTCAGCTGAAATAGTAAAATAGGCCCTGCATGTTGATTGCAACAATCCAGCTTGCTTTAGGTATGTCTTCGCCCACGCAATACGATCGTCGAATGCTGTTTTGGTTCCACTTGCAACAAGTTCGCCTAGATCAGACTCAGAGAGATTTAGATCGCTTGCTACGTCTTGCTTGATGTCTGCCATCCTCACTTCACCCCGATTGGAATGCTTGAGAACCGGGAACATAAACCGTTGGAAGTTTGGAACTGGCATGGACGAACTTTCATGCAATGATAAGCTTTATTACTCTTCATAGTTGCTTGCGTCATGTCAAACACAAAGAGCTCAGACCGGTGGCCTACGCCGGCTTTTCCAATTATCTTCTGCGCTGGCGGAATCAGAGGTCGCCCAAAAAGCTAAGCGCATTTGATTGCGAGCTAATCGCCTAATACTACTTGCTATTGTCAGGTTTTGGGCACTAAACCCTTCTCTCCACCATCATGCGCTTCACTTCCGCAATCGCCTTGGCAGGATTTAAACCCTTGGGGCAAGCCTGCGTGCAGTTCATAATTGTATGGCAGCGGTAGAGGCGGAAGGGGTCTTCCAGATTATCCAAACGCTCGCCCGTTGCCTCATCGCGGCTGTCGATTATCCAGCGATAGGCTTGTAAGAGCACTGCGGGCCCGAGATATTTCTCGCCATTCCACCAATAGGACGGGCAGGACGTGGAGCAGCAGGCGCAGAGGATGCACTCGTAAAGTCCGTCGATTTTTTCGCGGTCTTCCTTGGATTGCAGCCATTCCTTTTGTGGCTCTGGCGATACGGTTTTGAGCCACGGCTCAATGGAAGCGTGCTGGGCATAAAAATGCGTCAGGTCCGGAACCAGATCTTTGACCACCGACATATGCGGCAGCGGATAGACTTTCACCGTGCCGGAAATCTCATCCATGCCCTTGGTGCAGGCCAGGGTATTCGTGCCATCAATATTCATTGCGCAGGAGCCGCAAATGCCCTCGCGGCACGAGCGGCGCAGCGTCAATGTCGGATCGACTTTTTCCTTGATCCACAAAAGCGCATCCAGAACCATCGGCCCGCAATCATCCATATCCACATGGTAGCTATCCACGGAAGGATTTTTGCCATCATCCGGAGACCAGCGGTAAATTTTGAACTCGCGGGTGTTCTTAGCAGGGGATGGCTTTGGCCATGCCTTGCCCTGCTGGATTTGCGAATTCTTGGGGAGTGTGAGTTCAACCATTTATGGTAAGTCTTTCTGAGTTCCGAATTGCAATCATTTTACGAATTGATGAATCAACGTTACTGCCAAAAAGGGCATCATAACGAATCCACCAAGAGGGATCAGTGCCAAGCAGTGTAGGGGAATCTAGAGGGGGCGATTTCTCCAAAATGAAAAGACTAAAACCTGAAAATGAGACCGTAACACCCACACCATGGTCTCCACTGAATTTAGAGGGGCGGGTAACAAATTCAGAAAGTCGCCTATTATCAAACCGCGAAGCAAAAACTCCAAAATAGTCTTCTTTAGCTTTCTTTCTAAGAAGGCGATCGGCTTTCATCTTGAAAGAATGCGAGATTTTAACTGACGCATCATGTCGTGAGGTATGTGCCGCCCTCCAAACTAGTGAGGCGCAAAACAACTGAAGGCCGTGTACATCTGGATTTGGGATATAATAGCCAGCGTACTTAGTCCTATCCCCGCGCGCTATTAAACCATCGGGCTCCTTCAATAGCTGCCCGCGGGTAGGCTCAGGTAAAAAGGTTTCGGCCGCAATCTTGTCATATCTGCCGAAAATATTATCGCAATCTGCGCATAATAGCGCTGTATCATATACCCCGATTGGACTTCTGCGATCCTTTGGATCATCAACTGCCATAATTAAGAGCGGCACATTTGGTGCCAACTTAGGATACAGCCCTCTTGGTATTATGTGCGCACGAATGAGCTTCTTCTCTTCCCCACAGTATTTGCATTTCTGTGAAGTCAAAATAGTTCCCCTCAATACACCCGCGCCTTAGGCGCGATCTTCGCCAAGCTAATCCCGCCGTCAGCCTCGCTCACCAGCGGCTGCGTATGCACCGGACGGTAGCTCAGCTTGACTTTGCCCTTGTCATCAATGGTGGAAAGCGTGTGCACGCGCCATTTTTTATCGTCGCGGGCGGCGTAATCTTCACGCGCGTGTGCGCCGCGGCTTTCTTGGCGGGCTTCGGCGGAGACGACTGTGGTCATGGCATTGGCCATTAGGTTTTCCAGCTCCAGCGTTTCCACAAGGTCTGAATTCCAGATCATTGAGCGGTCGAACACTTTCAAATCCGAAAGCCCGTTCCACACTTCGCCCATGCGCTTCACGCCGGACTGCAATGTTTCTTCCGTGCGAAAAACGGCAGCGTCTTCCTGCATGGTTTTTTGCATGGCAAGGCGCAGTTCCGCCGTCTTGGTTGAGCCATTGGCATGACGCAACTTGTCAAAACGATCCATGATTTTGGTCACTGAGGCAGCATTGGGCTTTGGCACGGCAGATTTACGATCCACCACTTGGCCCGCTTTAATTGCAGCCGCACGGCCAAACACCACAAGGTCTATCAGCGAATTAGAGCCCAAACGGTTTGCGCCATGCACGGACGCACAACCCGCTTCGCCCACAGCCATAAGGCCGGGCAAAATCGCATCCGGGTCTTTCTTCGTAGGCTTTAGCACTTGGCCCCAATAATTGGTCGGCACGCCGCCCATGTTGTAATGCACTGTTGGCAATACGGGGATTGGCTCTTTGGTC
>JAYSWX010000070.1:0-27939 GCA_043717855.1 Phyllobacterium sp.
TACTAAAATATGTATAGGCGCTGAAAGAAGGTACGATCTCGCGGGCATAGCGCTCGGCGTCCGCCATTGCCACTTTCACGGGCATTCCTGTTTCCAAGGCATAGCATTCCGCCTCAGCAACAATAGCCGGATCATGCGTTAGTCGGTCCACCAGAACTTCGCGTTTGGTCATTTTAAAAGGGCGTATCTTGAGCCGAAGTCTTGTGTTCAGCTCGTCAATAGCATGGTTCGCGCGGCTGCGAAAAAACCAGCGCATGACGGGGTTAAGCAAACGGTCGTAGAGCCCCGCGAACGCCAGCGCAGCCCCTATCACCACTAACCATATCGGCAATGTCAGCATATGTGCATCCCCGTCCCTTGGCGTCAGTGTGAAAGCATTGGACGAAGTTAGCAACAGTCATTCAAACAAAAAACGCCCCGCAGTTTCCTGCAGGGCGCTTATGCAAAATCGACAATTCGTCCTGCTAAACCATTTGTGGTGGTTTTCGAGCACTGGGAGTGCAAAAAAGCTCACAAAATGGTCAGCAGAGCCGATTTTTCGAAAATTACTTAGTTACTTCGATGGCAGTTGCTGCCTTCGTTGCATCATCAAAAGTTACCTTCACCTTGGCACCGGCAACGAGTGTCTCAACAGCTACGCCTTCAGCAACTACGTATGCGGATGCATCTTCGAGAGTTACAGTCTTGGTCGCGGCATCGAATGCCTTTACCACGCCTTCAACTTCGCCAGCGAAAGCGGCAGTAGCGAAAGCAACGGATGCGATGAGTGTAGCAATAATGGTTTTCATAGGTAGCTCCTAAAAGTCTTCATGCTTGCCAGGTCTCGAAACACCGTCTTGGGAGAACGATGCCCGCCTGACGGGAGCCTCTTAACCCACGGGTTTTGCACTTGGCAAGTCACGAAAAATAAATATATTCAACAATATCAATGACATAATCTCGCCCCATTTGCCGCCTGCCATCAGATTCGCACGCAAAGTTTATGGCCTCAATGGGGCAAATCGTTTGAATTGAACTTCAAATTACGTGACTTGACTCTTTACTCGTCTTACGCGAAAACCTTTTCATGGTGTGCGCCTGCGCTGCTCTTTTGTATCTGGGAGGAACAGAGGGATGTGCGCGGCGCACCCGGCATTTTTCCAAGAAATAATATATGCGGGGAGTGCGCGAGCGCGCAAATCAGGCTCTCCGTGGGACAACAAACCATTGTGATAAAGCGGGTGCAGCTACATACCCATCATCATGCCCGGCATCATTTCCGACATTCCGAAGTAAAGCATCCAAGCCGCCATCGCGGCCATGCCAAGGTTTTCAATGATAGTCACAGTCGACATTGGTAATTGAAACACAGTGCCAAGACAGGCGCACTGTATCGTTTCCTTACGACTAACGGATTGGATAACACCGAGCGCGCCGATCAGACTGGTAACGAACGCAATCCACGTCACTACAGTCATCTGGAAATAAAATAGAAAGCCGAAACCCAAGCCCAACTCTACGAAAGGGTAAACATAGCCCCAAAACGGAACGTGCTTGGCAATAATATCATAGCGGGAAAAGGCGCGCGCAAAAGCCGGGACATCCAAAAGTTTGAATGCACCAAACACTATATAAAAGGCCGCCATAAAGCCCATCATCCAATTGGCAGACGCCAAAGCTGCAACGGCGCAAAGTCCGATGACCAAAAAAAGTGGATAATAAATTTTGAATCGAGCCAAGTAATTGTTGGCGAAGTAATCGTTAGCCGAGTGCTTGCTCGTCGGCTCCGCCGCCAATTCGCTGAGCCTGTAACGGCCAACTGCGATTAGCGCAGCATTCAAGTTGGCAAGTGATACATCCGTTGGCGCGCTTGCACGCGCCGGATTAAGCGTAACGCTTGCCTGCGGCGCAATAGCTTGCAACGCCTTTTCAACTTTTTCGGCGCAGCTAGCGCACGTCATTCCGGATATTACAAATGTATTCATACCAATTGCGTAGCCAAAATTTGGCGAGGTTGCCAGCCTCAAAACTAGAATGCAGAAAGTATGACGTTCAATTTAACGTCATATGATCGGCATATCCTCTCCGCATTGATTCCGCATCATCTCCGTATCCATTCTGGGCGTTTGGCGACCGCCCTCCGACCTATTTCCAGACCTATTTCATTGTCACCTTGTCGCCCGCATAGGACAGCGCCATCTGGCTCTTGGCGAGGATGGTTGCTTGAGCGTTTACGTCCAACAAAGTCACCTTTTCGAGGTTGGCCAGGAACAGTTTCATGTCGTCCAAATCAAAGCCGGAACTGGCCAAGCCGCCCATCAGTTGCGCAGTTCCGGGCGCCGTATCAAACGCCGATTGGAAACGTGATTTGGCCGACACCAGCGCCGATTGAAACTCCGCATCCGTAATCGGCTTTGACGCAAGTTCAGAGACGATCCGGCGGATTTCAGCGATAGAGTCCATCGTATGTGCGGCCTCCACTGTGGTGCCTATAGTCATAATCGTGTTGTCCAGCCCCTTGTTGCCGCTCTTTCCCGCACCAATGCCATATGACCAGCCCTTTTCCTCACGCAACACTTTGCTCAAGCGGCTGTTAACCGTGCCACCCAGCACACTCACCACTATGTCAAAAGCGGCCGATTCCACTGTACCCGAATGCGGCGCAGGCAACATCGCCATAATGGTCGCCTGAGTTGTTCCCGCCACCTGGTTGGTCAATGTCATATCTTTGATGGTAGGTTTGCTAGGCTTTTCAAAGACTTGGGTCTCCGCGCCCACTCCGGTCCATTCCGCAAACGCCTTGTTCATCCGCGCTGCGATGTCTCCAATCGGCATATTGGAGGCGACATAAATCGTTGCCAATTTCGGGTCCATCCGCTTTGCAAACAGCACCTTAGCCTTATCGATGGTCAGCGCATCGATGGCGGCTTCATCCAAAACCCGCACTTCCAGCGCGTCGTTTGGATATGTAGCTTTGCCAAGACTTAAGCTTGCATAATAGTCCGGAGACTCTTTTTGCGCCTTCAACCCTGCTTTTTGCCCATCAATAACGGTCATCCATTCCTTGTCATCAAAGCGCGGATGCGCAATCGACAGGGCCAAAAAATTGAGCATATCATCGAAATTTTTCAAGGGCGCAGACGCAGAAATGCTGGACGTATAGGCACTCGCTCCGCCTCCCAACGAGATATTTTTATCGCGAAGCTTTTGGTCAAAATCGATCAGCGGCATGTCGCCCGCCCCACGACTGCCCACGTCAACAGCGATGCCTGCCAGCCCCACAGGCGCATCAATCGCGCCGCCCTTTTCAGTCAAAACCAACGCTGCATTCACCGCATCATTGACATAATAACTCATCAAAGTCGCACCATTGGCCAGGGTCATTGTCTCAACCTTCGGAAAAATTGTCGCCGCTGAAACCCCTGCCTTGAGGTCCGGCATCACCACTTCCGGCCGCGCCGCAATCTGCGGTGTCGGGCTGCTTCCAGTCGAATTTGCCAACGTCGGTGGGTAGTCCGTATTGCGCGGACCGGGCGTCACGGTCACAATCATTGCAGTGTTTTTTGTGAATGATTGCAATAGCTTAGTGAGGTCACCAGTCGTGAAACTTTTCGCCTCCGCAACCTCGTTGCGCCATGTATTGGCATCCCCCGTCACGCTTATTGCGCCACCCAATGCCATGGCAAAATCCAACGGCGAGGACGGCAAATTATCATAATTGGATTCCAAATTTGTGCGATATGTTTCCAGCGCTTCTTGAGGAACGCCGTCCTTTTGCATCGTGGCAACCGTATCGTTTAGGGAAGCTTCGAGCTTGTCCGCACTCACACCTTGCGCGCCCGCAGCATAGATAGTGAACGCCCCGCCATATTGCTTCTGGTCGTAATAGGCACCCGCCGATGAGGCAATACCGCTTTCTAAAACCAGCTTGTTACCAAGCGACCACTTGCCAACGCCCATAGCGCTGGCCAGCGCCGTAAGCCGGTTTGCGTCCTTGCCATAGCCAACAACACCGGGCCACGTCAGCGCAATAATCTGCGTCGGCACCGCATCCACAAAGCCCATCCGTCCAGCCTTTGCAGGCGGCGCAACGGCGTCCAGAAACGCCGGCTTCGCAAACTTCGGTATCAACCCAAATGTCTGATCAATATCAGCCTTGGCTTGCGCCACATCAAAATCACCCGCCACTGCGAGATAGGCGTTAGACGGCACATAATACTGCCTGTGAAACGCCACCACGTCTTCCAGCTTCGCCGCCTTCAAGTCCGCAATAGAGCCAATTGTGGCATGGTCATAGGGATGCCCCTTGGGATAAATCGCCACGGAACCTTGCGACCGCGCCGCGCCGCCGGGCGCGTCCAGCACATTCTGTCGCATTTCGTTCAGCACCACTTCGCGCTGGTTATCCAAGTCTTCTTGCGTGACTGAATTGGCCAAATTCGCCATCCGGTCCGCATCAAGCCGCAGCATAACCGGCAGCCCTGCCCGTGGTCCGGTGATGTGAAAAACCGTGCCGTCATCCTGCGTAAACGCATTGTTCTGCGCCCCAATCGAAGACAATACCTCATCAAAGTTCGGGATAGATTTTGTGCCCTCAAACATCAAATGTTCAAACAAATGCGCAAACCCGCTATGCCCCGGCGTCTCATTTGCCGACCCCACATCATACTGCACAACAACCGCCACATTCTTCGCCGTAGCCAAAGGTGCAAGCACCACTTTTAGTCCGTTATCGAGGGTAAATTGCGTGATAACCGGAGCACTAGCATCAAGTGCAAAAACCGGACTAAGTGCCGGAAAAACCAAGCCAAACGAGATTAGCAAGCGAATAGGTAACGTGCGAAATGTCATGAAATCCTCAATGGGGAGAGTAGGCAGGGAGTGTGAGGTGGAGCAGCAGTGAGGCGAGATTGGGGCGGATGGGACAGGTGCCTTCCTATCAAATTCTCCGTGCGCAGCGGTCGCAGGCAACGACGATCAAGGTTTGCGTGGCCAAGGGCGTCCATCCGAGCTCGTTATTAATCACAGCGGAAGCTACAAATGAGGAATAGTAGAAAGTGACAAGGCAATAAGACGCGATAGTCGCAATATCAACTAATCAATGCAAATCTTCGAATTCCTTGTTACAATCGTACACAATTTCTATTTTTAGAAGAATTCAGAAACGGTAGCCAGCTCAATTCACAGGAAGTCTAGGAGATTCGTCAACATCAAATATCTTGGACAAATGGGTATGTCGTGCCAGCCTTTCTTTTTTGTTGTTGACACCTTCTCTTGCAGCCAAACTGTAATCTGACGGCAGGCTTTCTGCGAACTCCTGCAATTTTAGGCCAATAGTGATAGAATCTAGTTTTGATATCTCGTTAAAATTCCAAAAAAACAATACGAACAGCGAGAATGAATTTGCCTTGTTTTTCCATATAGAGCTGTCGCTCAAACCTATGGAGTTATACAGCGCTGCGACTTTTTCTAGCTTTTCTGCCAGCTCGTTTTTGAGATTTGTTGATAAAATTTCTCGATCCAATAGAGGTTTAGTACCGTCATTTCTATTATAGAATCCGTTAATCACAGTGGCCAGTAGATTTAATGTGTACATAAGGTGTACCATTCTCGATGTTTCATATGTAGTAAAAATATTTGAATCAAATATATATTTTTTATAATTGTCTGTTTCTATTTGTGCTGCCCATGGTTTAAAATAATCTGGCATGTTGGGGTTAACCGTAAGGTCCGCTTCTTCGTCGGCAATATTGTCACTAGAAATTAAGTTGCAAAAATACTTTGCAAACAACATTAAATCAACGGTAGCAAATTCCGTCGACATTTTTTCTATATTTGATAGTGAATAGAATGTTCTATTCAATCTAGTAAATATGTCGATAATTGCCGTATCTTCGGCTTTTATATCTAAATCTATGACTGGCACTTGATAAGTTAAAAAATTCTGTTTTTCTTTATTAGCCAGTTGGCTAAATTTTTGACCATTCACCGAAAATGTATCTTTCAAAAACTCTACAATCGCGTTCATTCTTTGCTGTCCATCAACTACGCAAGATTGTGACGTCATAGTGTCTACGTCAATTTCGCCTCTTGCTATAAATATTTGAGGAAATGGATATCCCTTCAAAATTGTTTCAATGAAATCTTTCTTATGAAGCTCCCGCCAAACTAGGTTTCTCTGAAAATAGGGCGACAAGATCAGCCGTGCGCTATTAATGTCGGTTATCATATCTACTAAATCTCTAGATCTCACTTGATATTTTATCATCGAAATTTCTCCACGGCCCCAATTTGTTTGACTACGAAAGATGCTTCGCTGTCGTATATAAAGAAGTTGATGTTACTAAAATGACTGATATGCGCTGTCGTCAAATTTTTTGCCACTTCAAGTAGGTTCAACTTTGTTTTTGTGAAGGGCATTTTGTCCACACGAATTATGCCCTTCTTGTAGGCATAGTCTTGAAAAATCACGTTATTTGGCGGGCCATTTTCGACTTGGGGGAATGAAACCAAGTTGCTGAAATTTCTTGTCTGACTTCGAACCTCAGATAAACACTTAACAAACAAACTATCGCTTATTAATGCGATATCCAAATCTGATTTGCCCGGCGTAAATAATATTCCTGTTGTAAAACTATGGCCCCAATAAGCAGAGCCACATACCTTGACTAAGGAGTAGGGTATCGCCAGCTTTTCAAAAATTGCCTGTTTAATTTCGACATAAATTTCATGTTTATCGCGAAAATAGTCCGCCTTATCTGTTAAAAATTCGATTTTTGACTTCTGCAAAGAGTCCAAAATATTAGTCCCAACTGTTAGTTGTACAATCGATAACACGATTAAGCCAATTTTCGCACGATCTAAATCCATTAACCAGATACGTATTCACAGATATCTTGCCTGCCACTCCTGCCCTCCTGACACCTCCCGTCAGCATCTGCTCTCCCTCCCCTTCACATTTCACCAGACTCCCGCCATATATCTGCCATGTCAAACACGCCCAAAAAACCATCCGGCTTTTCCGAATCGCCCCAAGCTGCTTTTGAGGGCGCGCCTTATGATGGCTCGCTTACTGATTGGGTGCGCGAGCTGGAACAGCAGGCGGCGAAGGAAAGCCGCAAGGCGGATACCCGCGAAATCCGCTCCAAGGCCGGCACGCACCGCGTGACAGTGGAGCGTAAGGCGCAGGCGGAAATTCCGGTTGATCCCAACGATGCAATCCGCGCGGAGAATATCAAAAAGGCCACCACGGGCCGCAAAGACAATGTGGATAAGCGCACCTCGCGCGGCACATCAATCGGCGCGTCGTCTGACCCGAAAACTCGCGCCGCTGCTGGCCTCAACCCCGTTTCTGGCCTCGAAATTTCGCTCGAGGAAGCCGAAATGATGTCGCCGAATGGCGTGACGGCAACCGTCGAAGCGCTGTCCGCACTCATCGAATCCGGTAATCCACTGTTCAAAAATGGCAAGATGTGGGAGCCACACCGGCCCGTCCGTCCGGAAAAATCCGAGGGCGGGCTCGCGTTTGAAATGGTCACGGAGTTCACCCCTTCCGGCGATCAACCGACCGCGATTAAAGACTTGGTTGAGGGCATCCAGAACGAAGACAGGATGCAGGTGTTGCTCGGCGTCACCGGCTCCGGCAAGACCTTCACCGCCGCGCGGGTTATCCAAGAAACCCAGCGCCCCGCGCTCATTCTGGCACCAAACAAAACGCTGGCCGCCCAGCTTTATGGCGAGATGAAAAGCTTCTTCCCCAACAATGCGGTGGAGTATTTCGTCTCTTATTACGACTATTACCAGCCTGAAGCCTATGTCGCCCGCACCGATACGTTCATCGAAAAAGAGTCGTCCATCAACGAGCAAATCGACCGGATGCGCCACTCCGCCACCCGCTCGCTTTTGGAGCGCGATGATGTGATTATCGTCGCCTCTGTCTCCTGCATTTACGGTATCGGCTCGGTGGAAACCTACACCGCCATGACCTTCCAAATGAAAATCGGCGAGCGGCTGGACCAGCGCGCCTTGCTAGCGGATTTGGTGGCCCAGCAATATAAACGCCGCGACATGGATTTTGTGCGCGGCTCGTTTCGCGTGCGCGGCGATACCATCGAAATCTTCCCCGCCCATTTGGAAGACCGCGCTTGGCGCATCTCGATGTTTGGCGATGAGATTGAAACCATCACCGAATTCGACCCGCTTTCAGGCAAGAAAACCGATGACCTGAAGTCGGTCAAAATCTACGCCAATTCGCATTATGTCACCCCGCGCCCCACGCTCCAGCAAGCGGTGAAAAGCATCCAGCATGAGCTGCAACAGCGCTTGGCCGAACTCACCAAAGCGGGACGCCTGCTCGAAGCGCAGCGGCTGGAGCAGCGCTGCACGTTTGATATCGAAATGCTGGAAGCCACCGGCTCCTGCGCAGGCATCGAAAATTATTCGCGCTATCTCACAGGCCGCCAGCCGGGCGAGCCACCGCCGACTTTGTTTGAATATATCCCTGATAATGCGCTGGTTTTTATCGACGAAAGCCACGTCACCATTCCGCAAATAGGTGCCATGTATCGCGGCGACTTTAAGCGCAAGGCGACACTTGCCGAATATGGCTTTCGCCTGCCGTCCTGCATGGATAACCGCCCGCTGCGCTTTGAGGAATGGGACGCGATGCGACCCCTCACGGTTGCCGTTTCCGCCACGCCCGCCAAGTGGGAAATGGAGCAAGCCGGAGGCGTGTTTGCCGAGCAGGTCATCCGTCCGACAGGGCTGATTGATCCGCCCGTCGAAGTGCGCCCCGCCAAGACTCAAGTTGACGATGTGCTGGACGAAATCCGCCAGACCACCGCCAAGGGTTACCGAACGCTGGTCACGGTTTTGACCAAGCGCATGGCCGAAGACCTCACCGAATATCTCCATGAGCAAAGCGTGCGCGTGCGCTATATGCACGCCGATATTGATACGCTGGAGCGCATCGAAATCCTGCGCGATTTGCGCCTCGGCGCGTTTGATGTGCTGGTGGGCATCAACCTATTGCGCGAAGGGCTGGACATTCCGGAATGCGCACTGGTCGCCATTTTGGATGCCGATAAGGAAGGGTTCTTGCGCTCCGAAACCTCGCTGGTGCAAACCATTGGCCGCGCCGCGCGCAATGTCGATGGCAAGGTCGTGCTCTATGCCGATAATATCACCGGCTCGATGGAACGTGCCATGGCCGAAACCACGCGCCGCCGCGATAAGCAGCGCGCTTATAACGAGTTGCACGGCATCACGCCGGAAAGCATCAAGAAAAACATCGGCGATATTTTGAGCTCAGTCTATGAGCGAGACCACGTCCGCGCCGATATTACCGGCTTTGGCGGCGATCAAGGCGCGATGATGGGCAATAACCTTGCCGCTCATATTGCCGCCATGGAAAAGCAAATGCGCGAGGCCGCCACGGATTTGGACTTTGAGACAGCGGCAAGACTGCGCGACGAAATCAAGCGTCTGCGCGAAATGGAACTGGCAATCGCCGACGATCCGCTAGCCCGCGAAATCGAAGGCAGCACCCCGTCAAGAGGCCGCACGCCCGCGGAGCAAGGTGGCGGCCTGTTCAAGAAAAACAGCTTGGACGAAATGACGGTGGGACGGACAGAAGTGCCACTAGGTGGTCCAGCGCCGAAACGCCCCACCGGAGATTTGGAACCGCGCAGAGGCAAGGTTGGCGCAGGCTCGTATGAGGATGCGTCGGATTTGAAGCGCCAGAAGCGCCGACCGGGTAAGACAGGACGGCCGGGGAGATGACTCAAGTCAAAGACATGAACATCGAGGAAATTGAGGCGGAACTCTTTGCTCTGCTCACCGCACGCCGACAAAAATTGCTAAAGCTGGTTTTAGTCGCGTTCAGGGCTCGTATTAAAGACGCCGATGTTGGTAGGGTCAATGAAGCCTTCCAACGCATTGTTTCGCGGCAAAATGTTGAGTCCTTCGGTGACATAAGTGACTGGCATTACAGTGAAATGTGCCTAAAGGAATGAGCTGGCGGCGAATGGTCTCTCCAACAGCAGCGGTATTCAGGAACACTGCCAGCGCCTTATTTCTCCTTACCCTCCCCGCCCACGCAGAAACCCTACTCGTCAAAACCTACGCCATATCCGGCAACACCGGTCCTGCGCTCTACGCATCCATCGGCGAAAAGGGTCCGCTGCTGGCAGGTGGGCGACGGGTTATGGCTTATACCAATTGGGATTTGAAATGGTCGCGCAGCTATGTGCAGATGGGAAATGCCTGCACGTTGGCCGCAGCGGTGCCACATCTCATAATTACGATAAACCTGCCTAAGCCAGAAAAACCGCTCAACGGCACTGTCGCGGCACACTGGAAGACCTTCATCTCTGGCATTGAAGCCCACGAACAAGTCCACACCGCCGCCATCCGCACCATGGTTGAAACAATCACCCGCGAGACAGTCGGCCTTACCCAAGACAACGACCCACAATGCAAGACCATCCGCAAGTCCGTTCTGGCCAAAGTGCAGGCTGCCAACGAGGCCTACAAAGCCGCCAGCCGCATCTTCGACAAGGTGGAAATGAGCGCTGGCGGGAATGTGAACGGGCTGGTGCTGGGGTTGGTGAATGGGGGGTGAGTGCAACATACCATGGCTGCCAATTATCGAGTCCCCCCGTGCGTTCGTCATTCCGGACAAGCGAAGCGCAGATCCGGAATCCATGCCTCGCAAGAAAACAGATCAAAGCAGGTGCGGGTTGACTGCACAGCGACAATCGCCCGCGTCTCCGGCGTGGATTCCGGATCTGCGCTTCGCTTGTCCGGAATGACGAATTCAAGGGTGTGCGCTCATCCCCCCACAATCCCGCCTCAATCACATCCCAGCATCTCCTACCACTAACTTAAGGAGAGTCTCATGGACACAGTTGCCCGTATTTCAGAAATTTCGTCATCGTCAACCAAGAGCTTTGAAGATGCCATCAACATCGGCATCGCGCGCGCCGTCAAGACATTGAAAAATGTCACCGGCGCATGGGTGCAGGACCAAAAGCTGGTGGTAACAGACGGCAAAATCAGTGCTTACCGTGTAAATTTGAAGGTGACATTCGTCCTGATGGATTGAAGCCACTTCCCTGCTCCCCGATGAAAAATCGGGGAGTGGATGAGCCCGCCGCCACCCCACTTGCGCATCTTGCAAAAACGCGCCACAAATTATCTTGTCGCTATGCTTTCGTAACGGCAGCGCGGCGCAGATGAGGGTACATAAGGGACTTGCCACATGGGCCAGATGACAGGCACCGTCAAATTTTTCAACCAAGACAAGGGTTTCGGCTTTATTACGCCGGAAGATGGTGCGAAGGACGTTTTCGTGCATATTTCAGCCGTGCAGAGTTCGGGGCTTAACGGCCTGAACGACGGGCAGAAAGTGAGTTTCGACACCGAGCCGGATAAGCGCGGCAAGGGGCCGAAAGCCATAAATCTAACGCTCGAATAATATAAGGCGGACTTCCCGGCAGGGAGACCGGGAACAAATGCAACGCCACTTCATCCTCTCCCTGGCGCTCACCGCGCTGGCGCTGGCCGGACCGCTTTCGGCCGCAGCCGAGCCGTTTGCGCCCATCATCCCTGCGCCTTGGGCGAAACTTAGCAAATCGCTCGAAACCGATGCCATCGTCGATCACATCTGCACTTTGATTAGCGCTGAGGCCGAAAAGAATAATATCCCCAAAGAATTCTTTGCCCGCCTGATCTGGAAAGAAAGTCGGTTTGACAAAAACGCTGTCTCACCCGCAGGCGCGGAAGGCATCGCGCAATTTATGCCCGGCACGGCCAAAATCGTCGGGTTGGCGGACCCGTTTGATGTCGATCAGGCCATTCCGGCATCCGCTAAATTTCTCGCCTATCTCAAAAGCAATCTCGGTAATTATGGCCTTGCCGCCGCTGCCTATAATGCCGGCGAAGGCAGCGTCAGCCGCTGGCTCAATGGCGGCTTCCTGCCGCTGGAAACAGAAGACTATGTGCTGGATATCACCAGTGAGCCTGCCGATAATTTCGTCGGGCGGCGCAGCGAAATGGTGCCAAAACCGCTGGATGCGAAACTCACCTTCGATGAAGGTTGCCGCAAACTGCCGGTCATTGAGTTCAACACGGTGCCGATGAGCCGCATTGCCCGCAAGCCTTGGGGCGTGCAGGTGGCGGGCAATTTTCGCCGCTCGGCTGCTGTCAACCAATATGAGCGCGCGCGCCGCCAGTTCGCCTCCGTGCTGGCAGACCATAAGCCCGTGGTTTCCAAGGTGCGCACGCCGATGGGCCGCCGCAGCATATATACCGTGCGCATCGGCGCGGATAGTCGCGGCGAGGCCAATAAGATTTGTGCGCTTTTGCATAGCGCTGGCGGGGCCTGCATCGTTTTCAAAAACCGATAATCATTTGTGACCTGAATGTGACGCAGGCGTTCAGGTGCGGTTCATGCGGGTGGAATTAAATATGGTTCCAAGCCGGATGTCCGGCGCGAATTTCACTTAAGGAGACCGTCATGAACCGTTTCGCCAAAATCGCCGTTGCCGCACTCGCCGGCACTGCTTCACTTGTTGCCACAATGGATACAGCCAGCGCCCGCCGCCTCAACGACCGCGAAGTGATTGGCCTTGGCCTGCTCGGCGTCGTTGCAGGTGCGCTGATTATAGATTCCAGCAATCGCCACCACCGCCAGCCAGCGCCGATTTATCAAGACCCGCAATATGATGATTATCAGGATCAAGACGCTGTTGACTATGATGCCTATCCCGATGCCCCGCCAGCCCCGCGCCACCCGCGCGTGATTAACTATTATCGCGCCGTAGAGCCATGGACCCGCGACTGGTATCGCTATTGTTCAGATCGCTACCGTTCGTTTAACCCGGAAACCGGTACATTCCGTGGCAATGATGGCCGCAGCCATTTCTGCACAGCCGGTTAATTACCTCGAATATTGGCGAGGTATGGATTTGTTCTGCGCTCCTCGCCAATTTTACCGCTTGGTCCATGTCCACAGATAAAGCCGACGTGGTCGCCCAGCGGTAATACTTTGGTGGCGATAGAGTTCATCAGTGTCGCATGGTCCCCGCCGGGTAAGTCCGTCCGCCCGACTGAGCCTTGGAACAGCACATCGCCGACATGGGCAAAGCCTGCCGCGCGATTGTAAAAAATCACATGGCCCGGCGCATGGCCCGGAGTGTGGAAAACCTCAAAATCATGGCCGGAAAATGAAACCACATCGCCATCGTCGAGATAGCGATCACTTGTCGCGTTCTTCATATCGTCGCCAAGACCATATTTGGCCGCCTGCGTTTCAATACGGTGCAGCAGCGGCTCATCGTCCTTGTGCGGCCCGAGAATGTCGATACCAAGCTTTGCCTTCAGCTCCATCGCTCCGCCCGCATGGTCCAAATGGCCATGAGTGAGCCAAATGGCGTCGGCCTTGATGCCATGTTTCACCAACGCAGAAATAATCTTGTCCACGTCCCCGCCCGGATCAACGACAACGCCCTTTTTCGACACATTGTCGAAGAGAATGGTGCAGTTTTGTTGGAACGCGGTAACGGGGACGATGACAGCTTGCAGCGTGCTCATGCAGAGGAACTTTCAAATACAAAAACGGGCGAATTGCTTCGCCCGCTTTCAAAAACAACCGATGGAAAAGAATTACTTCTTCATTGCGTTCATGACAACACTTGCAAGTGCTGTCAAAACGCCGCCGCCGAGGCCGCCGCTGATAACTTGGCTCAATATTGTCATTGGATCAAGCGCGCCAGTGGTTGCTGCACCGAGCAATGGTCCAATGATGCCGCCAAGCGCTGCTTGACCGCCAACACCGCCAACAGCACCGGCAAGGAGCTTAGGCAAAAGTGTCATGCCTGCGCTCTTGACGACATTGCCAATGATGCCGCCGCCAGCTGCGCCGGAAAGAGCCTGAATGATGATCGGAATTAGTTGTTCCATAATAGTAAATCCTATTGTTACCCCGTCACGACTTCTCGTCGTCGCGGCAGACAACCGCGATATACGTCTAAAGTCAAATACGATTAACACTTTGTTCACCATAAACGACCGCAAAATCGGAATAGCGATCATTTATGGTTAATTTCACAACGATGGAATTAAGTGCACACTCAGCTTTTTGGCTGAACTTCGGCAGTGTAGTCCTCAAGTAGGGTCTGCGAGATTGCGCCAGGAACGAATCTATACGGTCCGATTTCCGAAACTGGCGTCACCTCCGCACCGGTTCCGCAGATAAAGCACTCTTCAAAGGACGCCAGATCTTCCGGCATAATGCGGCTTTCAACAACTTTGATGCCGCGACGTTGAGCCAGATCAATAACCGTAGCGCGGGTAATGCCGCTCAAGAAACAATCGGCAATTGGCGTGTGCAGCTCGCCATTCTTCGTAAAGAAGATATTCGCGCCAGTGCACTCGGCAACGCGGCCTTGCCAGTCCAGCATCATGGCATCAGCATAGCCCTTGCGCTCCGCACGATGCTTAGAAATTGTGCAGATCATGTAGAGGCCCGCAGCCTTTGAAAAACAGGGCGCAGTCATCGGATCAGGACGGCGATATTCGGCAATATCGAGGCGAATGCCCTTCATTTTTTGTGCAACATCAAACATCGAGGGCCAATCCCAAACAGCAATTGCCGTATGGATTTTCGCGTTCTGCGCCGCAACAGCCATCATCTCGCTGCCGCGCCAGGCGACAGGGCGAACATAACAGCTCTGAAAACCATTCAGCTCAACGCATTTTTGCTTGGCAATGATAAGCTGATCGACACTGTAAGGAATTTCAAAATCGAGATACTGAGCCGATTTTAAGAAACGCTCGGAATGCTCACGGGATTTAAAAATTTTGCCGCCATAGGCGCGCTCACCTTCAAACACGGATCCGCCATAGTGAAGACCGTGCGTCAGCACATGAATCTTAGCATCCTGCCAATCAATGAACTCTCCATTGAACCAGATAGTGCCCTTGAGTTGGTCAAAAGGAACAGATGCCATGATAATCTCCCGCGTATCTTATGTTGTTTTGACCTATTCACACTCAGGAGAGCAGCACCGCCGCTTTACGTTCCCTGCAATTTATGGCCAACAGAATTAAGAGGTTACGTGAGATATAAAATATGTCAATAGTGCTGACATAATTTGGGATCAAAAAATGGGCGTTCAGAAAATCAACCAGGAAATCGTTCGTCAGCCGTTGGCGCAGCAAGATGGAATTGACTTCGTATTAATAGAGCGGTTCTTTTTTGCCTATCGCGATTTTACCGGAGATGCAGACGCGATTTTGGAAGGCTTGGAGTTTGGCCGCGCGCATCATCGCGTACTGCATTTTGTTAATCGTAAGCCCGGTCTTAATGTCGCGGAACTATTAGAAATCCTGAAAATCACCAAGCAAAGCCTTGCCCGTGTGCTAAAACAATTGATTGATTCAGACTATATCGCCCAAGTTACCGGACCGATAGACAAACGCCAACGGGAACTCTACCCTACCGCCAAGGGTCGTGAATTGGCACTGCAGCTGGCAATGCCGCAATCCCGCCGCATCGCGACCGCATTGCAGAATGCAGGTGCTGGTTCGCGTGCCACGGTTGAGTGTTTTTTAAAGTCAATGTCGGAGTAATCATGATATTATGTAGATGGGCCATTCGGGGGAATACAACAACGCGGAGGACTTATGACTGATCTATTACCCAATCTGGCGCCAATGCCAGCAACTATAGATGACAATGCACCTCACTTGCTTGTGGTTGATGACGACACCCGGATTAGAACACTACTTTCCCAGTTTCTGGTCGAGAATGGTTATCGTGTGACGGTGGCAGCGACCGCTGCCGAAGCGCGGCGTCGATTGGAAAATCTCGATTTTGACATGCTTATTCTAGATGTGATGATGCCAGGCGAAACTGGCATCGAGCTTACGAAATCGCTTCGTGAAACCCGTAGCGTACCGATTTTAATGTTAACGGCTCTGTCAGAAACTGACCGCCGCGTTCAGGGCCTTGAGGCCGGCGCCGACGATTATTTAGCCAAGCCATTTGATCCACGTGAATTGCTTTTGCGCGTAAACAACGTTCTCAAACGCGGTGGACCAGCCCCGGTCGTACGCCAGGAGCAAGTCATTTTCGGGCCGTTCTCGTTTCATATTACGCGCCGTGAACTAAAACAGGGTACGGAAGTTATACGACTGACTGATCGTGAGCAGGACATTATGGTATTGTTTGCTGAGCGTGCGGGAGAAACTGTCCCTCGGTACGAATTGGTTGGTTCAGACTCAGAGGTCGGCGAGCGTACAATTGATGTCCAAATTAACCGGTTGCGCCGCAAGGTCGAAAAAGATCCGACCAATCCGGTTTATCTGCAAACAGTTCGCGGCGTCGGTTATCGCCTCAGCATTGAGCGGCAGAGCTCGTAATAGTGAGCAATATGGCAACATGGTTTTGTAAATGACGATTACGGATAAGGACCGGACGAGGAAGATGTTGCGACTGCAAAAAGCGGCGCGGCTTTATTCTGATCGACCATCTCCACTGCGTCAATTCGGAAGCTGGGTGTCGCGGCGTATGCCAAAGCGGCTCTATGCGCGCTCTCTCGCTATCATTATCATTCCGATGGTATTGCTGCAGTCAATCGTCTCCTTTGTTATCATGGAGCGTCATTGGCAGACGGTTACGCAAAAGCTCTCGACCGCAGTATCGCGTGAAATTGCCAGCATCGTCAGTGTTGTGGAAGCTTATCCGCAGAATGATAATCTTGATACCATTACCAAAATTGCTGATCAAAATTTGGATTTAAACATTTCCTTTTTGCCGCTAGAGCCCCTGCCCGCCCCAAGTCCAAGGCCTTTTTTCTCTCTTCTCGATAACATTCTGACAGGGGAGCTAACGCGCCAACTGCAACGCCCGTTTTGGATTGATACGGTTGGAAATTCTGATCTGGTGGAAATACGGGTACAACTAACCTCGCATGTGATGCGTGTGTTTGCCAAACGCAGCCAAGCCTATGCTTCAAACACTCTGGTTTTTCTCATGTGGATGGTGGGCACTTCGCTCTTTCTAATCGGTATCTCTATCGTGTTTTTGCGCAACCAAATTCGTCCCATTCAAAAGCTGGCCGAGGCGGCCGAAAGTTTTGGCAAGGGTCGTCCGATGCCACGCGATTTTCGTCCGCGCGGCGCAGAAGAAGTACGCCGCGCGGGCCTTGCTTTTATTCAAATGCGAGAGCGTATCGAACGGCAGATCGAACAGCGCACTGCGATGTTATCCGGCGTCAGCCATGATTTAGGAACCATTCTCACCCGCTTCAAATTGCAATTGGCACTGGTCTCACGCAAAATGGATACGACAGCCATGGATGCCGATATTGCAGACATGCAGTCGATGCTCGAGGGCTACCTGTCATTTGCACGCGGCGAGGCGCAAGAAGAGACCGATGCGCTGGATTTAGAAAAATTATTGGACCGGTTGGCAGATGAAGCCAAGCTGCGCGGTCGTGAGCTCGATCACGTTATCACCGGAAAATCTGTGGTCTATGTTCGCGCCAATGCGTTCACGAGGCTGGTAAATAACATAGTCTCTAATGCATTTCGCCATGCCGAAACTGTTTCAATTACGGCCGAGCACACAAAGGGCTGGCTGACCATTATCGTGGATGATGACGGCCCCGGCATTCCTCCGGAAAGCAGAGAAGATGTGTTCAGACCGTTCGTGCGGCTTGACGAGGCACGCAATCAGGATGAAAGCGGCACAGGGCTTGGCCTCTCCATCGCCCGCGACATCGCGCGCTCTCACGGTGGCTCCATCACATTAACAGAAAGTCCACTTGGCGGCCTAAGGGCGACCGTGCGGGTGCCGGCATAAACTTAAAAGAGCTTGCCGCCGTTGGGTACTTTCTTATCAATCGCAGCGAGCACAACCTGCCCTTCGTCATCGGGAAAGCCCAAGGTTAACACCTCAGACATAACCGGACCAATTTGGCGTGGCGGGAAATTCACCACCGCCATGACCTGACGGCCAATCAATTCCTCCGGTAAATAATTCTTCGTGATCTGTGCCGACGAGCGCTTAATGCCGATTGCCGCGCCAAAATCGATCCGCAGTTTAATAGCGGGCTTGCGCGCCTCAGGAAATGGTTCAGCCTCAACAATTGTACCTACGCGAATATCAACGCGCTCAAACTCGTGAATATTCAATGGCGTTTCAGACATATAAAACTCCGTAATAAATCAGGCGTTTCCAACAGTTTCAAACAGCGCCGAATCCAGCGCCTCGCGGGCGGATTGTCCTGACCACACCACAAATTGGAATGCCGAATAATAGGCCTCGCAAGCCTCGACGGCGCTGGATAGCAGCACTTCAACCTGCCGCTCAGTCGGGTCCAACCCGCCCGCCAAGAGCAGCGACTGACGGAACATAATCACATTGTCGCGATGCCAAAAATCAAAATGGCCCATCAGCAACTGCTCATTCACCAGAGTGACCAAACGAAGCACTTCAGCCATGCGGTTGCGCGCCACTTTCATGTCAAAGGCACAAGCCAAATGCAGCGCTTCGCAATCTTCCATCCATGAATAGGAAACAGTGTATTGTGACCAGCGCCCGCCCACAGCAACGGCGATCTCGTCCTCACCTGAACGCTCAAATGCCCATTCATTGGAATTGGCAACGGATTCAATAACATCAAGTGGATGTGCATCCCGTTCATAATTTTCTGCCAATAGTGCCATTTCAAATATCCATAAAGTTCGGACGGGAGGAGACCCGTCGCGCCAGAAAACGCTAAACATAAGAAAACTTAGCAGTATGGGCCGAAATCAAACCATGGCCGCCCGCTTGAACACGCACTGGTGATACAAAATCTTCATTCCGAATCAATCAATAGATTCAGCATATTGAAGGAATGATGCCCTGCCATGCACTATTTTTAAAAATTGAATTTTGGGTGTGGATAGACTAAAAACGAAGCGGCATAAAAAGCCGCCAAGTGATTCAAAAGACTCTTGAATTTCAATTGGTTTGGTCGAAAAATTGCCTGTGGATTATTTTAGATCAGCGCCTGCTCAAACAGACTTTTTTGCCTTCGCAGGCTTGTCTGTACCCTCGAGCGCAGCAATGCGGCTTTCAAGCGCGCTAAGTTTTTGCGCAAGTGACTCGTTTTCTTGCCGTGCGTTGCGCGCCATTTCGAATACCGCGTCAAACTCTTCACGTTTCACCAAATCCATAGTATTCAGTAATTTTTCGCCTTGTGCTCTAAATGCGCCCTCAACCTCGCGCCGCACGCCTTGCGCCGCACCGGCTGCATCGGTCATGATTTTTGCAAACTCATCTAGAATGCGATTTGAACCGGTGGACATGGGAAAGCTCCTTACACTTTGCTAGTATGTATTTAAGAAGTGTCAAACATTATTGCAAGGCGGAGCAACGCCGCAGGCCGGATGCAACCAGCCTATTGTGGCTTTATGATTGTCGCACGCCTTACATACGCCGTCCGTGCGTTCTTCGTGCGCGCACCATGCGTTTCCCGACCACTTCCCGCACCCTTATCGTTAGCGGCTTTAACGCCGCCTGTCCCTCATTCTTGACCCATTCTTCTGTTGAGTGCATGAACTGATTTTCGAAGGAGACTGATTTGCCCGCCATCGATTTGCTGCCGTTTTCCGCGCTGATATTCCCTGATATCAGCCCCATCGCGCTCCAACTTGGACCAATTTCTGTGCATTGGTACGGCATTGGCTATGTCGTATCGATTCTATTTTCATGGTGGTATTGCAAGCGCCTGATCGCCACTCCCGCACTATGGACAAATGGCAAGCCGCCAATGACAGCAGTAGATTTGGATGATTTTGTCACTTGGGCGGCTTTGGGCGTAGTCCTTGGTGGCCGCATCGGCTATATATTATTCTATGATTTCAACAAGTTCTCCGCTGATCCGTTGTCGATGTTTGCCGTCTGGAACGGTGGCATGTCGTTTCATGGCGGTATGCTGGGCGTGATCTTGGCGATGGTTCTTTTCGCTAGAAAGCGCGGAATTTTGGTCTGGAGCATGTTGGATACGGTGGCCGCCGGCGTCCCTTTTGGACTGGGAGCCGTGCGCATTGCGAATTTTATAAACTCCGAATTATGGGGCCGCACAACGGATGTTCCTTGGGCCTTCAAATTCCCCAACGGCGGTGATTTACCTCGCCACCCGAGCCAGTTGTATGAGGCATTGCTCGAAGGATTAGTCCTGTTTTGTATACTACGCCTTCTCACCCACACAGCTCTAAGGCTAAAAACACCCAAATTCATCGGCGGCGCTTTCGTCGCGGGATATGGCCTTAGCCGCATTTTTGTTGAGTTTTTCCGCGTTCCCGATGCTCAAATCGGCTATTTGGCAGGAAGTTGGCTCACCATGGGCATGATTTTATCACTGCCGATGGTCTTGGCTGGAAGCTGGGCGATGCTCACGGCAAAGCAACAAACAGCGACAGCATGACGCCACTTGAACAAAAAATCCGCGACCAAATTGCCATAACCGGACCAATCAGCATTGCCACTTTTTGGGCACAAGCGCTGTTTGACCCCCAGCACGGCTACTACACCACAAAAGAACCTTTCGGCAGCAATGGTGATTTCATTACAGCACCCGAAGTCAGCCAAATGTTCGGCGAAATGCTGGCCGCTTGGTGGGTTGCCACGGTGCAAACCAACGGCTTGACGAACATCGCGTTGGTCGAAATTGGCCCCGGTCGCGGCACGTTGATGGCAGATATGCTGCGAACCATAGCGCAAATTGATCCAAAAATGCGCGGTACGCTGCACGTATATATGGTGGAGGCCAGCCCCCGCCTGACAAAAATTCAGCAACAGGCACTGGCCAATTCCGGTTTTAAAATCGAATGGCACGAAACGCCAGAAACCCTGCCGGAACAACCACTTGGCATCATCGCCAATGAACTTTTTGATGCCATCGCCATCCGCCAGTTTGAGAAAACCTCCCAAGGGTGGACCGAGCGTTGCATCGCTATTGACGATCACAATGAGCTTTGTTTCACGCTCGGCACGGCCAGACTTGACGCTGCCATTGTACCAAATTCGGCTGCGGATTTGGGAACCATCTTTGAATATTCCCCCGCCCGCGAGGCTTTCATGCAGACATTGGCGCAGCATGTAGCGCTGGATGGCGGGTTTGGACTTTTAATTGACTATGGCCACGCAAAATCTGGATTTGGCGACACAATACAAGGGGTCAAATCTCATCAGTTCGCTAGTGTGCTGGCAAACATTGGCAGTATCGACATCACCAGCCATGTCGACTTTGAAACTCTTGGCCTTGCTACAAAACTCGCCGGCGCAAAGGCATGGCCGATGCTGGAGCAAGGTGAGTTCCTGTCGCGACTTGGCATCAAAGAGCGGGCGGACCGCTTGGTTAAAAGTGCGCCCCAACAATCAATAAATATTTCTTTGTCTCTCGATCGCCTTATTGGCATAGAGCAAATGGGGAAACTTTTCAAGGTGTTAGGCGTTTCACACCCGGATATAGTTCTGCCGGCATTCGGCGAACAGGGTTGACGGCGCTTCGCAACTTCACCACGTTTAGAGCGTAAACAATCACAGGGGTATTGATGCTTCAACCTATAACCAGCCCGCTCATTGACAGCCACGCCATTACCCACGCATTTTTCACGCGCGAAGGCGGTGTTTCGCAAGGCATCTATCGCGGGCTGAACGTTGGTACTGGCTCCAATGACGAGCACACACTTGTTCACGAAAACCGCCGCCGCGCCGCCGAATATTTTGGCATTGAAGCAAGCCATCTCATTTCGCCTTGGCAGGTGCACACACCGGATGTTGTCATTGTGGATCGGCCGTTCGAGGGCGAGAGGCCGAAGGCCGATGGCATTGTCACTGCAACGCCGGGCATTGCTATCGCCGTGGTAACGGCAGACTGCGGGCCCGTTTTATTTGCTGACGCCACTTCGCGCATTATCGGTGCAGCTCATGCAGGTTGGAAGGGTGCGCTTTATGGCGTGCTGGAAAACACGATCACCGCCATGGAATCTCTTGGCGCTAAGCGCGAGAATATAGTCGCAGTGCTCGGCCCTTCAATTAGCCAGAAAAATTATGAAGTCGGCCCCGAGTTTGTGGCAAATTTTGTTAAGAATGCACCCGATAATCAGCGCTATTTTCTCGCTTCGCTCAAACCGGATCACAGCATGTTTGATTTGTGGGCATTCAGCATGGATCGCCTTCAAAAAGCGGGCGTGATGGCTAAATGCGTCAGCGTTTGCACTTATGAAAACGAAGATCAATTCTATTCGTACCGGCGCACCACTCACCACCACGAGACCGACTACGGTCGCCAAATGTCGGCAATCATGTTGAAGGATTAAGCAATGGCCCTGCACTTTGAACTTGAAGAATATGCGAACCGGTTGGAGCAGTTAAAAGCATCGATGGTCGAGCGAAAACTGGATGCTGTGCTGCTATTTGCCCAAGAGAGCATGTATTGGCTGACGGGTTATGACACGTTCGGCTTTTGCTTTTTCCAAAGTTTAGTTGTCCGCGCTAACGGCGAGATGGTGCTACTCACCAGATCAGCAGATTTGCGACAGGCAAGGCACACGTCAAACATAGAAAACATCGTCATTTGGGCAGATCGCGACAACGCCAATCCGGCGCTGGATTTGCGTAACTTGCTGGTTGATTTGGGCCTGCTCGGCTGCAAAATTGGCATTGAATATCAAACACATGGGCTCACCGCCGCCAATGGGCGCAAGCTCGATGAGCAAATGAACACATTTGCCACCATATCGGATTTCTCCGGTATAATTGATGCTATGCGGGCAGTGAAAAGCCCGGCTGAAATTGTAAAGGTCCGCCGCGCCGCTGAACTTGGCGATGAAGCATTTGAGCGGGCATTACCGCTTATCAAAGCTGGCATTGACGAGGGAAAGATTCTCGCAGCCATGCATTCTGCAATTTTTGAAGGCGGCGGCGATTATCCCGCCAATGAATTTATCATCGGTTCGGGTCCGGATGCGCTGCTCTGCCGCTACAAGGCGGGCCGCCGGAAACTCGACAAGCAGGACCAACTCACATTGGAATGGGCAGGCGTTTATAACCATTACCATGCTGCCTTGATGCGGACCGTTGCCATCGGCAAGCCAACGCAGCGCCACCTTGATTTGCAGGATGCGGCACATGAAGCCTTGCTTGCGGTCGAATCTGCCATGCAGCCCGGCACCAGTTTCGGCGACGTATTTTCCGCCCACGCCACAGTAATGGACGCTCATGGACTAACGCGCCACCGCCTCAATGCGTGTGGTTATTCGCTGGGCGCACGGTTCACACCAAGCTGGATGGACATGCCGATGTTCTTTGCCAATAACCCCGCAATCGTGCAGCCCGGTATGGTACTTTTCGCTCATATGATAATTATGGACTCCGAATCCAACACCGCGCTTTGCCTTGGCCGCACGTCTTTGATCGGGGAGAACGGAGCCGAGCCATTGTCGCGCCTTCCTCTTGACTTGATTGTGCGCTGATTCCGTGTTCTCCATAAAAGTCAAATAGGGCAGACACGAGGGTATACCCATGAAAATAAACCAACTCGCTATCGGGTTTGCCCTATTAGCCATTCTGTCTGCCTGCAATAGCACCGACTTGGGCGTCGCAGGAACGGCAAACCCGCCCGCCAGCCAGACCACACAAGTGCCAACACCTGCAGCAGCACCAGTCCTGCCCGCGACACCATCCACCGCAATAGCACCTGTACCAAACGTGGCGGCCAATGCGGTAAAAATGCGTTTTGCACCCATCATCGGCGCGCCAGTTGATAAAGTAACGCCCTTGTCTCGCCGCATTTCTGCAAGAGCCAAAGAACAGTCGATCACCATCGTTGCATCCACCGACCTTACTGCGACGCACATATTCAAAGGCTATTTCAGCCTGCTGCAGGAAGGCGCGAGCACCACAATTATCTATGTGTTTGATGTGCTTGACCCCGCAGGCAACCGTCTGCATCGCATTCAGGGCCAAGAAACAATTGCCAGTGTTGCGGGTGCAGACCAGTGGGCCTCAGTTCAGCCTGTTACAATGGAAACAATCGCGGATAAAACCATGGCAGACTTCAAACAATGGCTGGCAATGCCTAATTAGCCGTCTCACAAAAACTTTAATGGGATTATTCACCATCCGGCACGACTCTCGCTTGAATAATCCGCCGCCGCCCGTTAAACGCCCAGTCATTAACTTGCACGGCCACACGGGAACCCAAGCGACATGAAGATCTTCGCGGGCAATTCGAATAGAGTTTTGGCGGAAGCTGTTGCAAAATACCTCAACATTCCTTTGGGAAAAGCGACTGTGCGGCGCTTTGCCGATCAGGAGATATTCGTCGAAATTCAAGAAAATGTGCGCGGCGAGGATATTTTCCTGCTTCAGTCCACTTCCTATCCGGCTAACGACCATTTGATGGAATTGCTCATCATGTGTGACGCGATGCGACGTTCATCCGCGCGGCGCATAACCGCTGTGATTCCCTATTTCGGCTACGCCCGCCAAGACCGCAAGCCCGGTCCGCGCACGCCGATTTCTGCCAAGCTCGTGGCCAATTTGATAACTGAGGCCGGTGCAAACCGAGTGCTGACGCTGGATCTTCACGCCGGACAAATCCAAGGCTTCTTTGACATTCCAACCGATAATCTCTATTCCGTGCCGGAAATGGCCCGCGATGTGAAGGCAAATTACGATGCCTCTAATGTCATCGTCGTCTCACCGGATGTTGGCGGCGTGGTCCGTGCCCGCTCATTGGGCAAGCGACTGGATGCGCAGCTCGCCATCGTCGATAAGCGCCGCGAACGCGCAGGCGAATCCGAAGTTATGAACGTCATCGGTGACGTCAAAGGCAAGGATTGTCTGCTCATTGACGATATCATCGACAGTGGCGGCACTCTATGCAACGCGGCTGAAGCACTCATGGCCAAGGGCGCTTTATCAGTCACCGCCTATATCACCCACGGCGTGCTTTCCGGCGGCGCGGTCGCCCGCATCACGGCATCCAAGTTAAAGGAGCTGGTGATTACCGATAGTATCCAGCCAACGCCCGCCGTCGAATCCGCCCACAATATTCGGATTCTGCCGATTGCCGCGCTTATTGGCGAAGCGATTTCACGCACCGCATCGGAAGAGTCTGTGTCGAGCCTGTTCGACTAATTATCCTACTTCTTTTTCATTCTGTTCAGCGCAATCGCCGCATGTATCAGCGCGGTAAATGCCGCCTCATTGACGTCTTCGCCCTTATGAATATCAATCGCGCGCCGTGTGTTTCCCTCAAGGCTGGCGTTGAACAATCCTGACGGATCACTCAGTGCTGCCCCCTTGTGGAAGGTCAGCTTCACAACGCTTTTGTAGCTCTCGCCAGTGCAGATCATACCATCATGATACCAGACAGGCACGCCGCGCCACTTCCATTCTTCCACCACATCAGGGTCAGCTTGCTTGATGAGGCCACGCAGCCGGGCAAGCGTTACCCCGCGCCAGTCGCCCAGCAATGCGATCCGCCCGTCGATCAATTCCGAGGGTGTAAGCTGGCTCATCACGCTATTCCTCCCACATGCAGCGCCACACCTGCCAATGCGGCGATGCCGATTACCCATAGTAAATTGACATGAAATCGTATCAGCGCAAGCCCCGCGCAAACAGCAATAATGGCTGACCACACATCAAAACTGCCCCAAATAATCTGCGGAATATGAAACGGGCCAATAATAGCCTCGTTAAAATTTCCGAACAACACATGTAGCCCGAACCAGACAGCAAGATTGGCAATCACACCCACCACTGCCGCTGTAACTGCCGCCAGTGCGGCAGACGACCACTTCACTTGGCGCACCCGCTCTATGAAGGGCGCACCGGCAAATATCCATAAAAAGCACGGCACAAAGGTGAACCACAGCGCCGTAATGCCGCCGAGCACGCCTCCTGTCAGCGGGTCCAGCCCCGGCACACGCGAGCCACCAACGAAGGCGATAAACACCAGCACCAAAATCAGCGGTCCCGGCGTGGTTTCAGCCAATCCCAACCCCGTGACCATCTCGCCTGGTCGCAACCAGCCGTAAACGTCAACCGCCTGCTGCCCCGCGTAGACAAGCACGGCATAAGCGCCGCCAAACGTAACGACAGCAGCCTTCGAGAAAAACAACGCCGCATCCTTGAAAAAACTGCCAGCCGGATTGAGCCAAATCAATAGCGCAAGCGGTACGAGCCATATGGCAAGCCACGTCAGCACATTCAAAAAATATCCTGAATGATGAACTTTGGCAGGTGGTGTCACGTTTTCAGCAGCGGCCACCTTTCCATCCCAAACATAGCGATGCCGCGCCACGCCTATCAGCGCAGCGACTAAAATAACCAACGGAAATGGCGCCTTTAAAAGCGCAATCGCTATGAACGCTGCCAGCGCCAAACAGTAAGCAAACCGCTCCTTCAATGCCCTTTTGGAAACGCGCAGCAGCGCTTCCAACACCAGTGCCAGTACCGCCGCTTTCAGGCCGAACAACAGACCGGCCATCCACGTTTGATCGCCAAAAAACACATAGGCCCCAGACAAGGCCATTAGCACCAGCGCGCCGGGTATGACGAACAGCAGCCCCGCAATCAGCCCGCCGCGCACACCATGCAAAAGCCAGCCGGCATAGGTCGCCAGCTGCATCGCCTCCGGTCCCGGCAACAACATGCAAAAATTCAAGGCGTGGAGAAACTGTTTTTCCTCCAACCACTTTTTCTCATCCACAAGAATTTTATGCATCAAAGCTATCTGCCCCGCCGGGCCGCCGAAAGACAGCATCCCGATCTTGCCAAACGTGCGGGTGAGCTCAGTGAGTGACGGTTCGCTCATGACGACACCTTTGAAGGCCAATTATGCGTCTCATTTTGCCCGTGCCGCGCCCACGCATAAAGCGCGTCGTAAATAAGCATTCCGGCTTCGAGCTGCGCCAGATCATCATCATAGAGTTTGGAGAGCCCAAGCGAAATCGCCAAAAGCCCGGCGGCTTGCGGTGCTAAATCCAGCCGCGCGGTATCCGCCCCGCGCACGATTTGCGCAACTGTTTGCAAGGCTGGCGATGCTAAACCAAACTCTGCGATCATGGTATCGAACGTGCAAGTCTCACCGCGATGGCTCCAAAATACATCGTCAATATCGAAAGGCGTGGCATTGAACCGCTCGGCGACTCCTTTCACTTGAGACACCTCAACAAACAAAAATTCAGCGAACGGATCAACAAAACGACGGATAAGCCAAGGACAGGCAATCCGGTCAATTTTCGGGCGCTCGCGCGTTACCCACCGGGTCTTGCCATTGGGGCGTTCCGGAATTTGCGCCAGCGGCACGGTTGGCAGCTCCGATGCCTGCCACGCAACATTGCCGCCATCCAGTATGTGCGCGCTTATACCCGAAATCCGTAATTGCGCGGTGACGCCTTCGCTCAGTTTCAGCCCCTTATGGCAAACCACGACCACATCGCGACCAACAGATTGCGCGGCCCACTCGTTTGCCTTGGTATAATCCCGCTGCACCGCGCCGGGTATCAGCGTGGGATTTTCGGCTATGTCATCGGCAATTCGTACATCCACAATATGCGGCGTGGACGCAGTGCCTATAAGGTTCCAAAGTTCAGTATTTGAGATGCGGTTTTTCAACATAACCTCCAGAATTAGCGCGCACCTGTGCACACGCTCATTTCTGGGTTCTTGGGCGCAATGCCTAACCGGGAGACCCGTTAACCCCGATAGCCACTTATTGAATGTTTGCTGGACGAGGTCAAGTAAATCTCCCCCGATACCACGCCCCGTTTCCGGTCTGGCTATTGTAAAATCTTTGGGGAAGCCGGGTGTGTGGTCCTGCCTTCTCAAATTTTAAATGTATGGCAAGTGCCACACACCCGGAGCGGTGTTCTTGCGCTGGCCCA
>JAYSWX010000008.1:0-15580 GCA_043717855.1 Phyllobacterium sp.
ATTTCGGCTACGACGCCAGCGGCGTGGAGCGCGATGTTTCGCAGCCAAAGTTAAAAAACGGCATTGTGCGCTATTCATTGCCAATGATTGAGGAAGGTCCGGCGCAGCGCCGGATTATCTCGATGGACTATAATTTGTTCGTGCGCCACAGCAATGCCATCGAGCTAAAAGACGACGGCGGCGTTTTTGAGGCGCGCACCCTGAAAGCGCTGAACAAGACCTTTGATGCGCAATATAATGGTGAGCGCCATCCGCTACAGTTTGGCTTGCATTTTGTCCTGATGAACGACGGAGCTTACTGGAAGGCGCTTGACACATTTGCCAGCACAGTTTGTGTCAAGCCGGATGTTGAGTGCATTACGTATAAGGAGTATGCGGTGCGGGTGAAGTTAAACAAGACGTTGGCGGAGGCAAAGCCGACCGCCAAACGTCAGGGGTCTTGAGGTTAGGAGTTATGCGCGACCGTAGGCCTCGTCAGCTGCAACATCTGCACTTCCCGCAATTGCCGCCTCAAATATGTTGAGACGTTTATAGATAGATATAAGTTCAACAATACGTGGCCACGCATTCACCAAATATTGCATTGCATCACGCACTTCGCCCATTGCGCTTCGTATCTGCTGAAAAATGCCGAAGGTTATGACACCGGCAGCAATCGCCGGAACTGTAACCAGAAATGGGACGATAGAGTCGGCCTGCAAATACAGGTAACGCCCAAAATTGAAATAGAGGTAGTTCGAGTAAAGATTATAGTAGTTCTTTCTCACACCTTCGAAAAGTTCACGCAAAGTATGCGGTTCGGCGCGCTCACTAGAGTCTTCTCCATATACCAACTCCTTACGGTAGGCTGCCTCCACTCTCTGATTCTTGAATTCCAGACCCGGCAAGCGGACGCCTATGACAGCAAGAAGTCCCGTTCCAAATAGTGACCAAACCAGTGATACGACGACCAAAGAGTAAGGGATAGCACCGAAAATGGGAATAGATTTCACAGAATCTGATAATACCGACAGTACCGGCAGGAAGGCTATTAGTGTCATCACCGCGCTTACAAACTTCGCACCGAGGTCTTCAACGAATTGCGCAAACCGCTTTGTATCTTCTTGTACGCGCTGCGAAGCACCTTCCACCAATCTCAATTGAGACCAGTTTTCGACATAAAATGCGTTCATCGCCGTGCGCCAACGAAATGTATAGTGGCTTGTAAAAAAATCCAGCAATATGGCAACAATGATCCAAACGGCGAGCAGGCCAGTCAGACCAATTATGCCGCCATATAAATCGCCCGCAGAAACACTGCCTTTTGATGCCGGATCCAACGCCTTTTGAATGAGATCGAAGTAGACGCCGTACCAATCATTGATTGAAACACTAATCTGCACTTGGAAGTAGGTGACAAAAACTATCAGTGCCGAGCCCAGCACTGACCAGTTGTACCATTGGTGCGGTGAAAAGAATTTCCAGAAAAATGAAAATCCAAGGGCAACGATTGCAAAATACAAGAAAAAGTAAATGTGAGGGGCCGAAACCAACGCCAATGGCCCAATAATTGGGGGCGCCCCCTCAGGAAAATCAGGCAAACCAATCGATGTGCCCCAATCCTTGGCTGCAACTTTCCACAATAGTATAGAGAAAAGCGACCATAACGAAGCACTTGTAAAAAACACTTTGGGATTAGGAAAAAACGAACGGAACATGGGCTTTAGACCTCTTGGCTTTGCAAATCATTTTGCGGCACGTTATCTGATAAGCGCTGAAATGACAGGGGATAGTTCCCAAATTTTCCGTGAGGCAGGGTTGATTGGTTTTCCGGATTATGCGCTCTATTAATTATTGTTTATCGCAGTGTTCTAACTTGGAGTATGAGTTTTGGATCTGAAAATTATCGCTGCCGTTGGGCTTTATGCCGTTTTTAATTCTGCGATTCTTTGGTGGATTACGATGAGAACGGGTTCTCTGCGTACGCGCTATAAGGTGTCGATTGGCGATGGCGGCAATGCGCATCTCACCCGCATTTTGCGCGGACACGCGAATGCCATGGAAAACATGCCAATGTTTTTCGTTTTGCTTACCATTGCCGCACTGATGAATGCGCCGCTTATCGCCATTCATGTTTTGGGCGCGGGCTTCACGCTGGGACGTTTTTTACACGCACTGCATTTCACCGCAGAGACCGCTCCCGGCTGGCAGCGACACGTGGGATTTAGCCTGTCATTCCTAGCATGGATATTGGCGGCGCTCGGCGTTTCGGGTCACGCGATTAAACTAATGTTGGCCTGAGCGAAATATTATAACATTAATGAAAATGCCTGACACGCCTCGTATTGCGGCGTGGCGCACCTATATCAGTCTGAGCTGCCACGCGGCTCCCGCTGCGCGTTAAAACCCTATGGAGACTGCCATGAAATATCGTCGTTTGGGAAAATCCGGTCTTCAAGTCAGTGAATTTTCGCTGGGCTCTTGGGTGACATTTTCAAAGCAGGTGCATGAAAGCGATGCGCTAAAGCTGATGACTACTGCCTATGATGCGGGTATTAATTTTTTTGACAATGCGGAAGGTTATGAGGCCGGACAATCTGAAGTGCTGATGGGTAATGCGCTTAAGAAACTAAATTGGAGCAGGGATAGCTACATCGTTTCAAGTAAGGTTTTTTGGGGCGGTTCAAAGCCAACCCAGCGCGGGCTATCTCGCAAACATGTAACCGACGCCTGCCATGCCGCGCTAAAGCGTTTGCAGGTGGACTATCTGGACCTTTTCTTCTGTCATCGTCCGGATATTGATACGCCGATTGAGGAAACGGTTCGCGCGATGCACGACCTGATTTCACAAGGCAAAGTGCTTTATTGGGGCACTTCGGAATGGTCCGGCCAGCAGATTACTGAGGCCTATGCCGTGGCACGGGAACTGCGGCTAACGCAGCCGACAATGGAACAGCCGCAGTATAATTTCTTTGAGCGTGACAAAGTGGAGCGGGACTATGCTCCTGTTTATAATCTGGCGGGTATCGGGACAACAATTTGGTCACCGCTGGCTTCAGGCGTTCTCACCGGCAAATATAACAAGGGCATTCCGGCGGACAGCCGCCTCAACTTACCTGGCTACGAATGGCTGAAAGCCGAATGGGAAAGCGCGACGGGCAAAGCAAAGCTTGATAAAGTGGCAAAGCTTGCCACTCTGGCAGAGGCGAGCGACCTGCCGATCCATCACATGGCGCTGCTTTGGTGCCTGTCAAATCCCCATGTATCGACTGTGATTTTGGGTGCTTCCAAGGAGAGCCAGTTGGTTGATAATCTCAAAGCGCTGGACAAGCGTGATTTGATGACCGACGATTTGAAATCAAAAATTGAGGCGATATTGCAGAATAAGCCGGAAGAACCGCGCCGTTTTTGAAGGTAGCTAAGGACCTAAGACTTACTTCTTAGACAGCCTCTCATTCCCACTCGATGGTTCCCGGTGGCTTTGAAGTCACGTCATAAACCACGCGGTTTATGCCTCGCACTTCGTTGATAATGCGGGTGGCGACGCGGCCCAGGAAGGCCATATCGTATGGATAGAAATCAGCAGTCATACCGTCTACTGATGTCACGGCGCGTAGTGCGCAGACGAATTCGTAGGTGCGTCCGTCGCCCATGACGCCTACGGTTTGCACCTCCGTGAGTACGGCAAAAGCTTGCCAGATTTTGTCATATAATCCGGCCTTGCGGATTTCATCGAGGTAAACCGCGTCAGCCTCTTGCAGGATGCGCAGCTTCTCTCTTGTGACGCCGCCGGGAAGGCGAATGCCGAGACCGGGGCCGGGAAACGGGTGACGGCCAATGAAACGTTCAGGTAGGCCAAGCTCGCGGCCAAGCGCCCTCACCTCGTCTTTGAACAGCTCACGCAAAGGTTCCACGAGCAGCATATTCATGCGCTCCGGCAGGCCACCGACATTATGATGGCTCTTAATGGTAACCGAAGGCCCGCCGGAAAACGAAACGCTTTCAATGACATCGGGGTAAAGCGTGCCTTGCGCCAAAAACTGCGCGCCACCTAGTTTCTTGGCTTCAGCCTCGAACACTTCGATGAACAAACGGCCGATGGTCTTGCGCTTTTTCTCAGGGTCCGCCTCCCCCTCAAGGGCGCTGATGAACATATCAGCGGCATCCACATGGACGAGCGGGATGTTGTAGTGGCCGCGGAACATCTCCAGCACTTCGGTTGCTTCGTTCTTGCGCATAAGGCCGTGGTCAACGAAAATACAGGTGAGCTGATCGCCAATGGCTTCGTGTATAAGCACGGCGGCAACGGACGAATCTACGCCTCCCGAGAGGCCGCAAATAACCTTGCCGGAGCCCACTTGATCGCGGATCTTTTGGACCATTTCTTTGCGGTAGGCAGCCATGGACCAATCGGATTTTAGACCGACGATATTATGGACAAAATTGGCCAGCAACTTTGCCCCATCGGGGGTGTGAACGACCTCGGGGTGGAACATGGTGGTGTAGTATTTTTTGGCCTCATTTACGGCAATTGCAAAGGGCGCGTTTTCGGATGTACCAATGACTTCAAAGCCTTGCGGCAGCTTGGTGACGCGGTCGCCGTGGCTCATCCAGACTGTGTAATGCTGACCCACCTCCCACAGGCCTTCAAACAGCGGCGACGCCTTTTTAATGGTAACTTCAGCACGGCCGAATTCACGGGCGTGTCCGCCTTCGACAGTACCGCCCTGTTGGAGGCAGAGCGTTTGTTGGCCGTAGCAAATACCAAGAATTGGCACGCCTGAATCGAAAACCACTTGCGGTGCGCGAGGCGAATCATCATCCAGTACCGACGCCGGTCCGCCGGAGAAAATAACGCCCTGCGGTTTGAGCTTTTCAAAGGCCTTTTGCGCGGATTGAAACGGGTGAATTTCGCAATAGACGCCGGTCTCGCGCACACGCCGCGCGATTAACTGCGTTACCTGGCTACCGAAATCGATGATGAGAATGGCTTGGTGGGGGAGTGTGCTCATGGCGAGCATTTAGTAAAAAAAATGAGTCAATGCAACGGCTTAACGGGCAAAGTGGATGAATTGATTCATGTTCTTAAGTGGTTGAATCGCCTTGTTTATGTGTTGATTCAACAAGACGACGCATAAATCAACGTTGATGGAGCAAGCCGGATCTTACGGCACTGAATAGAGTATCAACGCAAAGAGCTAATTTTTCGTCAATAATATCAAGGTATTCGGTCCAATCAGCGATATGGCTTAACTCCGATACGCCATCAGAAATACCGCGCAAACCGATGTGCGGTAGGCCATAAATCATACAGCAGCGCTGCAAGGCAAAGGTTTCCATGTCCACCATATCGGCATCGATTGCCTCATAGGCAGAGCCCGAAACAATGTTGGCACCGGTGGATAAAGTTGTGCTTTCTATGCCGGGAATCAGATGGGGAAGCTCTAATATTTTGGGAATATCCAGAAAGGGCGTCGTGCCTTTTTCGAAGCCCAAAGCGCTGGCATCCATATCGCGGTATGATACGGATTTGACTTGATAAACGTGGGTCTGCTTGAGTGTTCTGGAGCCGGCTGATCCGAGCGAAATGACAAGGTCTGGCAGGTTGTTTTGCGCGGCTGATTTTGCCAGAAATCCCGACAATGAAATGGCGGATTCGACGGGACCGACACCGGTTAGAAGCGGGATAAAACGCTGCCGCAAATGCTGTCCGTACTCCGCTTCCGCAGCCATAACGAACAGCAATTTTCTGCCCGAAATTGAGACGAAAATATCTGATGATTTCATGGATAGACAATGGCGCAAATTAGCCACGCGGTCAAAGTCGTCGCTACAAAACCCACAGGTTTTTGACAATCGAAATGTGATCGCCATACGCTCGAAGATGATACGCAGATCGTGCGGAAACGATGTGGTGTCCGCACGAAGGTAACACGAACTGCGATTGGGCGCTCGCCGTTAGTTTAAATACAGAAGCGATGCGTTGAGCAGCGTCGCGAAACTCACCCACGCGGCATAGGGCACGAACAATAGCGCCGCTATGCGGTCAGTTTTTGACGCTTGGAAAATGAAAGCGAAGATGCTGGCGAGCATCGCGAGGATGATGACCAGCGCCAGACCCAATTGCTGCATTCCGAAAAATGTGGGCGACCAGATGAAGTTTAGCAACAGTGCGACCCACCAGATTTTCATGGCGGTGCTGGAGCGGTGGCTTTCCCACAGCCGCCAACCAGCCACGGCAATCATGATATAGAGGATGGTCCAGACTGGTCCGAAAATCCAATTGGGCGGATTGAACACTGGCTTCACAAGCGAGGCATACCAAGCGCCGGGAAGCGTAGCGAAGCCGATCGCCGTGCCGCCGCCTAAGACGAGGGCGATAAAGCCGATGAGGGTGAGCCAGTTTTTCTGCATTGTGATTTTCCTTGGCGTTGTTACGGTAGAGGGTGGCATGTGGATTGGTCTAATTTTGTTTGAACCGCGTATATCGTTGAGGAACAGGGAGAGAGACAATGGTTTCAAAATTTCCTCAGGCAAAATTTCCTCAGACTTGGGTTTCGCCAATTCTTCACACTGGCAGCAGGCTGTTATGTTACGTCTTAGCGATGCTTTGCTTCGTTACCCTGTCAAGCGCCGCGATAGCCCAGACAGCTTACAAACGCATACCGACGCAATATGTTGCAGCGCTGGGTGATAAAAATTTGAATTCCGGCACAGGTGCAGAAAATTGGGGCCTTTGGGTGTTGGACCCCGGCCCGCGCGGCGTGAAGCTACGAGATTATGAAACGCTTGTTGGTGTCGAAGGCAGTGTGGCGCCTGCCGGGTGGAAGTTTGATGGCGGCGAGTGGTGGCTGGAGGAGCATGGGCTTTTGATGGAAAAACCGGTGTTTCCTATTCCCGCTGGTAAATATGTCGTCACCGGTGCGCGTGAGGTGACAGCGGTGCTGACAATCCAGCCGAAGGGCGCAGATGGCACGCAAAAATGGGAGCTCGACCAAGGCGCATCGCTTTATGATGTGACGCATCTTCGCTGCCGTGCGGCGCGCTACACGCCGGAAAGCGCCAACTCCTGTTCGCCAGCCAAAGCGCAGGTGGCCAGCATTCCTGTGCCGCCTGGCGAGGCCATGCCTGTTGTCTCGGGATGCAAGGCAGAAGATTTTCAGGTGCTTATTGTGATTGGCATGGTTGAAGGGAATTGATGGCAAAGGGCGCCGCTTTGGCAGCGTCCTAACACTAACCCGAATTGGTGCTTACGCGCTCTTCTGCAATAGTGAGATAAAGAAGCCATCAGTACCGGTGCGATGCGGGGTTAGCGTCACGCCGTTTGCGCCAAGAATAAACTGCGCAGCATTGGCAGACGGCATAGTGCTGGCAAGCACTTGCGGGGCTGGCAGGGCTTTGAATGCCGGGTTGGCGGCAAGGAAGCTGGCGACTTGGTTTTCGTTTTCTTCCGCAAATAGCGAACAGGTGATGTAAACCAAATGGCCGCCGATTTTGACGAATGCCTTGGCCGCGTCCAAAATCTCAGCCTGCTCTTTCATGCGCTGTTGCAACTGGCCCTCGCCGAGACGCCATTTGGCATCGGGGCGGCGTCGCCATGTGCCCGCGCCTGTGCAGGGTGCGTCAATCACCACATGGTCCATAGCGCCAAGCAAATCCGACAGATCGGAACGCGCGGGACGAACTTGCACATTGCGGGTTTCGGCGCGTTTTATACGCTCGAAAATTGGTGCGAGGCGGGATTTATCGCTATCGGTGGCGTAAATCTGGCCTTTGTTTTCGAGCATGGAGGACAGCGCCAAGGTCTTGCCGCCGCCGCCTGCGCAATAATCCAGCACAGAGCTGCCGGGTTTAGCACCGATAAGTTGGGCAACGATTTGCGAGCCTTCGTCTTGGATTTCAAACCAGCCTTTTTGGAACGCAGGCTCGGCCTGAATATTGGGCTGGCGATAATCACGCGGACCGGCGGGAATGCGGATACCATCAACAGCCAGCTCAGATGCCATTACGCCGATGTCCTTCGGCAGGTCGGCCAACACTTTATCACGGGAGGACAGCAGACGGTTGGCGCGGATATCGACAGGCGGGCGCTGGGTTAGCGCTTGGCCCTCGGTGATGAGATCATCGCCGAGCGTGGAGCCCAGCGAGGTCATCGCCCATTCCGGCAAATCAGCTTGGACATGAGCGGGTGCATCGCGAAGATTTACCGCGTGGAAGTGGGACAGGTTTTCCGGCAACGCCATTGCGAATTTATCGCCATCGAGCTTGGCAGCTAGGCTTTCCGGTGTTTCATTCCAGCCATCAAACAGCACACCGACAACAAGGCTGAGAGGCGCATCATCGCCCATTCGCCAACCGAGCGACGACTTTTTGCGCAAGGCATCATAGCTGAGATTGCCGATTGCGGCGCGGTCGCCGGAGCCTGCGAAGCGATGCGCCAAGCCCCAGTCTTTGAGCGCATCAGCGACAGGGCGCTTGCGGGCATTCATATCGGCCAATACTTCACTTGCCGCAGCAATTCTTCCGCCTAAGCGCATGGGGTAACTCCAAAATTTTGTTGTGGTCGCTCTCTAGCGATATTCAAACAAAATAACCACAGCTGATACGGCTAAGATTAGCTGCCTACGGGGAAGAACTTCCACTTCTTCGGCCGGAAGGCAATTTTGGAGCCAATGGGAGCCGGATGATCCGGAGAGAGCTCAATTTCGAGGCGGTGGCCTGCGGGCAGTTCCAACTCGACATGACGCGTGCCAGCCGTGCGGCGCAGCCCTAGAATTGTGCCCTCAATAGCGGCGCTCACGCCATCGGCAATTTCAATATCGTAGGGCCTGAAAAATAATGTGCCCTCGCCGGACGGTATATCTTCCGTCGCCTCGGCGATTTGTGTGCCGTAATAGCGGATTTGACCGCCACCGACCGTGACGGGCAAGCGCGAGGATTCGCCAATGAAGCCAAACACGAACGGTGTTCGCGGATGGTCATATATCTCGTCAGGCGTTCCGACTTGCTCGATTTTGCCCTTGCTCATAACCACGACACGGTCTGCCAGCTCCAAGGCCTCTTCCTGATCGTGGGTCACAAAAACCGTGGTGTGCTTGGTTTTATTGTGAATTTCGCGTAGCCAAGAGCGCAATTCGCGGCGTACCTGTGCATCCAGCGCGCCAAAAGGTTCGTCCAGCAGCAGGACTTTTGGTTCAATAGCCATTGCGCGCGCGAGCGCCACACGCTGGCGCTGGCCGCCGGAAAGCTGGGCTGGATAGCGGTTTTCAAGGCCCGGCAATTGCACCAAATTTAACAATTCCATCGCGCGGCGGCGGATTTCTTGTTTTGCCGGGCGGGTGCTTGAGGGCATTACTTTGAGGCCGAAGCCGACATTTTCGAGCACTGTCATATGGCGGAACAGCGCATAATGCTGGAACACGAAGCCGACATGGCGTTCTTGCACTGTTTTGCGCGAGGCGTCTTCGTCGCCGAAAAATACCGCGCCTTGGGTGGGATATTCAAGGCCCGCGATAAGCCGCAGCAGGGTCGTTTTACCCGAACCTGACGGGCCGAGCAGCGCAATCAACTCACCGGAGCGGATATCCAGCGAGACATCATTGAGCGCCGGAAACTGGTCGAACTCTTTGCGGACCTTATCAATGCGAACTTCCATGAAGGGTTCCTAGTGTTTTTTAAGGGCTGAAAGCTCGTCGGCATAGCGCAGTTCGAGCAAGGTTTTAAGGATGAGTGTGACGAGCGCCAGCACGGCCAAGAGCGTTGCGACGGCAAACGCACCGACAAAATTATATTCATTATAGAGAATTTCGATGTGTAACGGCATGGTGTTTGTGAGACCACGAATATGGCCTGAAACGACCGAAACCGCCCCGAACTCACCCATGGCGCGGGCATTACACAGCAACACGCCATAGAGCAGGCCCCATTTAATATTGGGCAGCGTGACGTGCCGGAAAGTCTGCCATCCATTGGCACCCAGCGAGAGCGCCGCCTCTTCATCGCTCGTGCCCTGCTCCTGCATAAGCGGGATAAGCTCGCGGGCAATGAACGGGAATGTGACAAAAATGGTTGCCAACACAATGCCGGGCACGGCGAAAATCACCTGCACGCCATATGATTTCAGCCATGGGCCAAGCAGGCTGCCCGAGCCGAACAGCAACACAAATACGAGCCCTGAAATGACCGGTGACACGGAAAATGGAAGGTCTATCAGCGTGGTTAAAAGCGCTTTGCCCTTGAACTCATATTTGGCAATAGCCCAAGCGGCGGCTATGCCGAAAACAAGATTTAGCGGCACGGCAATGGCGGCGACGAACAGCGTAAGATAGATGGCGGACAGTGCTTCCGGATCCACCAGTGCGGCAAAAAACGGCCCTGCCCCTTTACGAAACGCCTCGGTGAACACCGCTATCAGCGGCAGCATAAGGAAAAATGCCAGATAGCACAGCGCGACGGCGGTGAGGACAAAGCGCCAACGGCGGCTCTCGGTGGTTGCCCAGCGCGGGGCGACCCGTATCGGATCTTCATTGAGGTCACGCGCCATAGCCATACCTCTTTCTGCTCCAAGATTGAATGAGATTGATGACAAGCAGCATGGCAAATGAAATCAGCAGCATGATCGTGGCAATGACTGTGGCGCCCGCATAATCAAACTCTTCGAGTTTAATTACGATCAGCAGTGGAGCGATTTCGGTGATGTAGGGAATATTACCTGCGATAAATATCACCGAGCCATATTCGCCAACGCCGCGCGCAAATGCCAAGGCGAAGCCAGTCAAAATCGCAGGTGCAAGACCGGGAAGCAGCACTTGCGAGATCGTCTGCCAACGGGTCGCTCCCAGAGTGGCGGAGGCTTCCTCGACCTCATGGTCGATTTCTTCCATAATCGGCTGCACTGTGCGCACTATGAACGGCAGGCCGACGAATATGAGCGCGATGATGATGCCGATTTCGGTGAACGCGACTTTGATGCCTAGTGGTTTGAGATATTGGCCAATCCAGCCATTTGGCGCATAAATTGCGGTGAGCGCGATGCCCGCAACGGCTGTCGGCAGGGCAAACGGCAGATCGACGACGGCATCAATGATGCCGCGACCCGGGAATTTGTAACGCACGAGAACCCACGCAATAATGACGCCGAACACCACGTTGATAAGTGCGGCGATGAATGCCGTGCCAAAACTAACCCAAAGCGCATGGACAACGCGCTCATCAGTCAAGATTTTCAAGAATGGTGCAAGGCCGGGCTTTGCGGCCATTAAGATCAACGCCGCAAGCGGAATGAGGATGATAAGGGTCAAATAGACAAGCGTATAGCCAAGCGCCAACCCGAATCCGGGCAGAACACTTGGCTTTTTCCAATTTGACTTCGCGGGTGCGAAGAGTTTCGTCATGCGTTAGCCTTTACTGGACGGGCTTATATATCTGGTCGAATACGCCACCGTCATCAAAATGGTAAGGCTGTGCTTTCGCCCATCCACCGAAAATTGGATCATCAATCGACACAAGCTTTAGTTTCGGAAGCTTTGCAAGTTCCGCTTGATCGACCAGTTCCGGTTTTGACGGGCGATAATGATGCTTGAGGACCAACTTTTGACCCTCGTCCGAATAGAGATAACTGAGATATGCTTCGGAAACCTTGCGTGTACCGTGGGCATCCACATTGGCATCAACGATGGCCACCGGCGGCTCGGCAAGAATAGACTGCGGCGGCACAACAATATCAAAATTATCCGCGCCGAATTCATCCTGCGCAAGGTGAGCTTCGTTTTCCCATGCCAAAAGAACATCGCCGATTTCGCGCTGGACGAACGTGGTTGTTGAACCGCGCGCGCCAGTATCTAACACGGGCACATGCCTATAAAGCTGGCCGACATAATCCTTAATCTTGGTTTCATCGCCGCCAAATTCACCATTTGCCCACGCCCAGGCGGCAAGGTAGTTCCAGCGTGCGCCGCCGGAAGTCTTGGGATTTGACGTGATGACTTCAACACCGTCTTTGACCAAATCACCCCAGTTCGTGATTACTTTCGGGTTGCCCTTTCGAACCAAGAATACGATTGTTGACGTGTAGGGTGATGAATTGTTTGGTAATTTCGAGCGCCAGTCTTTGGCGATTTTGCCGGATTTGGCTGCAATCGTGTTGATGTCGCTTTCAAGTGCCAACGTTACAACATCGGCTTCCAAACCATCAATAACCGCGCGGGCTTGCTTACCGGAGCCACCGTGAGAAGACTGGATTGTGACCGTCTCGCCAGTATCTTTCAGCCATTTGGCAGCGAAAACCTCATTATAGTCTTTATAGAGTTCACGGGTCGGATCATAGGAAACATTCAGAATTGTCGCGTCTGCGAACGCTGGAGACATTGTTGGCAAAATCATTGATGCAATGATTGTTCCTGCGAGCAGGAATGAAGAAGTACGTCTATTCACATCAGCCTCCATGTGTTGAACATGTCAAACACTACTTAATTGATAGAGATAAAGATAACTCCCTCCGCCCGATTTTCGTCATAGTTTAAGAAATTCATTCCAAATGAGCGCTTAATGCCGGATTATCATTCTCAATTGAGCGTTGAAGCGTTGCACTGTCCAAAACATCACGCGTCGCCGTTGCCACTTTTGCAAAAACCCGTCTCACCTCGCAACTTGTTTCATCCACGCAGTCCTCGCATTTTTTGTAGGCAACCTTACTCAAACACGGGAGCAGTGCCAGCGGTCCGTCAATCAGCCGCAGCACTTGCCCATAGGTAACATCCTGAGGGGCGCGCAGCATCAAATAACCGCCATCCTTACCACGGCGACTTTCGACAAGGCCATGGCGCTTGAGTTCAAGTAATATTTGTTCAAGAAACTTTTTGGGAATTTTCTGTACGGTAGATATCTCAGTAATGGACAACGACCGCGCCGCCGAAGACTTGCCTGTTGAAGACTTACCTGTTGAAGACTTGCCCGCCGAGGATTTGGCCAACATCACCAACGCCCGCAATGCGTATTTTGTCCGTTGTGAAATCAATTTGCGCTCGTTGTGCTGTTCAAAATCTTAAAAATCCCAAACTGGTCTAGCGGAAAGCGTCTGGCGGGGTAAATGTGATTCTATGAACTAGAGCAAATAGCGTTTTGAAAGACTCAAAACTTTTGCTCTAAGTCCTTGTTTTGTCGCATTTTCCTTAAACGCTTGATGTTCCATCAAGTTTGGAAATGCTCTCAAGAGAAAAGTGCCCGGCGCACCGCTGCGCCGGGTTGGTAATGTTAACTTGAAGCGTGAAAAATCATCACGCCAAATCAAAGCGATCCGCGTTCATTACTTTGGTCCACGCGGCGGCGAAGTCGCTTACGAACTTATGCGATGCATCGCTTTGGGCGTAAACTTCGGCCAAGGCGCGCAGTTGTGAGTTTGAACCAAATACCAGATCAGCGCGGGTGCCAGTCCATTTCAATCCACCCGTTGTGCGATCACGGCCCTCAAACACGCCTTCGCTTTCCGGCGCTGCCTTCCATGCGGTGCGCATGTCGAGCAGGTTGACGAAGAAATCATTAGTAAGCGCTTGCGGGCGCTTGGTGAAAACGCCATGGGCCGAACCGCCGGTATTGGCGCCGAGAACACGCAGGCCGCCAACGAGGACCGTCAGCTCCGGTGCGGTCAACGTGAGGAGTTGCGCTTTATCGACCAGCAATTCTTCGGATGAAACGCTATAAGTCTTAGGTTGATAGTTGCGGAAACCATCGGCAATCGGCTCGAGATATTCAAAGCTCTCGATATCGGTCAGTTCTTGGCTAGCATCCATACGGCCCGGCACAAAGGCAACGGTTACATCATGACCAGCAGCCCGGGCAGCTTGCTCGATGGCAGCCGAACCGCCAAGCACGATCAAATCCGCCAGTGACACTTTCTTGCCGAATGATTGCTGGATGCCTTCTAATGTTGCCAGCACTTTGGCCAGCTGTAATGGTTGGTTGACCTCCCAATCCTTTTGCGGGGCCAAACGAATGCGTGCGCCATTCGCACCGCCGCGCTTATCGGAACCACGGAAGGTGGACGCTGACGCCCATGCAGTTGAAACCAATTCCGCGATAGACAGGCCTGAGTTTAGGATTTTCGCCTTTAAGGATGCGATGTCTGACGCGTCAATCAAAGCATGGTCAACGGCTGGAATTGGATCCTGCCAGATCAAATCTTCGGCTGGCACTTCGGACCCGAGATACCGCACTTTCGGGCCCATATCGCGGTGAGTCAGCTTGAACCAAGCGCGGGTAAAAGCATCGGCGAACTGGTCCGGATTGGCGTGGAAGCGCTTGGAGATTTCGAAATAAATCGGGTCCGCCTTCATGGCCATATCGGCGGTGGACATCATCGGCGCGTGGCGCAGACCCGCGATATGCGCATCTGGAGCCAAGTCTTTTTCGGCGATGTTTGTCGGTGTCCATTGCTGTGCGCCGGATGGGCTTTTTGTCAAAACCCACTCGTGGCCGAGCAGCATATCGAAATAGCCATTGTCCCACGCAATCGGATTAGACGTCCACGCACCTTCAAGGCCGGAGGATGTGGTGTGTGCGCCAACGCCTGTGCCAAAGCTGTTCTTCCAGCCAAGGCCCTGCTCTTCAATGCCTGCGCCTTCCGGCTCACGGCCCACGAGCGTTGGATCACCCGCACCATGGGTTTTGCCGAATGTGTGGCCGCCAGCGGTAAGCGCTACGGTTTCTTCGTCATTCATTGCCATACGGGCAAAGGTTTCGCGAATATCGCGCGCGGAGGCCAGCGGATCCGGATTGCCGTTCGGGCCTTCAGGATTAACGTAGATGAGGCCCATTTGCACTGCCGCCAATGGTTTTTCTAACTGGCGCTCACCAGTGTAGCGCTTGTCGCCGAGCCATGTGCCTTCCGCCCCCCAGTAAATATCTTCTTCTGGTTCCCATACGTCGGCACGGCCGCCCCCGAAACCGAATGTAGGCAGGCCCATTGATTCGATGGCGCAATTGCCTGCCAAAATCATCAAATCCGCCCATGAAATGGCGTTGCCGTATTTCTGCTTTACAGGCCAGAGCAGGCGGCGGGCCTTGTCCAGGCTGACGTTATCCGGCCAGGAATTCAGAGGGGCAAAGCGCTGTGTGCCATTGCCCGCGCCGCCGCGACCATCGCCGGTGCGGTATGTTCCGGCAGAGTGCCACGCCATACGGATGAAGAAGGGTCCGTAATGACCATAGTCAGCAGGCCACCAGTCTTGGCTGTCGGTCATGAGCGCGTAGAGGTCTGCTTTCAATGCGGCGAGATCAAGCGCCTTGAAGGCGTCAGCGTAATTAAATGCGCCCATCGGGTTGGAAAGCGCGGAATGCTGATGGAGAATTTTCAAGTTTAGCTGGTTTGGCCACCAGTCGCGATTGGAACGAGCCTCGTTGCTGGCATTTGGGCTGACACCGGGCATAACCGGGCATTTGCCCGCGCTGCTATTGGTTTTTGCGTCCATTTTAGATCTCCATCGCATCAGAAATTTATTTTGCAAGCGCAGCAAGCGGGGGCCGCCTGTGCTTTCAGAAAGTGTGCTTGAATGATTTAACTTAGCCTGTAAAGGGCAGCAAATTCTATTCGCAAGGCTTGGCTGAC